>NZ_JBEOVA010000033.1:0-82730 GCF_040295225.1 Streptomyces sp. NPDC002896 | reverse complement strand
GCCTTCCTTCTCCGCCCCCCCCACCCCCCCTTTTTTTTCATTTTCGCATCCCCCCCCCCCGGGGGGGGGGGGGGGGGCCGGGGCCCCCCCCCCCCCCCGGCGTTCTCCGTCCTGTTCACACCGCCGCGACCGCAGCGGCATGACCTGGCGGTAGGCGAACACCGTGGCCGAACTCCCCCAGCCAGCACGGTGCTCCCGATCCCCTGCATCCCGCGCGTCGAGGCACCGTCGATCGGTGCACGTCAGCGCGTGAGCGGAGACTGATGGAGTTGACCGACGAGTTGCGGGGTGAGGAGTACGCCGGCGCGGTCGGCGATGACGGCCGTCTCGTAGCCGATGAGGCCGATGTCGCAGCCCTCCTCGGCGAGGACGCCGAGGCAGGAGCCGTCGCGCATGTGGGTGACCATCATGAAGCCGCTACGGCGCTGGGAGCCAAGCGGGACCACCTACGCGGACCAGCTCGCCCTCATGACCGCGGCCCAGCTGGCGCGCCGGCACAGTCTGCGGCACCGCGACGCCGAGCCGGCGGGACGGCAAGTGGGGCTCAGCGACCGGCAGTTCGCCGCCGTCCGGGAACTCCTCGATGCCCGGCTCTCCGAGCCGCTGTCGCTGGAGGACCTCGCCTCGGCCGCCGGCTTGAGCGTCAGCCAGTTCGCCCGGCGGTTCAAGGCCCGCACGGGGTGCCCTCCGCACCGGTACCTGGTGCGGCTGCGCGTGGAACAGGCCGCCCGCCTGCTGCGTGCGGGAACCATGCCCATCGCACAGGTCGCCGCCGCGTGCGGCTTCTTCCACCAGGAGCACCTGACCAGGGTGCTCCGCTCCCACCTCGGTACGACGCCGGCCGCGCTGCGCCGCGAGAGGTGACCCGGTCGCCGTGTGAGTGGCGAACGACTCGCCGTCTCTGGCGTGGCGGGCGTCCGCACACGCCCCGAGCCGTCAGGACCCGGCGTCGGCGCGGGTGACGAGGTCGGTGATGCGGGCCCACATCTCCGGGGCGTTGGAGTACATGGGGAAGTGGGCACAGTGGCTGATCTCGGCGAGTTCGACGCCGCCTGCGGCCAGCTTCGGGAGGTAGGACAGGGAGCTGTTCTGCTCGCCGTACATGAACATCTTCGGTGCGGGGAGTCCGAGGAACCGGTCGAGCAGCTTGCCGTGGTCGGAGAGGTCGACCATGGACTCGAAGATCGCCCTGACTGCTCCGGCCCGGACCTTGTGGGGAAGGCTCGAGGCGTACAGGGCGCCGGCGTAGAAGCGTGACGCGCCCACGCGTTCGGCGAACCGGGCCAGGAACTCGTCGGGATCGTCGTCGGCGTGGGTGACGATCTGGCGGCTGAGGAAGCAGTCCTCGGGTGCGACGTTGCCCTCGATGTTGGTGAAGCTCGCGATCCTGCCGGGGTCGCCGTCCGCCAGGAGGAGCGCGGTCAGGCCGCCCATCGAGTGCCCGACGACGTGGAACCGGTCGATCTGCCACGCCTGGAGGACCTGCTCGGCGACGGAGACCAGGAAGGGGATGGAGACGGCGCCGAGGTCCGCGCAGGTGCTGGCGCCGCACCCGGGTGCGTCGTAGGCCAGGACGGGGCGGTCGGCGAGCCGCTCTTGCTGGACGACGTCCGCGTAGTCCTCCTTGGTCGAGCCGAAGCCGTGGAGGAACACCAGCGGGGTGCCGGTGCCGTGGCGGTGTAGACCGGACACGTCGGTGCGGGTCCCGTGCACGGTGAGCGGGAGCGTGAAGGGTTCGAGCTTGGTGACGGGGCTCATCGGGCCTCCTCCAGCGTCGGTGCGTGGACCTCGTACGCCTGGGTGGGGGCGGTTCCGAGGGCGGTCTGCAGACGATCGATCGCGGTGATCAGCGTGTGGTCGTCGACGGCGAAACATACGCGGATGTGTCCGGGGGCGTTGAACGCCTCACCGGGGACGACCGCGAGATGGGCGGTGTCGAGGAGCCATGCGGCGAGGTCCGTGCTGCTCGCCCAACCCCGGTCGTGGAGCAGGCCCTTGACGTCGGGGAAGGCGAACATGCCGCCGTCGGGCAGCGGGCAGTCGATGCCGTCGATCCGGTTCAGCGCCTCGACCAGTAGGTCGCGTCGGCGTCGGTAGTCGTGGGCGGCATTGACGGGCGTGCCCTCGTCGTTCAGGGCGGCGACGGCGGCCAGCTGGTTGGCTGTAGGGACGTGTGTGATGGTGCGGGAGACGTGGAGCCGTGCGGCGGAGACGATCTCCGGTGGTGCCGCGAGCCAGCCGACGCGCCAACCGGTCATGGCGTGCTCCTTCGACACTCCCCCTACGACGACTGCGCGGCCGTGCAGTTCGGGGGCCGCCTGCAGGATCGACCGGTAGGTCCCGGTGTAGTCGAACGCCCGGTAGATGTCGTCGCTGATGACCCAGATACCGTGCCGCCGGGCCCAGTCCGCGATCTGGCGCAGCCGGGACTCGGGGTGGACGGCACCGGTGGGGTTGCCCGGGCTGGAGAGGATCACCGCCCGCGTACGGGGGGTATGGCAGCGGTCGAGTGCGTCGGCCGAGATACGGAACGCCTCGTCGGTGGCGACCGGGACGGCGACGCCGCCTGCGGCGGTGACGACCTCGGTGTGACCGGGCCAGCCGGGCGCTGCGACCAACACCTCGTCGCCGGGGCTGACCAGGGCCTGGGTGGCGAGGAACAGGGCGTGCTTCGCGCCGAGGGTGATCTGGACCTCGTCCGCGGTCCAGGCGAGCTCGGTGTCGTGGGTGACGTGCGCGGCGACAAGCGCCCGGAGTTCGGGGTGTCCCTGGGCCGGCCCGTAGTGGTGGGTGGCGGGGTCGCGGACTGCGGCCACGGCGGCCTCCACGACCGCGGTGCTGGTGGCTGCCTGGGGCTCTCCGGCGGCGAGCGTGATGACGTCCGCGCCCCGGGCTCGCAGGGCTTCGGCCTGGGCGGCCACGGCGAAGATCGGGTTGTCCGCCATCGGCGTCACCGCCCCGCGGTTTCGAAGTCGTACAGATCGAGGGTGCTGCGGCCCTCCCGCAACTGCTTCACCAGATCGTTCTCGTGGGCCACGCGTGCGTCGGCGCGGTCGAGGATCCGGTCGGTGTCGTCCGCGGGCAGCGCTACGACGCCGTCGACGTCCCCGACGACGAGGTCGCCGCTGCGGACCGTGATACCGCCGACCCTGACGGGACGCCCGAACACGCCGCGGAAGTCCTTGCGGGTGCCGAGGATCGCGTTGTTGCGCGAGAAGACCGGGAAGCCGAGCGCCTCGGTCTCCGCCGCGTCCCGGACGCCGCCGTCGATGAGCAGGCCCACGATTCCTCGATGCTGGGCGGCCACCGTGAGGATCTCGCCCCAGTGACCGAAACGGGCACCGCCGAGGTCGGCGACCAGGACGGATCCGGGCGGGGCCTGCAGTACGGCGTGGTGCAGGGCGAGGTTGTCGCCACCGGCTCCCTGCACGGTGAACGCCGGGCCGCAGAGCCTCGCGCCGGCCCACAGCGACCGGATCTCGGGGGACAGGGCGACGGCGAGTCCCGACGCCTCCGACAGCGTCGCGCTGGAGTGCCCGCGTCCGGCGTCGTTCGTGAGGCTGTCGTTCACGAGGGGTCCTTCCGGGTCTGGAGCGAGTGGTAGCCGTGCCGGGCACGCGCCTCGGCGAGCGTGGCTCCGCCTCGGACGGCCTCGACGATGGCCTCCTCGACGCGGTCGATGTGCCGGGCGATGTCCACGGCCTCGTCCCAGCGTGCGGCCGGGACGACCACGGCGCCGTCGTCGTCGGCCACGAGGATGTCGCCGGGGTGGATGACGACCCCGTCGACGGTGACGGCCGTCTGGACCTCGGCCACCCGGACGCGGTCCTTGCCGGTGCGCATGAACCGGGAGACCGACCAGATCGGGTAACCGGCGGCGGTCGCGACGGCGACGTCGCGGCAGGTTCCGTTGATGACGGTGCCCGCGATGCCGCGCTCGTGCGCGGTCTGGCTCATGATGCCGCCCCACACCGTGCAGTCGGTGCGGCCGGCGTTGTCGATCAGGATCACCGCGCCGGCAGGGACGTCGTCGAGGAAATCGCCGACCGTACCGCCGGCCTCGTCGACCGGTTCGTAGGTCACGGTGAAGACCGGCCCGACGGTCCGCTGGCCCTGGCGCAGCGCGCCGATACCGTGCAGGGATCCGGGCAGCCCGAGCGAGTCGAGGGCGTCGGAGATCGATGCGGTGGAGAGGTCGGTGGCGAGGTCCGTCGCGGGGCTGGTGCTGCTCATCGGGCCGACTCCTTCTCTCCGGCGAGGCGGGCGTCGTGCATGGCCTCTCCGGCGAGGCGGGCATCGTGCATGGCGTGGGAGAGGGGGGCTCCCGCGCGCACCTCGTCCGCGATGGCCTGCTCCCGGGCCACGATCGCGGTGGCGATCTCCGCCACTTCCTCGGCCCGCTCCCGCGGAACGACGACGAGACCGGTCTCGTCGGCGACGACGACGTCGCCCTGCTCGACCGTGAGGCCGGCGACGGTGACCGGCTCGCCGGTGGAGCGCTGCTGCAGCCTGCCCCGCGCCGTGGCCGGGACCGCCCCGCGCGAGAAGACCGGGAAGCCCAGCTCGCGCGCCTCCGCGACGTCACGGCACACGCCGTCGGCGACGACACCGCGCGCGCCGCGCCGCGCCGCGCCCAGGCTCAGGATGCCGCCCCAGCAGGACACGTCGGTGCGGCCCTGGTTGTCGACGACGATCACGCTCTGGTCGTCTGCGGTCTCGATCGCGGTGGCGGCGATGTGGGCTCCGGCCGGGCCGTCGATGCGCGGTTCGAGGCCCACGGTGACGGCGAACCCCACGACGGCTGCGGGGCCCCACACCGGGCGGATGCCCCCGACTCCGGCGGGCAGCGCGAGCTGGTCGAGCGCGTCGCTGACCGCGGCGGAGCCGAACGCCGCGAAGCGATCAAGGAGAGGTGAGTTGCTCATGCCTCCACTTCAACAACCTCCGGCTATATTCGGAAGGTCTGATTTCCTATCTCAGTAAGAGGCTTGACGAATCATGGTTGAGATCCGGCAGGCGCGATACTTCGTCGCGGTCGCCGAGGAACTCCACTTCGGCCGGGCGGCGGAGCGGCTGCGGATGTCCCAGCCGCCGCTGTCCCAGGCGATCAAGCAGCTCGAACGGCAGCTCGGCTGCGAGCTGCTGCACCGTACTCAGCGGTCGGTCGCCCTCAGCCCCGCAGGCGCCGTGTTCCTGGACCGCTGCCGAGCGCTGATCCGCCAGGCCGAGGACGCCGAGATCGCCGCCCGGCACGCGGCCACCGGGCGCGGCGGGCGGGTGAACGTGGGCGCCGTGGCCTCGGCGTTCTCCTGGCCGCTGCCGCTCGTGCTCGAGCAGTTCCACGAGGCGCTGCCGGACATCGAGGTCCGTGCCCAGGAGATCGACACGCACGAAGCCGGGGCCGGACTCCTCGACCGCACGCTCGACTGGGCGATCGTGCGCCAGACCGCCCCGGTACGCGGCACCACGGCGACTTCGCTCTTCGTCGACCGGTTCGTCGCGGCCCTTCCCGTCGGCCACCCCGCAGCCGGGACCGACGGTCCGTTGGATCTGGCGGATCTCTCGGGCGACACCTGGGTGTGGCTCCACCGGCACATCTCGCCCGACTACCACGACGCCATGGCAGCCATGTGCCGAACCGCTGGCTTCAGCCCCGTACCCGCCCACTGGGCCCGGTCGGTGACCTCGCAGATCGCCATGGTCGAGTGCGGTCTCGGCGTCACCGTCGTGCCCGCCGCGGCGTCTGCGGCGCGCCCAGCCGTCCGGTTCAGACCGCTCCGTCACGCAACGGCGACCATCGAACTCACCGCCATGACGAGATCCATCCCCGGCGCGCTGGCCGAGCGCCTCACCGTCATCGCGACGCAACTGACAACGGCGCATACACCGCCGCGACACAACTGAGGGATGGTGACGAAATGCGTCCTCCGCAGTGACGAAATGCGGCAGGTCATCAGGGCTGAACATTCGGCCGGAGCTGGAGTTCGGCGCTGAAACACGGGTTGGTGAAGAGGTCAGCGTGAGGGAGGCCAACGCCGAGTTCTTCGGCAAGGCGGTAGAAAAGGCCACGGTGGCCCAGAGGGCCGTAGTCGTCGCGGTCTGGTGCAGCACCAAGTGCGTGCAGTTCAGGGTCGAACCGGTGCGGTTCGCATCCGGTGTAGTGATCGGGGCGGAGCCCCATCAAGGTGTTGATGCCGGTGAGCAGGCGCCCGTTCTCGGCGTAGCGGAAGTCCACCATGGGCTTTTCGTTGGCGTGCAGCACCAAGGCCGCCGTCCCCACCGAGACATCACAGATCAGGCGGTCGTCCACGACGCATTGCCAGCTGCCGTGCTCCCAGGCCCATGCCCACGCACCATGCTGGCCCGCGCTGACGACGCATGCGTCGTCAGCGTAGAGCAAGTCACCGAACTCGTCGTCGAAGTCCTCCTGGCTACGCAGCGCG
Source organism: Streptomyces sp. NPDC002896 (assembly GCF_040295225.1). Lineage (NCBI taxonomy): Bacteria > Bacillati > Actinomycetota > Actinomycetes > Kitasatosporales > Streptomycetaceae > Streptomyces > Streptomyces sp. NPDC002896. The sequence goes on along the minus strand of NZ_JBEOVA010000033.1, from coordinate 76,287 downwards.
AGCGTGTCAAGATCCGCGCCCATCCGCCCCAACAGCTCTCGCGCGGTCAGGTCACGCGCGAACGTCAGACTCAGCAGCGGAAGATCCCGACCGTACAACCAACCCAGCCCCGTCACCTGTGTTCCTCTCCACCCCGGTGCCCGAATCTACGGTCACACTAGGTGCCGGGTGTGACATCCGCTGCTGCGCCCCCATGCCGAATGGCGCTGCGAAGCCCAGCACGCATTCCCTACCGGCTCAATAGCCGGAGCTCCGGGGATTCTCCGAACACTGTCACGGGATCCCCAGCTAACCTCGATCTTTCCTGACGGTCCCTCGATTCGACCAGGCGGGAGACCGTCGGGTCGGAGGCCACTGGGCCGAATACGGCAGGCTCGGCCCGCAGCATCGCCCCGTCCGCCACGCACTCCCCTCCCAGCGCGATGCCAACGCGACGTCCAGCAGGATCTTGCCGGGATCATGGACCGCCCGCTGCTTGCGCCAGGGCGCGAGCGCGCTGGACAGCGCACCGGCCAGGCCCGTCCGGCGGGCCGTCTCCACCAGCAGCACCCCGCCGGCCTGCGAGAGCCGGGACAGAGCGACGCTCTGGCACTCGCCAGCGTGGTCTTCTCTTCCCCGTGAGGAATGCCGACGCGCAGGGCATCTTTTGGTCGGTTCCGTATGGCATGCCGGTCGGCTGCGGACTGCCATCGAACCGGGCGTCCCGACGACGTTCACGCTTCTCCCTCCGCGCTGCGCGGAGCGACAATGGAGGCTGAGCACGGAGACGAACTTGGGACCGGAGGGCACCATGACCGCTCTTTCTCCCACCCGGATCGCCGCCTCCTTGTCGGCGGAACACCGGGCACGTCTGATGGCACTCGCGCGCGAGGTGAATTTTCCCGAGGGAACCCGCCTCTTCCAGGAAGGTGCCCTCGCGGACCGTTTCTGGATCGTCCGTTCCGGCACGGTCACGCTCGACTTCCATGTGTCGGGCGGGCGGACAGTCGCCATCGAGAGCCTGGGCCCCGGTGAGCTGGTCGGCTGGTCGTGGTTGTTCGCCCCGTACGAATGGCAGCTGGGCGCGGAGGCCATGACGCCGGTGCGCACCCATGAGTTCGACGCGTTGACCGTGCGGACGATGATGGACGCCGATCCCGCGTTCGGCTCGGCGGTCGGCCACTGGGTCGGACGGGTACTCTCCCACCGGCTGCACGCGGCCCGGATCCGGCTGCTGGACCGGTACGCCCCACAGGGCTTCGACGCCCTGTTCTGATCGGCCGGCGAGGCGCGGTCATGGGGCCTTGCCGGCGAATCTGCTGTACGCCAATTGCAGCGCGTCCGCCCCGGTCAACGCGGGCAACGCACCCATCGCCGTCCTCGTCGCACGCGGCCACAGCAACTGGCCGGCGGTGAGGGTCGAAACGATCCAGACACTCGCAGCGGCCGACCACGGCGCCGTACCGCTTCTGCCCATGCCCCGTGTACGCGCCGAACCCTGCGAGAGCCGACAGGATTCCACGCCCAGCGGGCGGTCGTGTCCGGCCGAGTAGGCCCGCCCAGTACGCCGGAGAATCGTCTGTACATGCCGTCCGGCTCGGCCACCAGGTTCTGTGCCCATTCGCCGTGCCGCTCCCGTCTCTGTTTCGTGGACTCGGCGGCGTTGGGATTCCCGCGAGGACCCTGAAATGCCGAGTGCCCGCAAATTTCGATGCTCAACTCTTTGACAGGCTCCCGCTGCGGTGAGCGCACCCTCGGCCTGGCTGAACGACTCGAGCACTCCGCTCAGCGGTACACGGTGAGATAGCAGGCCGCGGCCGACAACGCGCAGGAAGCCAGCAGCAAGGCCACGCACCTGCACAGCAACCGCTGACGAAGAGCGCGGTAGCGGGCCGCGTACTGGTCCTGCAGTTCGATGCAGCGAGTCGCCACCGCTCCCAGCATTTGCTCGGACAGCGCGAGGCGCTGGTCGGCGTAGTGCCGGGCGACCTCTTTGTGCTGGCCTGTGGTCAGCCATGGCATACGCCGGGCGAAAGCATCCCCCTCCGCCCGAGCCTTTTGGATCTCCGCCTGGCACAGCAGGTACCCCTCGAGTTGGGCGATACCGGCCGCTGCGTCGGGATCCTCGGTTGGGCGACGGTTGTCCTCGTCACCGGTCAGTGGCCGGGCTGCACGCTTGTCCGGCTCGACGACGTCCCGCTTGCCCAGCGTGATGTGCTCCTGCTCGATCTGCACATCGGGGTGGTTCAGGACGAATGCCGGGGACTCGGAGCGGATTCTCGGGAGCGCCACGAAGTTGTGGCGCGGCGGCGGGCAGGAAGTGGCCCACTCCAGCGAGCGGCCCCAGCCCCAAGGGTCGTCGACGTCGATCCGCTTGCCGTACTTGGCGGTCTTCCACACGTTGTACAAGAACGGCAGGGTCGACAGGCCCAGCAGGAAGGCCCCGATCGACGACAGGGTGTTCAGCGCCGTGAAACCGTCGGCCGCCAGATAGTCGGCGTAGCGCCGGGGCATTCCTTCCGCGCCGAGCCAGTGCTGGACGAGGAAGGTCATATGGAATCCGACGAACAGCGTCCAGAAATGGATCTTTCCCAGCCTCTCGTCGAGCATGGTGCCGGTCATCTTCGGCCACCAGAAATGGAATCCGCCGAACATCGCGAAAACGATGGTGCCGAACAGCACATAGTGGAAGTGGGCCACGACGAAATAGCTGTCGGTGACGTGCCAGTCCAGTGGAGGCGACCCCAGGATTACCCCGGTCAGGCCGCCGAACAGAAACGTCACAAGAAAACCGATGGCCCACAACATCGGCGTCTCGAACGTCAGTGAACCCCTCCACATCGTACCGATCCAGTTGAAGAATTTCACTCCGGTGGGAACGGCGATGAGGAAGGTCAGCAAGGAGAAGAAAGGCAGCAATACGGCGCCGGTGGCGAACATGTGGTGCGCCCAGACGGTCACGGAGAGTCCTGTGATGGAGATGGTGACCCCGACCAGCCCCATGTATCCGAAGATCGGCTTACGGGCGAACACCGGGATGATTTCGGTGACCACACCGAAGAAGGGCAGCGCCAGAATGTAGACCTCTGGATGGCCGAAGAACCAGAACAGGTGCTGCCACAAAAGCGCCCCGCCGTTCTCCGGCGCGAAAACGTGGGATCCGAACCTTCGGTCCGATTCCAGTACCAGCAGTGCGGCGGCAAGCACCGGAAAAGCGAACAATACCAGCACCGAGGTCAGCAGCACGTTCCAGGTGAAGATCGGCAGCCGGAACATCGTCATCCCAGGGGCACGCATGCCGATGATCGTGGTGATGAAGTTGACCGCGCCGAGAATAGTGCCGAATCCGGACAGCGCCAGCCCCAGGATCCACATGTCGGCGCCGATGTTGGGGGTGCGCTCTCCCCCGCTGAGCGGGGTGTAGGCCGTCCAGCCGTAGTCGGCGCTGCCGTTGCTGGTCAGCAGGGACCCGACGACGATGAGACCGCCGAAGAGAAACAGCCAGTACGACAGCATGTTCAGACGTGGAAATGCTACGTCGGGGGCGCCGATCTGCAGCGGCATGATGGCGTTGGTGAAGCCGGCGAAGGTTGGTGTGGCGAAGAGCAGCAGCATCACGGTGCCGTGCAGGGTGAACGCCTGGTTGTACTGCTCATTGGAGAGGATCTGGATCCCCGGCCGGGCCAATTCCGCCCGCATCCCCAGAGCCAGCGCCCCGGCGAACAGGAAGAAAATAAAGGAGGTGATTAGATACAGGTGCCCGATCTTCTTGTGATCGGTGGTGCTCAGCCATGCGGCCAGCACTGCTCCCGGGCCGCGGCCTTTCACCGGAACAGGGGCTACCGGCTCGGTCGATGTGGCCATGGAATCCTCGATGCGCAGACGGTCAGTACGCGCGGCGACGTATCCCCATGCCGCCACCGCAAACTACGCCCACCGCATCGGCCGAAAGGCGCTGCGCCACGGTGTTACGCATTAAACGTCTGATACATTCGGCAGAATCCCTCCCTCGGCTCAGTTCCGCCGACCGCCGACTGTCGGCATATTCCTCGACGCATAGAGTGGCGTCGAAATCGCTACCGTACGATCAGGATTATGTCGTCAGCGGGGTCACAGTGGGGTCGAATACACCCCCATCAGATCTTCGCAATCGCCGCAGCGCGCACCGGCCACAAGGCTTCCGTGCACGCGGCAGCCCGTTCGCGATCTCCGCCCCTACCGCAAGACGCCGTCGTACCCGGCGATGCCGTCGAGCGTCAACGGCACCCCCCGTCGCCCGTACGCATGCTGCGGCTTACGAACCCGCCAGGACTGCTCCGGCACACGACGGGCTTCGGTCATGCGTGGTCAGCCGCCGGGTGCCGCAGCCTTCAGTGCATCCTTCGTCCGGTCGACCAAGGACGCGAACGGCCCGACCGTCCACTGGGCCATCGGAGATCCGGCTGCGCCGGGATGCGGGTGGGTGGGGGCGATCTTCTCGGCCGCCCGCAGCATCGTGCCCATGCCCCTCCGCTTGTCCTCGGCACACTCCCGGACCACGAAGGGGAACTCCTCCCGTTCCTCGTGCTCCGCGTGGTCGATGACGGACTGCTCGAACCTGGCGAACGTGGTGTTGAACTCGGCGCCGAAGACGTCCATCTTCTCGAGTTCGGCGAGGACCTTGTTGGCCGCTTCCTCCTCGTGGTTGCGAGCATCGGCCTCCGCCTCGCCGGTCACGTCCTGCGCGACGGGTCGCAGGATCATCTCCTCGGCGGTCTCGTGCACCGCAAGTAGTGCCCTCAGTTCGTCGAACGCCTGCTGCTTGTGATCGCCTTCCGCACTCTTCACGTCCGAGAACAAGTCCCGGATGCGGGCGTGCTGCTCGAGCAGGATGCCTACCACGTCACCTTCCGGAAGCTTCGCCGCCTCGGCACGCTCTGTGTTCGCACTGCTCACGGCACTGCCCTCCGATCCTTGGGGTCGTCTTCCCACTCTCCGCCAAAGGCCGAAATGTCCGCGGCGGAGCAAGCGCCGTTGTCCCACGGCGAGTCACCGTGACCCGGCCGTGCAAACCCGCAAAGGCCATGTGGGAGTGGCCCGGCAGATGAGCAAGGTGTCAGGGGCTCGGCCTTCGATCTTCCGACTCGAAGATCGGCGGCAACGCTGCTCGAGGCAACGGCCTGGATCAGCTGCCCTCACGGCACACCGGGTCACCATCGTGCCGACGCAGCGCGCGCTCAGGGGCACTGAACGGGCAAACGAGCTTCCTCCAACGAGGGCATGGTGAACCCCGGCCCTGCAGGAGGCCGGGGTTCCGACTCGCCGGAGGTCTGCGAGCCCATCCCGCGCAAGAGCTGACTCGGCTCGCCGTGTGCAACATCGTGTGCAGCTGATCACCGGCGTCTGCGCTGATCGGAATGCAGATCACCAGTAGTGGGGGCGGCCACCCACCGCATGGCCCGTTGTTCCCAGCAGCCACAGGACGAGGCCGACGACCGCCAGGATGATTCCGATCGTCCACAGAATATTGATGCCGGTCACGAGACCGATCACGAGCAGGATGACGCCGAGCACGATCATGGCGGCCTCCAAGTAATGCTTTGTCGGTCTTCGTCTACCCCGACAAAGAGTGTGTAATCGGTCGATACACCCTGGGGCGGGGCGGTCGCTCCCTTGGGGTCTGGAGCCGCAGCCGATCATGGCACTAGGGTGCCCAGGATGAGTCGCATAGCCGTACATGGCGTCACAGTCCGTTACGACGACATGGGCCCGTCGGACGGGCTGCCTGTCGTCCTGATCCACGGGCATCCGTTCAACCGCAGCCTGTGGGCGCCGCAGGCCGCGGCGCTCGTTGCGGCCGGACACCGGGTGATCCTGCCGGACCTGCGCGGGTACGGCGACAGCGATGTCACGCCCGGCAAGGTGTTCCTCTCCGACTTCGCGGACGACATCGCCGCGCTCCTGGGTCACCTGGGCGTGGAGCGGGCTGTGGTGGGCGGCGTGTCCATGGGCGGCCAGATCGCCATGGAGTTCCAGCGCAGGTATCCGCAGCGGGTGCGGGCACTCGTCCTGTCCGATACTTCGGCGCCTGCCGAGACCGAAGAGGGCAAGGAGTTCCGCAACCGCCTGGCCGACCGGCTGCTCGCCGAGGGCATGGACGGCTACGCCGGCGAGGTGATCGACAAGATGCTCGCCGCGTACAACGTCGCCGCTATGCCTGATGTGGCCGCACACATCCTGGGCATGATGCGCGCCACCGACCCGCGCGGCGCCGCTGCGGCTCTGCGCGGACGTGCCGAGCGCCCGGACTACCGGGACACACTGGCCGCCGTCGAGGCACCGGTCCTGATCGTGGTCGGCGCGGACGATGTGTACACCTCGGTCGCCGACGCCGAGGACATCCACCGACTCGTCCCGCACGCCACCCTTGCCGTCATCGAACACGCCGGGCACCTTCCGGGAGCAGAACAGCCCGAGCCCTTCAATGCCGTGCTGCTGGACTTCCTCACTACGCAGGTGACCCGCCAGGCGACCGATCGTGCCTGAGCCGCATCCGCTTCTGTCCCACTTCACTGCCGCTGCCGAGGGCCGTTCCCGCCGGTGGACGGCGGAGTGACGGTGCTGCCGCCCCTGCCGGGCGGTCTGGAGTGTTCCGTTGCCTTTACGGGGCATGCCTTCGTCGCCACCGCGCTGAGTGCCCAGGACGTGGACGGTTGGGAGCCAGATGGCTTCGGCGGTTCCCTGGCCCCCGATTTCCTGCACCGACTCGCGGGCCCCGAGGGGTGGATCGGCGTCGTCGACGTCACCCTCACCGCCCGCGGTACCGGCGGCACCCCGCGCCTGGCTGAGCTGACCTACGCGGACGACCATCCCCGCGTCCTCCACGCCCGTCAGTTGCGCACTCACGTCCGCGTCCACGGCGACGAACGCGGCCTGATCACTTTGGCCGACGGACTCGCCGGACGGCGTGAGTTGAGCATCGAACTCCACGCTCCCCAGGACAGCGCCCGGGGCCAGGGGCGCGGTCTGCTCGCCGACGCCCTCACGCTCGTTCCCGAAGGGGAGCCTGTCTTCGCCGCGGTCTCCCCGGGCAACGCCCGATCCCTGCGTGCCTTCCTCGCCTGCGGCTTCACGCCGATCGGCAGTGAGGTACTGCTCAGGCCGGCGCGTCGGCAGCCCTCGTTCTCGCCCGTTGCGATGGACGACCCTGCGTAGTGCGACGCGGTCCGTCAACCGTCATCACAGACAACACCGTCGGACCCTTCGCCGCCGTCCACGGCAACGCCATCATCGCCCCAGGACGACGCGCACATCGCCCCCCACGCACCACCGAGGCTGGCTCACCGACTGAGCAGCCCCGGCCCGGCTGGTCGAGCACGGCGTGCAGCGCGCGGTGCTCGACGGTGCGGCGTTCTGACGTACCCGCGGCGTACGACGACGCGGTGTCGGCGTATGCCACCCTGCGGCGGGGCGAACCCGGGACGGTGGGAATGTCCACGTGTTCCGCTGTCGGCAGACCGGCCGGCGGGCATGCTGCACCCTGTCAGGATGGCCGCATGGGGCAGAACATGGCGGTGCGGCGGCTCGACTTGGGGTATTTCATCCGGCCGGCGTCGGAAACGGGTGGTGCCGAGCCGCGGGTTGAGCCCGTGCTCGCCTATCTCGTCCGACACGACCAGGGTCTGATCCTCTTCGACACCGGCATCGGCAGCGCGGACCCGGAGACCGAAGGACATTACCGGCCCCGGCGCCGTGCGCTGCAGGACGCCCTGGCGGCGGCCGGAGTCGCCCTGGACGACGTCTCCGTGGTCGTGAACTGCCATTTGCACTTCGACCACTGCGGCGGCAATCCCCTCCTGGGCGGCAAGCCCATCCTGGTCCAGGACGTCGAACTGGCGACCGCCCGCCGGGGCAACTACACCATCGACGAACTCGTCGACTTCCCCGGCGTTTCCTACGAGGAGCTCGCCGGTGAGACCGAGGTCTGGCCAGGCGTCTGGATCATTCCGACGCCGGGGCACACCCCGGGACATCAGTCGCTCGTTCTCCGGCAAGGCGACGGCACCGTGGTCCTTGCCGGCCAGGCACACGACTTCGCCTCCCAGTTCGCGTCGGACCAGTTGGCGCGCGAGGCCGCACTGCATGGCGTGGAACAGCCGCTTCCCAGCTACCGGCACTGGCTGGAGCGGCTCGCCGACTTCGACCCCCGGCGTGTGCTCTTCGCCCACGACTGCTCGGTCTGGGAACCGTGACGCAGGACCTCACGTCTGCCGGGTCCGTCGCCGGCGGCCGCTCGTACCCTTCTCGATGTCCAGCACCTCTCGCATCGGGCGGCGCGGTGTCGCAGGGCCTGGTGGGCCGTATCCGAGGCGCAGCACCATCTGCACATGCCCGGTGCCCGTCACCGGATCGCGCAGGGGCCAGCGCAGGTCGGGCCATTCCAGGGCCTGTGTGACGAACGAGCTGGACAGGCCCTTCAGGGTTGCCAGCAGCAGGACGTGCTCCAACGCCTGGCCGGCGCGCAGCCAGTCCTCCGGGCGATCGCGGGCCGTGCTCAGCAGGGCCAGGTGAGGGTAGTGCTCGAACTCGGCGGCGGTGCGGCCCGTCATCGGCCGGCCGCCGGCGAAGTCGCGCATCGGTGCCTTGCCGCCGAGCTTGCGCGGGCCGAAGGCGTATGCGGGAACTCCTTCGGCGGCCGTGTCCGAGAACGGGATGCCGCTGCGGTTCGTCCAGTGGCCCAGCTCCTCGGCCCTGGCGTGATCGGTGATGTTGCGGGCCTCGGCCTCCTGGACCAGCTCCAGCACCTCGTGCAGATGCCACCCGGTGGGGAACGTGAGTGAGGCGCCCTCGTCGCGCGCTGCGTCTGCCAGGGCAGTCAGCACGGCTTGGGGTATCTCCGTCTCCTCGAACGGATACCGGCTCGTGTGCCGCCTGTGAATGGCCGGGTACAGCGCGCCGAGTTCGCCCCTGCCGCTTCCCAGGGCGGTCAGCTGCACGGAGGCGAGCAGCTCGGTGTCCTGCGGGTCGGGCAGCAGCCGGGTCTCCGGATACCAGCCGGCGTGCACGGCCGCGACACGGAGGTTCATCAGGCCGGCGGCGCAGCCGATGTGGAGGGCGCGGCCGTGGGGGTCGGTGTGCGGTAGGGCGCGCTCCGGGTCCGAGCGCAGACGGAAGGTTCGGCTGTCCCGAGAGTAGCGGAAGTGCCACGGCTGGGCGTTGTGCAGGGACGGTGCGGCGGTGGCGTCGTAGACCAGGGCCGTCACCGACTCCTCGTTGAGCGGTTGTGCCGGCACCGATGCCTCCCCTTCCGGAACCTCTGGGCTCCTGGGCGAGTCCGTCTCAGCTGCCTGTATTCCAGGCTGCCACCGCCGCTCACCCTGGGGAAGCCGCGGACCTGCAGCAGAGAGCCGGGGGACGGCCTGGCGTAGTTCCATGATCGGGTCACGCGACTTCGCGCATGTCACGTTCGGCACGGAGCTGCTGGCTCCGGCTGTGACCCAGGTCGCTCGGGAGAGCGGTGCCTCCGTGGTCGGCATGTGCCTGTTGCCGCCGGGCGAGCACGTACCCCTGGACCGCGCCCGTCTCTACGACACCAAGCAGGAGCTCGCCCACCGCCTGCAGGCCGGTCTGCTACCCCGGGTCCTGCCGTCCATCCCCGGCCTGGACGTGGCCGCCCGCTACCTTCCCGCCACCCGCGGTGTGAACGTCGGCGGCGACTTCTACGACCTCATCCGACTCGACACCGGTACCGCCGCAGCCGCCATCGGCGATGTCCAGGGCCACAACATGAACGCCGCGCCCTCATGGGGCAGGTCCGCACCGCCGTCCACGCCACCGACCGGCGCGTCCCCCGGCGAGGTACTCGCCCGCACCAACCGCCTGCTCACCGACCTCGACCCCGGCCTCTTCACCAGCTGCCTCTACGCCCACCTCGACCTGGCTCGCCACGCCGCCTGCCTGGCGAGCGCCGGCCACCCGCCACCGCTCCTGCGCCACCCCGACGGACACACCGAAGTACTGGACGTGCCGCCCGGCCTCCTGCTCGGCATCGACTCGGCCGCCGACTACCCGGCCACCGAGATCCCCCTGCCGCCCGGCGCCGTGCTGGCCCTGTACACCGACGGCCTCGTCGAAACCCCCGGCACCGACATCGAGGACGCCACCAACGAGCTCGCCGAGCAGCTCGCCCCTGAAGATCTCCGGAGCATGGACACCCTCGCCGACGCCCTCATCGACCACGCCCGCCGGCGCGGACCTCTCGGCGACGACATCGCCCTGCTTCTCGTCCATCCGCAGTCTTCGCCGTGATGCGCCGTCACCAGCCATGTGGTGGTCATGTGGAGCTTTCGCACGCGTTGATCGCCGTCCTGATGTTGCGTTCAGGGCAACCGTGCTGATCACAGGGGTACTTCTGCCAACCTGCGCAGCTACTGCACCTCGGTCCGGACAGCAGCGTGCCCCTGGATCACTGCTGTGACCTGTGACAGGCTCCGGGACGCGGAACGGACAGTACGACGGTCGGTTCGGGTGTTTCTGGAGGAACACGCATGGCAGAACAGGGTCGTTCGCCGCGGAGTCCGGAGCGGGCGTCGGGTCCGGAGGGAGCGTCGGAGGGACTCGGGCGTCGCAGGGTGCTGGCGTATCTGCTGGCCGCCCCCACGCTGGCCGTGGCAGTGCGCCTGGGTGCGGATGCGGCCGGAGCGCAGCCCGCTCAGGCTGCGGTGCCCTCTCCTCCGCAGCCCGAGGAGCTGTTCGACCTCGGAGATATGCAGAACCTGGCGGCGGCGCCCACGTCGGGACTGATTTCGGTCCAGGTGCACACCGACGGAACCGCCTCGCTCGCGGTACCGCGCGCCGAGGTGGGCCAGGGCATGACCACGGCGGTCGCGATGATGGTCGCCGAGGAGTTGGATCTGCCGTTGGACAGGGTCAAGGTCACCCTGGCCGACGCCCGCCCCGAGCTGGTGATGAACCAGCTGACCGCCGGGTCGAACTCGATGCGCAGCATGTACCTGCCCGTGCGCACCGCGGCCGCGGTCGCCCGGCAGCGGCTGGTGGCGACCGCCGCCGAGCAGTGGGGGGTTCCGGCGTCCGAACTGACCACCAAGGACGGTGTGGTCTCGTACGGCACGGCGAAGAGCGCGACATACGGATCGCTCGCGACGGCGGCGGCCGCCACCAAGACGACACCCGTCACCGCACAGCTCAAGCCGCCCTCGCAGTTCACCGTTCTGGGCAAGCCCCACAGGCGTGTCGACGCGCTCGACATCGTGACCGGGCGCAAGAGGTTCGGCATGGACCTCCAGGTCCCTGACGCCAAGCCCACGATGGTGCGCAGACCGCCGACGATCAACGGCACGGTCGTGGCCGTCCACAACGCCGACGCGGTTCAGAACATGCCGGGCATCACCGACGTCGCGACCATCAAGCACGGTGTGGCGGTACGGGGTGAGACGTTCGGGCAGTGCATCGACGCACTACGGGCGCTGGAGGTGACCTGGGGTGCCGGCAGTGTGGACAAGGAGTCCGACGACACCGTCCTGGCGAAGCTCAAGGCCGCGGCGCTCCCCATGACCGTACCGCCGCTGCTGAGCAAGAAGATCGACGCCGAGTTCACCTTCGCGTTCGCCAGCAACAGTCCGCTGGAGCCCGACAACGCGATCGCCGACGTCCGCCCCGACCGCGCCGAGATCTGGGCGAGTCTCAAGTCGCCCATCGTGGCCCAGCAGGAGATCGCCAAGGCGCTCGGGCTGGGCCAGGAGTCCGTCACCGTCCATGTGGTGCCGGGCGGCGGCTCGTTCGGACGCCATCTCTTCCATGACGTGGCCGCGGAGGCCGCCGAGATCTCGCAGAAGATGGGCAAGCCGGTGAAGCTGTCGTGGTCCCGCACCGACAGTTTCCGGCAGGGTCGCACGCATCCGATGTGCGTGTCGCGTGTGCGCGCGACGTACGCGCTCGGCAACGTGCTCAGCTTCGAACAGCGCCACACCAGCTCCAAGACCGACTTCGGGCACGGCCTCGGCGAGATGATCAGCGCGACGGCCGCGCAGCTGCCCGTGGCCGGCAATCTCACCTTCGCCGAGACGATCTTCACGCTGACCCAGTCCTCCCCCTACAACTTCGGGGTCACCACCCAGCTCCTGTCCGAAGTGCCCCTTGAGTTCAACACCGGCAGCATGCGCAACATCTACTCGCCGAACGTGGTGTGCGCTCAGGAACTGGTCGTCGACCAGCTCGCCGCCAAGATGGGCAAGGATCCCGTGGCGTTCCGCCGGGAGTTCCTCAGGGACGAGCGTCTGCGAGCCGTACTGGACAAGGCGGTGGAGGTCGGCGAGTGGGGCAGGGAGCTCCCCGCCGGTGTCGCGCAGGGCATCGGCCTGCACGCCGAGTACCGGGGAGCGGTCGCCTCGCTGGTCGAGATCGACTGCCGGCCCGAGACGGTCGACCGGAAGGTCAGGGACGGGGTGACCGGACCGCGCGTCACCAGGGCGCTGCTGGTCGTCGACGCCGGGTTCGCCATCAACCCCCGCGGTCTCGAGGCCCAGATGATGGGCGGGTTCATCGACGCCATGGCCATGGCGCTCACCTCCAGCCTCCACATCAAGGACGGCATCCCGCTGGAAGGCAGCTGGGACAACTACTTCTACACCCGGCAGTGGAACGCCCCTCTCGATCTGCGCGTCGTCGTCATGCCGCCCACCAGCGACAAGCCGTCCGGTGCGGGCGAGTTGGCGGTCGCGCCCGCGTTCGCCGCGATCGCCTGTGCCTACGCGCGTGCCGTAGGGGCGATGCCGACCAGCTTCCCGATCAACCACAGCACCCTGAGCTTCGAGCCGCTGCCGCTCAAGCCGTCCACGCCGCAGTCCCCCACCGACGGTCTCGACCGCGCCTTCTGAACGGGAGCCCGGAGCCATGCCCACGCACACCTTCAAGCTCAACGGCAAGCAGATCACCGTCGAAGCCGACGACGACGTACGGCTGCTGTGGGTCCTGCGCGACCTGCTCGGCGTCACGGGGCCCAAGTACGGCTGCGGCCTCGGTGTCTGCCAGGCCTGCACATCGCACATCAACGGCAAGGCCTTCAACCCCTGCTCCGTGCCCGTCTCGAAGATCGCCACCGACGACGAGATCACCACGATCGAAGGGCTGCCCACCACCGTCGGCAAGGACCTGCACCCGATGCAGGAAGCCTGGCTGGAGATGGACGTCGCGCAGTGCGGCTACTGCCAGCCCGGCCAGATCATGACCGCCGTCGCCAAGGTCCGCCATGCTGCCGCCGAAGGCCGCGACATCGACGACAGCGACCTCGACGAGATCCGCAACATCTGCCGTTGCGGCACGTACCCCCGCATCCGCGAAGCCATCAAGGCCGGCGCCGAGAACATGTGAGCCGCCCGCCACCCGCAGACCCGGATGGTCAGGCGGCTCGTCCACCGCCGTCGCCGGGCCCACCGCCTCAGCGACGGACGGGCAGCGTCTCTGAATCCCATGGGTTGCACAGGATCAGAGCGTGGAATGCCGCTCCATGCCGCCGATCGTCTTCGTGCCCTGGTGCCGATGGGCAAAGCCGTCGGCCCGCGTGACACGTCCCTCCGGACGCTGGCCGGTCAGGCAGGTACAACACCTGGCCGGGGAGGGTGCCCGACGTCGCCTGGGCGCCGGGCGTGCGCGTCACACCCTGCCACAGCATCACTACGGTTGGCTAATCCAACTGGTGAGCCTGAGCAGGTGGAATCCGTCGCCCGGCCAGTGGCCGAACTCCAGCTCGCCACGGCCCACGGCCAGCCGCAGGCCGCCCCGGCGGACGAACAGCCGGTCGAGGACGACGCTCGTGACCAGGCGTCCGAGCGCGGCGCCGATGCAGTAGTGGGCGCCGCGCCCGAAGGCGAGATGTCCGTCGCCACGCCCGAACTCGCCGCCGACATCGAGGCGTTCAGCGCCCTTCCCGTCGGCGGGGAGACCGGCGAGGCGGCCTCGAGCAACTCGTCCTGTGCGTGGGCCGCTTCGGCCGCGCCGGGGATCCGGGTGCGGTCCCGGATCAGCCGCGGCTCGGCGAGAGCGGCTTTCACATCGGCGTACCGGGTGACGAGCCGCACCGGAGTCTGCAGCCCCGGCAGGACCACGAGCGGCAGCTCGTCGCGGGCACGGAGATCGGAGTAACCGCGGACGGGGTCCTCGACCAGTTCGGGCGTGAGGTGGACGGGGTTCTCGGACGTGGTGGGCTCGCTGCCTGTGAGGTAGCGCATGACCCGAAGCGTGCGGGCGGCCGGCTTCAACCCGGCTTCACACCGGTTTCAGCCCGGCCGACGGTCACGAACCTGCCTCTCTGAGCGCCGAGTCGAGCCAGTCTGCAGACCGTCATGCGTGCCCCGTGGAGGAACCCGGCCACCGCTGTCGAGTGGGGCGGCTAGCCGACGAGTGCCTGGGTGCCGAGCACGGTGAGCAGTGCGAGGCGTTCGGCGTCCTCGGTGCCGGGCTCAGCCGTGTAGATCATGACGCGCAGGTCGCTGCCTTCCACGGTGAGCACGTCGCAGTCCAGCGTCAGGGGGCCCACCTGTGGGTGCTCGATGGTCTTGTGTGCGGCCTCGTGGCGGCCGACGGCGCCGGAATCCCACAGTTCGGCGAAGCGGTCGCTGTTCGCGCGCAGTTCCGCGACCAGCCGCCGCAGCCGCTGGTCGGCCGGGTAGCGGCCTGCGGCCGCACGCAGATCGGCGACCAGCTTGGCCTCGAAGACGCGCAGGGACTCGGGTGTGTGCCGGGCCCGGCTGCCGGGGCCGAGAAACTGCCGCCACACGCCGTTGCGCTGGTTGCCACGCCATCCGGACGGATCGCCCATCAGTGCCGCGTACGGCGGGTTGGCCATGAGCAGGGTCCAGGCCGCGTCGTAGACCGCGACGGGTGTCCCGGTCAGTCGGTCCAGCAGCCGCTGGACGCTGGGGGTGATGTACGCGGGTACGGTTTCCGGGCCCGGCGGTGCCAGCCCGGCCAGTCGGAACAGATGTGCGCGCTCGGTTCCCGACAGCCGCAGTGCCCGGGCCAGCGCTTCGACGACCTGCGCCGACGGGTGGGATGCACGGCCCTGTTCGAGCCGGGTGACGTAGTCGACGGAGATCCCGGCCAGCAGCGCCAGCTCCTCGCGGCGCAGTCCGGCCGCGCGCCGCTGCCCGCCCGCGGGCAGCCCGGCGGCCTCGGGCGAGACCCGGTCGCGCCACCGCCGCACCGCCTGCCCGAATTCCGCCGTCGCCATGCCCACCAGTGTGCACGCCCTCCGACCGGTCTTCCTGGTACCGGCAGTCCCAGGAAGACGGGACGCCTGGCTGACCACATCGCCGGGCCGCAGCCTGGAGGCATGACAGCAACACTGATCACCGGAGCGAACAAGGGCCTCGGGTTCGAGACCGCCCGTCGGCTCATCGCCGCAGGCCACACTGTCTACATCGGCAGCCGGGACGCCGAACGTGGACGCCTCGCCGCAGAGAAGCTGGGGGCGCGCCTGGTCCTCCTCGACGTCACCGACGACGCGTCCGTCGCAGCAGTGGCGAAGGCCATCGAGGACGACGGCGGACT
This sequence comes from Streptomyces sp. NPDC002896, assembly GCF_040295225.1. Taxonomy (NCBI): domain Bacteria; kingdom Bacillati; phylum Actinomycetota; class Actinomycetes; order Kitasatosporales; family Streptomycetaceae; genus Streptomyces; species Streptomyces sp. NPDC002896. The sequence continues at coordinate 60,762 of NZ_JBEOVA010000033.1, read as the reverse complement.
GGACGTGCTGGTCAACAACGCCGGCGTGGAAGGGAGGGGTGACGGCAACAGTGTGATCGGCGCCGCGGAAGTGACCGCCGACATGATGCGCCAGGTGTTCGAGACGAACGTCTTCGGCATGGTGCGCGTCACCCACGCGTTCCTGCCGCTGCTGCAGCGGTCCACCGGCCCGGTCGTGGTCAACGTCAGCAGCGGCCTGGCCTCGATGGCCCGGGTCACCGACCCGGACACACCGGCGTACGCATACCCGGGAGTCGCTTATCCGGCGTCGAAGGCGGCGGTCAACATGATCACCGTGCAGTACGCGAAGGCGTTCCCAAGCATGCGGATCAACGCGGTGGAGCCTGGTTACACCGCGACCGACCTCAACGGGCGCACGGGCACGCAGACGGTCGAAGAGGGCGCCGAGATCATCGTCCGCATGGCGCAGGTGGGCCCCGACGGCCCGACCGGAGGCTACTTCGACGCCGAAGGCGCCATCCCCTGGTAACCCGTCCCCTGCGACGGTCACCGTACTCACCGCCGCGGCCCGGGTTATGGCGGCGGTGAGAGCGGGCGGCCGGCCGGATGTCAGGACGTGGCCGCCGCCCGGCCCGGGTCGTTGGGGTGGGACTCGAGCGGTGTGACGGTGAGGGTCATCCATGGGCGCAGCGGCAGCGTGCCAAGCACCTTCTCGTGGAGCTCGTACTCATCGGCGGCACGCCAGATGCCGATGCTGCGCAGCTCGCCGACCGGGCGCCACAGCCGTGCCAGGTTGCCGGTGGCGGCCAGTTCCCTGGCGCGGACGGCTTCGGCGGCGCGCCGCCGGTCGGCCTCCTCCTGGGTCGTGCCCTCGGGGACGGTGGTGGTGATCTGGACCAGGAACTCTCGCATGATGTTTCTCCAATAGGCGGTGTGCCTCTGGGCCCGGTGCTCCATGAGTCCATCGTCGGCCCGTCAATCAGGCACACGCCACGACCGGCTTCCTCACTGCTGGTAGGCAGAATCTCTCAGCGCCGTAGACGTAGCAGGGCAGGCGTGGAGCTGCGCGGCCGCTAAGGCTGCAGCCCGCTGGCCGGCATGCACCCGCAACCGCGGCGTGCGATGACGTAATCGACGCCCACAGCGGTCTTGGGCAGAGCATTATGCGACGAGATCACCATTACGCTGCATTACATGCCACAACCTCTGCACGACCGCATCGACCGTGCCATCCTGGACCACCTCCAGCGCCACGGGCGGACCCCCAATGTCGACCTTGCCGAGGCCGTGCGGCTGTCGCCCTCGTCCTGCCTGCGGCGCACCAAAGCGCTGGAGGCGGACGGCGTCATCGCGGGCTACCGCGCCGAGCTGGACCGCGAGCGGCTCGGGCTCGGTCTGACGATCTTCCTGTCCCTCAAGGTCGAGCACGCCCCCGCGACCATCGACGTGGTCGAGGCCGCGCTGAAGGCGATACCGCACGTCGCCTCCTGCCATGTGGTGTCCGGCGACGCCGACTTCCTCGTGGAGCTGGCCGTACCCGACCTGCGCACCTTCGAGCGGGTGCTCACCGACGACATCCTGGCCATCGGTCCGGTACGTGACGCCCGCAGCACCTTCTCCATCCGTACCGTCGTCGACCGCGGCCCGCTGTCCCTGGACTCCTGGCCCGGTCCGCGTCCCTGAGAGACCGACGCCCGCACTACTCGGAGTCCGGGGCGGGCAAACACCTCGGGATCGGTACGAGGGGTACTACGGGTGCGACGAACCGACACGTGTCCGGCGCGCACTCACAGCGAACTGAAGGGATTCGACGATATGTCGGACATGATCGAAGGCACGGGGCCCGGACTGCTCGCCCGGGTGCGTGATGGCCGGGGCGCATGACCGGCCGCCCGGTGCACGGCCACGGTGAGGGGCCGGGTGCCGCAGCGGCGCGGCTCACCGGACGCCCGGTGACCGGTGAGCGCCGGCTGTCCGGAACCCTCGCCCAAGTCACCCTCGACGGCGGGCAGATGGTGATGGTCAAGCGCGGTGACGACCCCGGCGCGGTGCAGTCGGAGGCGGCGGGGCTGCGCTGGCTGGGCGACGTCGACACGGTCCGCGTGCCGGCCGTGCACGGCCATGACCGGCACTGGCTGGTGACCGACCGGGTCCTGACCGGTCGGCCGAGCGGTGAGGCAGCGGTCCGGTTCGGCCGCGAACTGGCCGCCCTGCACGCCGCCGGCGCGCCCGCGTTCGGCGCCCCGCCGCCCGGTGGCCCGATCGACGCGTATATCGGGCTCGCCCCGATGCGCAACGGCCCCGGCACGGACTGGCCGCGCTGGTACGCCGAGCACCGGGTGCTGCCCTACCTGCGCCGCGCGGTCGACGACGGCACCATCCGCCACGCCGAAGCAGCCGTGATCGAACGCGTCGCAGACCGGCTGCCCGAGCTGGCGGGCCCTGCCGAGCCGCCCGCCCGGCTGCACGGCGACCTCTGGAACGGCAACGTGCTGTGGGGCGCCGACGGGCACGTCTGGCTGATCGATCCGGCCGCGCACGGCGGACACCGGGAGACCGACCTGGCCATGCTCCATCTCTTCGGCTGCCCCCACCTTGACCAGGTGCTGGACGGCTACCAGGACGCCGCGCCGCTCGACGACGGCTGGGCAGACCGCATCGGGCTGCACCAGCTCTTCCCGCTGCTGGTGCACGCGGTGCTGTTCGGTCGCGGCTACGCCGAACAGGCACTCAGGGTGGCCCGGGCGGCCTTGAGGGGGTGACCGTTATGGGGGGGGCCAGGCCATCCGTCGGCCGGCAAGGACCAAGTGCGGGCGGCTACCAGGCGGGCCTACCAGGTGCGGGCGGCGCTCCGGAGACGGTCGCGGACCCGCACGACGTCGGGGTTGGCGTCGGCGCCCGGCCGCTGGACCAGGAAGAGCGTGTTGAGCGGCGGTTCGTCGGGGTCGTGGAGCAGGACGAGCGCTCCTGAGGCTAAGTGGTCCTGGCAGAGCGAGCGGGGCAGCACGCTGTAGCCGGCACCCGCGGTGACCACCGACGCCACGGCGTACAGATTCGGCACCGTGACCGCGGCGCGGCCGGCCAGCTGCTTGCCGAAGACGCTGCGCCAGTACCTGCGCACGATGGGCAGGTCCTCCGCGCAGGTGACCGGGGTACGTCCCGCACCGCGGCGCAGGGGTCTTCGGCCGCCGGGTGCTCCTCGACGTGCCGCGCCCACTCGGGGGCGGCGACCAGCACGTACTCCTCGTCGGCCAGCGGGAGCGAGGCCGGCGCGCGGCCGCGCGGGCGCCTGGTGGCGATCACGTGTGCTGCACGCCTGGCTGGTGGAGGACCTGCCCGGCGGCCGGGTCCGCATCCTGACCCAGGCGTCCCAGATCGGCCGGCCTGCCGCCGCGCTGGCCAACGGGCGGCCGAACCCGATGCTCAACGGCCACCAGGCCTGGCTCGACGGCCTCGTCCGGTCCGCCGGCGCAGGCAAGTAAGCGCGCACTCTCGGAGCCGCCGCGCCGCTGGGGTACGCCCGACTCCCCCGGCCCGACGTCCGGGCGCGCCCGTCGCCACAGGGCGCACCCGGTCTCGTACCGTCGTACCCGTTGCGCGCAACCTCCACGGCACAGCAGCAACCACCACACAGCACGGATCAGGAAGTCGATGTCATGACCGACCCTCTCACCGTCAGCGTCCTGGGCACCGGAATCATGGGCGCCGCGATGGCCCGCAACCTCGCACGCGCCGGACACACCGTCAGGGCCTGGAACCGCACACGCGACAAGGCCGAGCCGCTGGCCGCCGACGGCGCCGTCGTCGCCGACACCCCCGCCGAGGCGGTGCAGGGCGCCGACGTCGTCCTCACCATGCTCTACGACGGCGCCGCGGTGCTGGAAGTCATGCGGCAGGCAGCGCCCGCCCTCAGCCCTGGGACCGCCTGGGTGCAGTCGACGACGGCGGGCATCGATGCCATCGGGGAGTTGTCCGAACTGGCCGGCGAGCACGGGCTGGTCTTCTTCGACGCGCCGGTACTCGGTACCAAGCAGCCCGCCGAGGCCGGGCAGTTGCTCGTGCTGGCGGCGGGTCCGAGCAAGAGCCGGGATGCAGTGACCCCGGTCTTCGACGCCGTCGGCGCCCGTACGGTGTGGACCGGTGAGGACGGTGCGGCGGGCAGCGCCACGCGCCTCAAGCTCGTGGCCAACAGCTGGGTGATTGCCGCGACCAACGCGACCGGTGAGGTCCTGGCCCTGGCCAAGGCGCTCGGCGTGGACCCGCAGGGCTTCTTCGACGCCATCGCCGGCGGGCCTCTCGACATGGGTTATCTGCGTGTCAAGGCCGGGCTCATCCTCAACGACCAGCTGACACCGGCCAGTTTCGCGGTGTCCACCGCCGCCAAGGACGCCCGCCTGATCGTCGAGGCCGGCCGGCAGAACGGCGTCCGCCTCGATGTCGCCAACGCGGGCGCCGAGCGCCTGGCCCGCGCCGCCGCGCAGGGCCACGGCGACGAGGACATGGCCGCCGCCTACTTCGCCAGCTTCGACGAGGAGACCGACGCCTGACCGCAGGGTTGGGCCACCCCTTCCCTGGCGTGGTCGGGAGCCGAGACGCCCTCATCCGCGCTATGGCAGGGGGCGTTGCGCCAACCCCGTCTGCCACTCGATCACTCGACCACGTCGCGCCGGGACAGGCGTACCTCCTCGATGTCGAGCTGCGTCTGTACCTGGCGCAACACGGTGTCGTCGATGCGGCGCTCGTCGCGGAGTGCGACCACCGTGGCGCGTTTCCGGGCGAGCAGGGCGAGGCGGAGAGCGGTGTAGTCCTCCTTGTGCCGAAGCACCGCCTCGTCGTCGGTATCGGCGTCGGCGCCGTCGGCTCGCAGGACCAGCAGGTGCGTCTCGTACTCGTCGCGCAGCCGGTCGACGACCGCGGGGGCGGCGCCGAGGTCGGCGGCGAGCTGTGGCAGCGCCTTGAGCGCCTCTTCGGTCGCGGTGGCCTCCGCGAGGTGGCGCTCCTCCTCCACGGACGTGTCGCGGGGCAGCCGGGCCGGCGAACCACGCCCGGCAGCAACAGTCCCTGCACGACCAGCGTCACCGCGATGACCCCGGAGGTCACGAAGACGATCGTGTCGCGGCCGGGGAACGGCTCTCCCGAGTCGAGCGCCGGCAGCACCGACAGCGCCACGGCGAGCGACACCGCACCTCGGAAACCGGCCCGCCCCGCGTCATGGCCGCGGGGCGGGCCGCAGCTTGACGAAGAAGATCATCCGCCAGCTGGCCAGGCTCAGGACACCCCCCGCCACTGGCCCGGCCGCGGAGCCCACCGCCCCGCCCAGCGCCCAGATCGAGATCGCCCGCGCCCGCTTGGCCGGGTCGGGGAACGCCTCACGGGCTACCAGTCCATGGAGCTGGAGGGCACCCCCGGCCACCGCTTGATCACGTACTACGCCGAACCCGGCACCCCCGAGTACGACGCGCTGGTCCTGCTCGACATGCTCGCGCCCGAGCCCTCCGCGAACCGGTCCGAGCCGACCGGCGGATCGTCGGAAGCCACGGCGCGAGGGGCTTCGTCGTCTCCGAGCTGACGATCCCCACGACGCCGTCCGCCGACGCCGCTGATCAACGTGCTGATCAACGTCAGGATTCGAGGTCGTCGGCGAAGTGCCGGAACCCGTGCCGATCCTGATGCAGGCCCCACAGCACGTCTGCGAGCACAGCCGGGTCCTTCCTCGGGTGCCCGGGGATGATCTCGCCCGGGATGACGAGCTGCCCGACGTAGACCCCGTCGTCGGCGAGCGTGTCGTGCAGCAGACGGCCGTAGGCGCTCTCGGCGGCGAAGGCGATCGACGTGCCGGCGCGGTCGGGGTGGGGAACCACGGCGGTACCGCCGTTGACGAGAAGGACGGTGCCCCGCCCGAGGGCGCGCATGCCGGGCAGTACCTGCTGCACGGCGGCGACGGGGCCGTACACCGAGAACTCGATCGGGCCCGTGAGATCCGCCGGGGTGATCTCCAGCACCGGCCGCATGAAGTAGTCCCTGTGCGGGACCGGGCTGTACTGCAGGACTTCGATCGGCCCCAGCGCCGCGCTCGCCGCGTCGAGAGCGGCTGCGAGGGCCTTCGGGTCGCGTACGTCGGCGGCGAAACCGCGCGCCGTGATGCCCTCATGGGCCAGCTCGGCGGCGAGGCCGTTCGTCCGCCCGTGATTGCGGGAGATGAGCGCTACGTCGAAGCCCTCGCGGCCGAAACGCCGCGCGGCGGCAGCGCCGAGGCCGGGACCGGCCCCGATGATGGCGATGGTGGTCATGGCTGCCTTGTCCTCCCTGGACGGCCTGGAGTCAGACCGGCGTCGAAGCGTCGATGACGAACCGGTACCGCACGTCGGAGGCGAGGATACGTTCGTACGCCTCCGACGTGGGGATTCGGCCGTCACCTCTGCGGGGCGGGCCTCAGCGTCATGGCAGCCTGCTCGACACGCCCGTACGCGCGCCCTCTCCGAACGCGGTGGCGCTCACTGAGGGATGGTGACCAGGACTCGACCGCGGCCGCCGGCGTCCACGCGGTCGTGGGCCTGTGCGATCTTCTCCAGCGGGTAGAGGTCGCCGACATCGACGCTGAGGGCACCGACGGCGGCCGCGGCGGTGAGGTCGCGGGCCGCCTGCCGTTTCGCCGAGGCGGGGAAGTCGTCGCTGCCGAGCATGCGCAGGGTCACGTTGTTGAACAGCAGGGGCCAGAAGGGGATTTGGGGTCGGTCGTCCCGGGTGGCGTAGGCGGCGATGACCGCGTCGTTCGCGACGACCGCGGTGTCCAGGTCGGCGTTGTCGGACAGTGCCACCTCGATGATGCGGTGCACTCCGTGCGGCGCGTGGGCGCGGATCGCCGCGGCCGGGTCGTCCTGGTCGAGGGCCACGGCGTAGGACACCACGGCGGGGTCGATGCGCTCCAGGTCTCTGCCGCGCCGTACGGTGCCGATCACCGTCGCGCCGCCCCACCGGGCGAGCTGCGCGGCCAGTGAGCCGACGCCGCCGAGCACTCCGTGCACGAGTACGGTCCTGCCGTCGACGGGGCCGTCGCTGAACACGGTCCGGTGCGCGGTGATGCCGGGGATGCAGCGATTCGCCAGTTCGACGTTGGTCAGCCGCCCGTCTCGCTCCAGCTCGGCGCCGCGTCCGTTCGTCCGTCCCTCCGTCCGTCGGCGCCTGCAAGCGCATCCGTCCACCGCTCATCCATAGCGGCGCAGCTCGTGGAAGAAGTCGTCGACGACGTGCAGTTGTCCGGCGCCGGTCACCTCGTCGTACACATGCTTGCCGACGGCGAGGTCGAGGACTCCGAGGCCGAAGGGTGAGAACACCACAGGCCGGTCATCCGGTAGCGCCACGCGGCCGGTCATGACGTCGTGCAGCGTGCCGGTCAGGAAGTCCCGGTTACCGGTGAGCTGTTCGGCCAGGTGCGGTGAGGTGTCGGCTTTGAGGCAGTGGTCGACGTCGTCGACGATGTTCGCCGAGGCGAGCACGATCTCGGGGGCGAGGTCGCGCAGCGACACGTGCAGCACCAGGGGGTTGTGGTCGAACCATGCCGGGTCCGTGACGTGTGGCCGGCCGGCGACGGTGGCGAATACGACCAGGTCGCTGGAGCGGATCAGCTGCTCGGGACTGTCGTACACGCTGACCTGACCCGTGGCGGTCTGTTGCAGGTAGCTCTGGAAGCCGGCTGCGCTGTCGGCGGACACGTCGTGCACACCGATCTGGTCGAAGGACCAGCCGGTTGCGCTCAGGAAGGTGTGGATATAACGGGCGATCAGGCCCGTTCCGAAGAATCCGACACGGGTGGGGCGCCGGCGGTGGCGGCTGAGCCGGTCGGCCGCCGATGCGGCCATCGCAGCCGTTCTGCTGGCGCTGATGATCGAGCTTTCCAGGCAGGCGAACGGGTAGCCGGTGTCGTGGTCGTTGAGGATGAGGACAGCCGAGGCACGCGGGATGCCGGCCTGGACGTTGTCGGGGAAGCTGGAGATCCACTTCAGGCCGTCCACCCGTACCTGACCGCCGATCGACGCGGGCAGCGCGATGATCCGCGCGGTCGGGCGGTCGGAGAAGCGCAGGAAGTACGACGGCGGGTTGACCGAGTCCCCGGCGGCGTGCAGCCGGTAGGTGGCCTCGACGAGGTCCACGATCTGCCGTTCCTGGCCCTGCAGGGTGTGCTGGACCTGGGCGCCGGGGATTACCGCGAACGGTGGCACGGTGATCGGCGGTGGTGTGGTGATCGGCGACGGTGTGGTGATCGGCTCGGACATTGCGGGCTCCGTGGCGGTGGCGGTGGCGGTGGCGGTGGCGGTGGCGTCGGAACGGTACGTGGTCATCGGGTGTTCCCCTCGAGGGTCGGTGTGCAGGTCGTCGGGTGCAGCGGTTCGGCCATGGCGACGACGACGTCGCGCGGTGGCTCGAAGGGCTCTCGGCTGTGGGCGGTGCGGACGTTGTCGACGAGCATCAGGTCCCCTGCCTGCCACGGCTCGCGGACGGTGTGGCTCTCGTACACCGTGTTGATCAGCTGGACGACGTCCTCTCCGATCGGGTCACCGTTCCCGAAGCGGGTGTTGAAGGGCAGCCCGTCGGGGCCGTAGACGTCGATGAGGTACTCCCGTACCTCCGCAGCCATGGTCCACTCGTTCAGGAACGCGATCTGGTTGAACCAGCAGCGCCGGCCGGTGACGGGATGGCGCACCACGGCGGGGCGACGCTGACGGGTGCGCAGCCCCCCGTCGGGCTGCCAGCAGAAGTCGATGGTGTTGGCGCGGCAGTAGTCCTCGACAGCGGCCTTGTCGTCGGTGCCGAACGCCTCCTCCCAGGAGGCCCCTATCTCGTCGTTGTACGTCCGAGTGAGCAGCCAGCCCTCCTCTTCGAACCGCCGCACCAGTTGGGGCGGCAGGGCGTCGAGGACGGTGGGGGCGTCGGCGAGGGCGGTGGCTCCGCCGGTGCGCGGCGGGGTCAGACAGGCCAGCAGCAGGAGACCGGGGGGTGCGTGGGTGTAGCTGAGTTCGTGATGCATGCACATGGGCTGGTTGGCCGGCCAGGCCGTGGAGGAGTACACGCCAGGCATGTGGGTGTGACGGGGCGCGAAGGCTTCCCTCTCGGTCATCAGTCTGGGAGCCAGGTGCTCGAAGACGGCGCCTACCTGGCCGGTGTCGCGCAGACCGAGGCCGCGGACGAGGAGCGCGCCGTGTTCGGTAACGAGGCCGCGGAGGGCGTGGCGGTGTTCGGCCGCCCATCCTGGCGCGTCCTCGGAGGCCTGGGCGCGGGTGTGCAGGATGGGGGGTTTGCCGGGGTGCAGGTCCAGGTCCATCCCGGGCGGCGCAGGCACGGCGGCGGGCGTGGGGATGGCGGCGGTGGGGAGTGACATCGTCTCTGTCCTTCAGTGGTGTTGAGGATTTCTGTGGCGTTGGGAAACGGCCTGAGGTCAGGCCAAGACCGACTGTGCGGTTGACTGCTGGTGGGAGGGGTTCTCCAGAAGCCCGGCCAGGTCCGTGAGGACGGGATGGCGGGTGATGTCCGCCAGGGACACCGCGCGGTCCAGGCTGATGGCGAGCTTCACGGCCGACAGCGAGGTGCCGCCCAGGTCGAAGAAGTGGTCGTGGCGTCCGATCCGGCCCTGCGGGATGCCGAGCACGCCCGCCCATGCGGCTGCCAGCCGCTGTTCGGTGGGCGTACCGGGTGTACCGGGTGTACCGGGTGTACCGGGTGTACCGTCCGTCTGGACGTCGTCCTCGGCGGTGTGGAGTCGAGTGGCCAGGGCCGTCAGGGCTTTCCGGTCGATCTTGCTGTTGGCGGTCAGCGGGAGGCCCTCGCTCCAGTGGACTGCCGAAGGGACCATGTACGCGGGCAGTGCGGCGCCCAGCCGGTCCAGCAGGACATCGGTGTCGAGGGGCTGCCCGGAGGAGTAGAAGGCCACCAGGTGCGCGCTGTGGTCGGGCCGCTCGGCGACCACCACGGCGCTGTCACGGACACCGGGCACCTGCAGGAGGGTGTTCTCGATCTCGCCGATCTCGATCCTGAATCCGCGGATCTTGACCTGGGTGTCGCGGCGGCCGAGGAACTCCACCTTGCCCTCGGGCAGCCAGCGGCCGAAGTCGCCGCTGAGGTAGACACGCTGGCCTTCACGGTGGGGATCGCGCAGGTAGGCGGGCCTGGTGCGCTCCGGGTCGTTGACATAGCCGCGGCCGACGCAGATCCCGGAGAAGGCGATCGCGCCCGGCGCGCCGAGCGGCACCGGGTTCAGGTGCTCGTCGACGACATAGAGGTGCACGTTGCCGATCGGCCGGCCGAGCGGAACCCGGTCGCCGTCCGGTGCGCGGTCCATGACCTCGTGGTTGGTGTCGTCGGAGGTCTCGGTCAGCCCGTAGGCGTTGACCAGCTTGATGTGGGACTTGGCGGTGAACCAGCGCTGGGCCAGCTCCTTCTTCAGTGCCTCACCGGTCACCGACACGTACCGCAAGTCCGGCAGTCCGCGCGGGTGCTGCTCCAGGTACGTCAGTACGACTTCCAGGTACGACGGCACGACCTGCAGTACGGAGACCTGGCCGCGGGCGATCTTGTCGACAAACCGCTCGACGTCGAGGATCACCTCCTGCTCGACCAGCAGCGTCCCCCCACCGACCAGCAGGGCGGAGACCAGTTGCCACAGCGAGATGTCGAAGCACTGGGGCGCGGTCTGGGCGACCACCTGCCCCTCGGCGATCTCCAGGTCGTCGATCTTGGCGTAGAGGTGGTTGAGCATGCCCGCGTGTTCACACATGGCGCCCTTGGGTTCACCGGTGGAGCCGGAAGTGAAGTAGATGTAGGCGAGCTGGTCGGGCGTGACGGCCACGCCGAGATCGCACGCGGCGTGACCCTCCTCGTAGGCGGTGTCGGTCAGCAGAATCCGGACTGCGGGCATCGACGCGAGGGCAGTCTGGAGGGTGCTGGTGCTGGCAAGTTCGGTGAGCACAAGCCTGCACTCGGAACGGGCGAGCATGGCCTTGATCCGTTCGGCGGGCAGATGCGGCTCGACGGGCAGGTACACGCCGCCCGCCTTGAAGACCGCCAGAACAGCGGCCAGCCAGTCCAGGTTCCTGTCCATCACCACCGCGACGACGCCTTCGCGGCCGAGTCCTCGCGCCAGCAGGGCGCGGGCCAGCTGGTTGGCGCGGGCATTGAGCTCCCGGTACGTCCACTGCTGGTTGCCGTGCACGGCTGCGACCGCGTGCGGGTTGTGCCGTACGCGCTGCTCGAAGAGCTCATGGACCCGGGCGTCGGGCAGGCTGCGGTGGGCCCCTGCCAGGCCCTCGAGCTGGAAGCGCAGTTCGTCGGCGGAGAGCAGGCTCTGCCGTGCGTGCTCCGCGTCCGGGTCGGCGGCGATCAGCGAGAGCGCGGTGAGGTGGTAGCCGGCGATGCGGGCGGCGGTGTCGGCGTCGAGGACGTCGGTGCGGTAGCGCAGGCGCAGCGTGAGCCGGCCGTCATCGTGGTGCACGATGCCCACCCGCAGCACCGCCTCCGGGCCCCACGCAACGCCGTCAGCGGCCGACTCGTTGTTGGTGCCGATGGGGTCGCCGTCGGCACCGGTCGCATCGAGCACGGCTTCAAACGGTGGCTCGGTCAGACCGAGTTCGCGCCTGAGGTCGTCCACCGGGTAGTCCCGATGCGTGAGCAACTGCGCGGCGATCTCGTGCGTGTGCATCAGCAGGGCCCGCCACGAGCGGGGTGCTGTCGTCAGTCGGCACTGCAGCGGCCGGCCACCGGCGGCGGCGACGTAGCCGGTGGTGACGTCGCGTTCGCCGGTCAGCGCGGTCAGCACCTTGGCGTGCGCGGCCAGGAGCACGGAGCTCAGCGGCACGGCCAGGTCGTCTGCCAGTCGAGGCAGGGCTGTCGCGTGGCTGGCGGGGATCGGCACGTGGTGCTCGGCCAGGCCGGCAACCGGATTGCGCGTCCAGCGCGGAAGGGGCGTGAAGCCGCCGGAGGTGGTCAGGACACCGTGCCAGAAGTCGCGGCCGGCGGGAGTGTTGAGTGCCATCGTGGTCTGTCCTTGTGCTCGGGTCGTGATGTGGCGAGGCCTGTATGACACGGCGTCAGATGCGGGCTGCCACGGGGACGTGCGGGTGGGGGGTGTTGTCGGGCAGGTGATGGGCCGGGTTTCCTCCCCATCGGGCGTACGAGGGGACGTGTTCGCCCTTCATGAGGAAGGAGTCGCAGGCGAGGTCGACGTGGTCGGCCATGGTCACGCCGTAGTGGACGAACGCGCCGACGCCGAGGGTGCAGCCGGCGCCGATCGTGGTGCGGTCGGCCTTGAAGGCGCCGTCCTCCTGCGAGTGGCACTGGATCACCGTGCCCGCATTGAGGGTGCAGTCGTCCCCGATCGTCACCATCGTCCGCTCCGGGAAGAAGGAGCCGTCGTCGAAGACCCGCTTGCCGATCCGGGCACCCAGCAGCCGCAGGACCACGTTCTTGAACGGGGTTCCGTCGAAGAGCTGGGCGTGATCGACCGTCGCCATCTTCCAGAAGCGTTCGTGCCGCCAGAAGGACGGCTCGTAGATCGAGCAGTTCAGTGGCTGTTGGGCCTTGAATCCCGTGGCGGCCCGCTCCAGCAGGGCGAAGTAGCAGACGGTGAAGAAGATGCCGAGGACACTGGCCAGGGCGATCGCCGATGCGCCGAAGGAGGGGTAGAGGGTTTCGGCTCCCAGGGCGAGCAGGGTGACGCCGAAGACGTGGAACCATCGTGCCAGGAGATACACCATCGCGGTGACGGCATTGTGCCGGTTCTTGGCGGCAAGGCGGCGACGCAGCTCGCTGCCGCTCTCGAAGTGATTCAACTGGGTGTCCCGCATCACCGTTCGCGGAATGGCGAAGGGCGGCGAGCCCAGCAGACCGACGTCCTCCCGTACTTCTCCGTCGATGGGCACCATGACCTTGGTTGCCAGCAGGCAGTTGTCGCCGGTCCTGGCCCGTGACGGATAGGCGATGCGGTTTCCGAGGAAATTGCGCGCTCCGATGGAGGTGCGGGAGAGGGAGAACGACGTGTTGGAGAAGTCGGCATTGATGATCGACAGGCCGTCGGCGACCATCGTATTGCTGCCCACCGAGCTCAGAAACGGGCTGTCGTGCTTTACTTCCGTGCCGAAGTTCGAGCCGGTCTGCGTGACATGGGACAGGTCGTAGCCGATGTAGCGCAGGTAGTGGACGATCGCCGAGCTGTCGCCGAAGAGCGTGGTGAAGAACTTCCTGTTGGTCAGGAAGGCGATCGCCCGCTGCAGACCGTAATGGAAGCCGTAGAGGGGATAGACCGTGTCCGGCTTGATGGCCAGGTTGAGCAGGCGCGGCACCGCGCCCTGGATGAAAAGCCCGGCGAAAGCGGCGCCGAAGAACAGCACGAAGGACGCGGCCAGGGCATCGAGACAGAAAGTCCAGCCGTCGAATGGCGATGACCCGGAATTGAGCGGTGCGTTCAGCTGCGGCACCGCGGCAAGCAGCAGGGTCACGCCACCCATGGTCAGCGGCAGATACCCCAGCAGCAGGGTCAGCAGCTGCCCGATGGTGAAGCGGACCTTTCTGGCGGTGGAGCAGTCGGCGGCATCCACCGTGCGGAAGTCCGTGTCCGTGGCCTCGGCCGGTGACCCGTGCCAGCGCTCCCCGGCGGGTACGGCCTGCCCGGCGTACAGGGCAGAGGCATGCCCGAGCTGGGACGCGTCGCCCATGGAGCTGTTGATGTCGAGGACCGTCTGTTCGCTGACGACGACGTCCTTGCCGAGAGTGACCGGGCCGGTCTGGATGAGGCCGGCGTGGGCGCGGTAACCGGAGAACAATGAGTCCTTGCGGATGACCGTGCCGTCTCCGATCGTGAGCAGATCGGCGCACACGGGAATATGCGTGGAGAAGATCGCGACATTACGTCCGATGTTCGCGCCCAGTGCCCGCAGATACAGCACATACAACGGCGACGCGGTGAACAGACGCAAAGGACTCGTACGAATCAGGGTTTTCACGACCCACCAACGCACGTAGGAAAGGCTCCACACGGGGAACTGGCATGGCTTGAAACGGCCGATGAGCGTCCATTTGGCCAGGATCGGCACGGTGCACAGGCCGATGAAGCCGGCACCGCCGACCAGCACGGAACGCAGGTAGCGGTCGGTCAGGGCGGAGCTGTCGCTGATCCATTCGTAGCCTCGGACCGCGGCCAGGGCAGCCAGGTAGGAGTACCCGAGGAAGAACAGCAACTGCAGCATTCCGCAGAGCAGGTACTGCCGTGTGCCCGCCCGTGCCGCCACCTCGCTCGACGCCCGGGCGGCGTTCGCGGCAGGCGCCGAGGCGGATGCCGGGACGGAGGCCGAGGTGGACGCAGGGCCGGACGCCTGGACAGGAACGGGCGCGGCGCTCGGGGGCACGGTGGCCGTTGGCGCGCTGGTCGTGGGCGCGGTGCCCGTGGCCGCCGCACCGGCGGCAGCGGACGCGGGTGCCATGGCCACGGCGTCAGGTCCGGTGAGCGCGGTGGCCAGGCTCTCGACCGTGGGATGCCGGTAGACGTCCTTCATCGACACAGACGGCAGGTCCGCCCGCTTACGGACGCGCGCACAGAACTGGGCCATCACCATCGAATCCGCGCCCAGATCATCGAAGAAGTGACTGCCGGCCGACACCTGCTCCACGCGCACGACGTCGGCCAGCACCTCCGCCAGAAGCCGCGCGGTATCGGCCGTCGGGTCGGCGGACCTGTCATCGGTCCTGCCGCTGCCGTTGTCGTCGGGGCACGTGGAAATGTCGGGCGGTCCGACAGTCCAGGTACCGGTGGAATTCCCTGCCATGTGAGCTCCGGTGTCGTCGGTGTATGCGGGGGATGGCTTCTTCCACCCGCAGAGGCGTCAGAGCTTTTCGTGGCTGGATTTCCTGACGCCCGCCTCTCCAGTAGGCCCGGCCGGCACAATCCGCGTCACGCCGCTGAATCTCGTTACTTGACACCACACACCGGCAGCGCTAAGGGCCGAAACGAGCCCGCATACGGAAAGCACCGAGCCCGCGTCGGACCCCGCCTCGAATGACGAAGACTGCGTGCTTTTACGCGAGCGCGTTTACGCGGTGAGCGGGCTTTTACGCGGCGAGTGCGGTCGTTGTCAAGCCCCGAGATCCGGTGGCATGACAGGACCACGGTGACCGCGCGTACTGGAGGAGTCCCCAAGACGTCGCCCCCGGCAGGCGATGTCTTCCGTCAGCCGCCCGATTCACAGAAACGAGCGGCACGAGACGGTTCAGCGCAGACCAGGAGGTGACCGTGCCGGTCATATCCACCCCCCAGGCCTTCAACCAGGACGACCTCTACGTCGACCTCGAGGCGATCATCGGCCACCGGATGTTCCTCAAATGTGAAGGATTCAATTTCGCCGGTTCCATCAAACTCAAAGCCGCCGCCGAGATGGTCGAGGCCGCCGAACGCGACGGCCGTCTCAACAGCGACTCGATTCTCGTCGAATCGTCCTCCGGCAACCTGGGCGTGGCCCTGAGCATGATCGCGGCCAGCAAGGGCTACCGGTTCGTGTGCGTGACCGACGCCCGCTGCAACCTGCCCACCCGGCTGCTCATGGAAGCCCTCGGCAGCCAGATCCACATCATCACCGAGCCGGCACCCGACGGCGGTCTGCTCGCCGCGCGCATCAACCACGTCCGCGCACTGTGCGCCTCAGACGACCGCTACGTATGGCTCAACCAGTACAGCAATCCCCATAACCACATGGCCCACTACCGCACCACCGCCCCCGCCATCGCCCGCCACTTCCCCGACCTCGACGTCCTCTTCGTCGGAGCCGGCACCACCGGCACCCTCATGGGCTGCGCGCGCTATTTCCGCGACTGGCACAGGCCGGTACACATCGTCGCCATCGACAGTGAAGGCTCCGTCACCTTCGGAGACACCCCAGGCCGACGCATGATCCCCGGCCTCGGCACCAGCGTCCGTCCGCCGCTGCTGGACGACTCGTACGTGGACGAAGTGATCCACGTCAACGAAGCCGACACCATCCGCACCTGCCACCAGCTGGCGCGCCGCGGGTTCGTCTTCGGAGGCTCCACCGGCACAGTCGTCAGCGGCGCCTCCCAGTGGCTCGCCCGGCACTCTGGGCGCCGCCAGCAGCCGACGGCAGTGGCCATCGCTCCCGACCTCGGCGAGCGCTACCTCGAAACCATCTACCAGACCAACTGGGTACAGGACCTCTACGGAGACGACGTACTCGACCCGCAGGCAGTCGCCGCCCACTCCCCCGCGACCCGGGCCCCCGTGGCCTGACCCGGGCCCCGCAGCCCGCACCCCCCTACGACCGGCCGGCGTTACTGACCGGCCGGTGCAGGTACCAGGCCGTCGGCGACCAGCCCGGCAAGGACCGCCTCGCCCAGGGCGCGGACGGCGGACTGCGGTCGCACCATGACCGTGAACTCCTTGATCCGGCCGTCGTCAGCGAAGTGCAGCAGGTCGATGCCGTGGATCTGCTTTCCGCCGACGGTGGCCCGGAACAGCAGCACCGCCGAGGGCGACTCAATGCCCTCGGCACTCGTGTGGGACGTGCCGGTGAAGTCGCCGATGTAGCGGAAGTCCTCGAACGTGCGCAGCAGGACCCTGAAGAGACCCAGCACCATCGGCCTGCCCTCGAAGGGCGTGAACTTCACGGGGCTGTAGAAGCGGATGTCCTCGGTGAACAGGTCCTCCAGTGCGGCGAGGTCGCGGCTGTCGACGGCGGCACGGAAGCGGTCCGATGTGGTCACGGCTCCTCCTTGGATGCTGGCACATACTTACTCATGAATCTGATTAGTCAGATTCATGAGTATCATGCGAACGTGTCCCCGGACAGAGGCAAGGACGAGGAGGCGACGATCCCATGGCGTTGCGGCACGCCGTACTGGCGGCGCTGCTCGACGAGGAGTTGAGCGGATACGAGCTGGCCAAGGCGTTCGACCTGGGCGTGGCGAACTTCTGGCACGCCCAGCCGCAGCAGGTGTACGCGGAGCTGCCCCGGCTGGAGCAGGACGGGCTGATCACGGGCCGGGAAGTGGTCCAGGAATCCAGGCCCAACAAACGCCTGTTCAAGGTCACCGACGCCGGCCTGGCCGAGCTGGAGCGCTTCACGGCCCTTGCCGCCAAGCCCTCCTTCCTCCGCGACGACCTGGTCGTCAAGGTCCAGGCCGCCGACCACGTCGACGCAGAGACGCTGATCGCGCAGCTCGCCGAGCGCGCCGCGTTCGCCCAGGCCAAGGCCGACCTGTTCGGCAAGCTGCTGCGCGCCATGCGGGGCGAACGCTCCGAAGAGGAGTTCCTCCGCCACGGCGAGCGCATCGGCCCCTACCTGACGTGTCTGCGCGGTCTCGCCTTCGAACAGGGCAACCGCGACTGGTGCGTAAGCGTGGTCACCGTCCTGAAGGAGAGGAGGGCCGCCCGTGCCCGGCACTGACGCACACCGTCTGCGCTATGTCGCCCTGGGCGACAGCCAGACCGAGGGCCTCGGCGACGGAGACGACACCGTCGGCCTGCGAGGCTGGGCCGACCGGCTCGCCGAACACCTCGCCCTGCACCATCCCGGGATGCTCTACGCCAATCTGGCCGTGCGCGGGCGCCTGGCACGCCACGTCCACTCCGAACAGCTCGCCCCTGCCCTGGCCCTGCGCCCCGACCTGGCCACCGTCGTCGCCGGGGTCAACGACCTGCTCCGCCCGCGGTTCGACGCCGACGAGGTCGCCGGCCACCTGGAGGCGATGTTCGCAGCCCTCACCGCCCGCGGCACCCGCGTCGCCACCGTCACCTTCCCCGACGTCGCGCGCATCACCCCACTGGCGCGTCCGCTCAGCCCTCGCGTCGCCGCCCTCAACGACCGTATCCGCCAGGCGGCCCTTCGCCACGGCGTCGCCGTCGCCGAGACAAGCCACCATCCCGTGGTCACGGACCCCCGCCTGTGGAGCACGGACCGGCTCCACGCCGGCCCGCTCGGCCACGAGCGGATCGCTGCCGCCGTCGCTCACGCCCTCGACCTGCCCGGCAGCAACGACTCCTGGACACACCCCCTGCCCCCTTCCACAACACCCTTGCCGACCAGATGGCGCGCCGTCCCGGCCGAACTACGCTGGGCCGCCACCTTTCTCGGCCCCTGGCTGGGCCGACGCCTGCGCGGCCGATCGTCCGGAGACGGCCGCACGGCGAAGCGTCCGAACCTCCTGCCCGTATAGGGGCACCTGGCGGCACGGGCCAGGGTGGTCCCGGAGGCGCGGGGCGTTCGGGCTATCTGGCCTTGTGGCGCTGATAGTGGCGGGCGACGCGCACCCGGTTGCCGCAGCGAGCGGCCGAGCACCAGCGGCGGCGCGGATGGGCGGCCAGGAAGAGCATCACGCAGTCCTCGGCCTCGCACTCCCGGATTTTGGTGACCGCCGGATCGGCCAGCAGTTCGGCGGCGGCCTCCGCGAGCTGAACTATCGGTTCCTCAGCGCCGAACGGCGACCGCGGCGGCGTATCCGTCGCCCACCGCCACATCCCCGATCGTCCAGCCCGGCACCGTGGCCGCCGCCCCCGTCGCCGTACCCAGGTAGTCCAGTGACATGTCGCGTCCCAGCCCCATGCCAAGGCCCTTCAGGTAGGCCTCCTTACGCGCCCAGGCCCGGGCGAACGCCGCCGGCCTGTCCACCGCCCGCAGCTCACTCAACTCGGCGCTCTCCCGCGGGTGCAGGCAGGCCCCGACCTCATCGGCGACCGCAAGGTCGGGGACCGCCTCGATGTCCACGCCCACCGGCGTCGCCGCGAGAGCCAGCAGGCACAACCCACCGCTGTGGGAAAGCGAGAAATGCACGGGATCGCCGCGCACCACGGGACGCCCGTGCGGCTCCTCGCACATCGGGCACGGCAGGCGCTCCAGCGGAACATCGGCAGGCGGGACGCCGAGATACGCACCCAGCAGCAGCCGCAGCCCCACATGAGCCGCCAGATATGTGTCCCTGTCCCGGGCCTCCCTGAACGCCGCCGCACGCTCCGTCTCGACGCCGTCCAGCACCGAATGGGCCAGACGGGCCACCACCGTCCTGAACGCCTCCGCCCGCACCAGCCACAACCCGGGCCGACCCCCCGTCCCCGACGCCGTCAGCGGCTGCTCCCACCCCCCGTCCCGCAGCTCCACGGGCCGCCACACCACACCAGCCATCACACACGCAGGATACGAACGTCGCCGCCGTCCACCACTCGGCTGCCCGGCCGCCTCGTTCCGCCGGATGCCGGTTACCCTTCGGCGGTGACCAGCGCAGAGGTGAGTCGCCGACGGGCGCTCAGGACCGGGCTCGGCGGCGTGGCGGCGACGCTGCTGTCCGGGTGCGCCGAGGACTCCGGTCCGGTGCGGCGGCTGCGGTGCGCGACCGGGCCGCGCGGTGGGCCGTACAACGCCTTCGGTAGGGCGCTCGCGGGGGCGGTCGCCGCGAGCGGGCAGCGGCTGGAGATAGTCCCGGTGGGCACTGCGGCGAGCGTGGACAATCTCCGCCGGTTGGACGACGGCTCGGCGGAGCTGGCGCTGGCCATGGCGGACGCCTCGGAGGACGCCGTGCTGGGCCGCGCACCGTTCTCCCGGCCGGCCAAGGTGACCGCGCTGGCTCGTGTCTATGTGAACTACGCGCATCTCGTCGTCCCCGCGGAGGGCCCGGTGCGGTCGGTGAAGGAGCTGGCCGGCCGGCGGGTCGCGACAGGCTCGGCCGGATCTGGCGGCAATGTGCTGGCGGGCCGGTTGCTGCAGGCAGCGGGGCTGACCGGCAGCCGCTCACCCGTGCAGGAGCGCCGGCTCGGCCTCGCCGATTCGGTCGACGCGCTGCGCGAGGGCAGGGTCGACGCGCTGATGTGGTCCGGCGGCGTGCCGACACCCGCGCTCACGGCCCTGGCCCGCGAGCTGCCGCTGCGGTTCCTGCCGCTCGACGGGTTCGTGAGCGCGCTTCGCGAGCGCTACGGCCCGGTCTATACGGCCGTGACGCTGCCGTCCGGGGCGTACGGGCTGAAGGAACCGGTCGCGACCATCGGGGTGGGCAACTATCTGATGGCGCGTGCAGATGTGCCCGGGCCTGCGGTGCGCGAGCTGCTCCAGGTCGTGTTCGACCGGTGGCAGTTGCTGCTGCGAGGGGTGACGGCGGGTGTGCGGCTGGAGCCGCGGTTCGCGATCTCCACCGGTCGGGTGCCGCTCCATCCGGGCGCGGAGGCGTACTACCGGTCGGTGTACGGCTGAGTACGGCTGAGTACGGCTGAGTACGGCTGAGCGTACGACTGGGCGGTCACGCGGAAGGCAGCCGGAGTTCCACGGCCAGTCCGTGCGGGCTGCTGCTGCCAGCGCTCAGCCGGCCGCCGCTGATCCGGGCGATCTCGTCGGCGATGGCGAGCCCCAGTCCGCTGCCGGCGATGTTCTGGTGCTCGGGGGATCGGGCGAAGCGCCGGAGCAGCAGGGGCAACTGGTTCTCGGGGACTCCGGGGCCGTCGTCCGCGACGGACACCACGACCTGCCCGTCCCCGGCGGGTGCGGCCCGCACCTCGACGCGGCCGCCTGAAGGTACGAACTTGGCGGCGTTGTCGAGGAGCGCGTCGAGTATCCGGCCCACCGCGTCCGGCAGTGCCCGTACCCGCAGCCCGTCGGCGACCTCGGGGATCAGTGCGGTCCCGGTGCTTTCGAGAACTGGTGTCCAGGCAGCGACCCGTTCCCGTACCGCCTGCGACACGTCTTGGTCCGTGAGCGTAGCCGTCGCGGACTCCACC
Source organism: Streptomyces sp. NPDC002896 (assembly GCF_040295225.1). NCBI lineage: Bacteria > Bacillati > Actinomycetota > Actinomycetes > Kitasatosporales > Streptomycetaceae > Streptomyces > Streptomyces sp. NPDC002896. The sequence continues at coordinate 40,055 of NZ_JBEOVA010000033.1, read as the reverse complement.
CGGGCCAGGGCGAGCAGGCCGTCGAGGAGTTCCTCCAGCCGCTCCGCCTCGTCCAGGGCGCGGCTGTGCTCGGCCTGGCCGGGCCCCGGGACGATGTGCGGTTCCACGTTCTCGAGCTGCAGCACCAGGGTGGCGAGCGGGTTGCGCAGCTGGTGGGAGGCGTCGGCGACGAAGTCGCGCTGGCGGGCGATGGAGTCGGCCAGGGCCTCGGCCATCGTGTTGAAGTGGCGCCGCAGGCTGCGTAGTTCGGGTGGTCCGGTGCCGGAGACGGCGCGTGCGTGGAGGCTGCCGGCGGCCAGGTTCTCCACGGCCCGGTCGAGGTCGCGGACCGGGCGCATGAGCCACCGGGTGATGCCCACGGCGACCAGGGCCGCGGCCGCGAAGGCGGCGAAGGCGCCGGCGGTGATGAGCGACCAGCGGATGGTGACGTCGCGGCGGGCGGTGTCGGTCGGTACGGACAACAGGACGGCGCCGCTCACCCGCTCGTCCCGCCCCACCGGTTCGGCGAGTTCGACGGTGTCCGGCCCCCAGGGGCGTACGGTCGGCAGTTGCTCGGTGGAGCGGCCCGTGAGGGCGCGGCGTCGGGCGTCGTCCGCCTCCTGGCCCATGACACCGGGGGCGGAACCGGCTCGGGCGATGGTCCGGCCCGCCGAGTCGACGACGGCCACCCCGGCTCCGTACAGCTCGGCGTAGCGGCGGATCTCGGCCAGCAGTTCCAGGCGGTCGGGCTCGGAGCGTATGCGGTCGGCGAGATCGGCGAACCGTTCGGCGTCCGAGCGCCGTTGGAGCAGCAGGTGCTCGGTGCGTCCGCGGGCGTAGGCGTCGGCGAGGGGCACGGACAGCAGCAGTGTCGCGGCGCCCATGAGCACCATCAGCACGGCGAGGAGTCTGCGTCTCATCGCCCGCCGTCCCGTTTCTCGGGGGTGGGCGAGGAACCGAGCTGGTAACCGAAGCCGCGGACGGTGCGGACCAGTCCGGAGCGGCCGGTCTTGGCGCGGATGCCCGCCACGTGCACGTCCAGTGATCGGGAGGCGGCGAGGAAGGCGTCGCCCCAGATCCGGTCGAGGATCTCCTCGCGGGAGTGCACCTGGTCAGGGCGCGCGGCGAGGAACGCGAGCACGTCGAACTCGCGGCGCGTGAGCCGTACTTCCTCCCCCGCCACCGCCACGGTGCGGCCCCCCAGGTCTATCTCCACGTCACCGACGCGGACCGGTGACGTGGTGTCGCCCGTACGCCCGGTGTCCGTGCCGCCGTGCGAAATCCCCGTGCGGCGGCGCACGGTGTCGATACGGGCGATCAGCTCGGCCATCCGGAACGGCTTGACCACGTAGTCGTCGGCGCCCGCGCGCAGGCCCTGCACGATGTCGCGCTCCTCGCAGCGTGCCGTGACCACGATGAGCGGCGCGTCGCAGACGGTGCGCAGGCGCCGCAGGAGTTCGAGGCCGTCCAGGTCGGGCAGGCCGAGGTCGAGGAGCACGAACTCGGCCTCGCGTACGTGCCGCAGGGCGTCCAGGGCGCGGCCGACCCTGCGGACGGTGTGTCCGCGCTGGGCCAGGGCGGTGCCCAGGGCGTGGGCCATGCGGTCGTCGTCCTCGACGAGCAGCGCGTGCATTAGGGCTTCCTTGTGACGCTTGCGACCCTCGCGGGCCTGGTGACCTGGGCCGCAGCTTACGGAAAGCCGCCAGTCCAGGTCACCGTCGGGGGCCCGGCCCGCTCAGCGCCCGGCTTCGGCCGCGGCAGGTGCCGGAACCTGTGCCGCGGCGGAGTCGGCCTCGTTTCCGCCGTCGTTCTCGGCCTCGGCGCGGCTGAGCGCGGCATGCCGGGTGTCGGGCATCAGCACGTACGTCACCAGGGAGACCAGCGCGCACCCGGACACGTACCAGAAGAACATCGTCTCGCGGCCGCCGTTCTTGAACCACAGCGCGACATACTCGGCCGTGCCGCCGAACAGGGCGTTGGCGATCGCGTACGGCAGAGCCACACCGAGGGCGCGCACCCGGGTCGGGAAGAGCTCCGCCTTCACGGCGGCGTTGATGGAGGTGTAGCCGGTGACGATCACCAGGGCGAGCAGCGACAGGCCCAGCGCCGACCAGTAGGAGGAGGCCGACCCGAGGGCGGTCATGATCGGATAGGTGCCGACGGTGCAGCCGACGGCGAAGGTGATCAGCAGCGGGCGGCGGCCGATCCGGTCCGACAGCAGCCCGGCGAAGGGCTGCAGCACGGCGAACACGGTGAGCGCGGTGAAGCTCACGAGCGTGGCGGTGTTCTTGGCCATGCCGGCGCTGCCGATCAGGTACTTGGTGAGATAGGTGGTGTACGTGTAGTAAGCCACCGTGCCGCCGAGGGTGAGCGCCATGACCAGCGCCGCCTGGCGCCGGTGCTCCCACAGTACTTTCAGCGTGCCGCGCGTGGTGTCCTGGCCGCCCGCACCGGACGACTCCTCGGTGAACGCGTCGGTCTCCGTCAGCCGGCGCCGAATCCAGAAAACCACCACGGCGAACAGCGCCCCGAGCACGAACGGGATCCGCCAGCCCCAGTCCTCCAGCTGGGCGGTGGTCAGGGTGTGCTGCATCGTGATCAGGATGCCGAGGCCGAGGAGCTGTCCGCAGGTCATCGACACGTACTGGAAGGACGAGCCGAGGCCGCGCCGGTTGCGGGCCGACGCCTCGGTCAGGTAGGTGGCGCTGGCCGCGTACTCGCCGCCGATGCTCATGCCCTGCAGCAGCCGCGCCAGCAGCAGCACCACGGCGCCGAAGTAGCCGGCCTGGCCGTAGGTGGGGGCGACGGCGATCAGCAGGGCGGCCACCGACATCATGGTGACGGTGAGGGTGAGCGCGCTCTTGCGTCCGTGCCGGTCCGCAGCGCGGCCGAGCACCCAGCCGCCGACCGGCCGCATCAGGAAGCCGACCGCGAAGATTCCGGCGGTGTTCATCAGCTGCGTTGTCGGGTTGTCGCCGGGGAAGAAGGAGTCGGCGAAGTAGATCGCGAAGCTGGCGTAGACGAACCAGTCGTACCACTCGACGAGGTTGCCCAGCGACCCTCCGACGAGGGCGATTCGGCGTTTCCCTCGGGCGTCCCCGGGCGGTGTTCCGGGCATGGCGGCGGCAGCAGAAGACATGGCGGCTCCAGTTGAGAGGTCCCTGGTGGGATACGCACGCAGGGCCCGAGGAGTTGGGGGGAGGGCCCTCGCTGGTGACGAAGTGCGGCATGAGCATGCGTGCGGCCGCCCTGCCCGTACAAGGTCCGGCACCGAGATCTAACGTCCCGCTAAGAATCGCGCAGGGCCCTTACCATTCCCCTTGCTGACGAGGAGTGCTCAGCGATCGGCGACAAGTCGGCGCCGATACCGGATACCGGGCCGCCCGTTGATCCTGATGTCCTCCACAGCGGTGAACCCGTTGTGTTCGAGCACGGCCATCGACGCCCGATTGTCGAGAGTGGTGACGGCCCAGAGCCCGGAGAGCCGGTACGCCACAACAGCAAGGCCGCACGCCTCCCGTACCGCAGCCGTCGCGATCCCCCGGCCCGCGGCGCTCTCGCCGATCCGATAGCCGAGTTCGGCGGCCCCGTGCTCTACGTCCACGAGGTTGACGCGGCCGACCAGGTCCCCTTGGTCGTTCATGACGACATGGAAGTGACACAGGCCGGCTTCCTGCTCGGCGAGCAGGGCACGGTGACGGGAGGCGAACTCGACGAAGTACGCGTCCCCTCGGTCCGACACAGACCGCGCGAAGTACTGCCGGTTCTCCTGCTCGAAAGCCAGCAGGGCAGGCGCATGGTCGGCCCGAAGGCGCTCCAACCTCAACATGCTCGGCGTCCTTCCGTCCCTATTCGGTGATGTCGGGGTTGCCGGCCAGGATGTCCTCGGTCGTCTGCCAGAGCCGGGGCAGGAATCGATTGACCTCCCCGGCCCGGTGGAGGAGGTCCTGGGTGGAGCTGATGCCGAGGTCGGCGACGGCTGCCCGGAAGGCCGGGGCGAGGGCTTCGTGCAGCTCGGGAGCGTCGGTGGCCAGGATGGTGTGGCAGCGGGCGAAGGTCGCGATGATCCAGAAGACCGCCTCGTGGTGGTTGCCCGAGTCGATGAGGGCCTGGCTTCCGTCGATGGCGATCGGCCGTGCGGCGGCGCTGATGTCGCTGCTGAAGAAGAACGGGGTCTTCGCCACCTCGACGCTGGCGTCGAACGTCGCCGCGAGCTCGTGCAGATGGCGCTGGACGCGCCGCGCGGGCAGGTTCGAGCAGCCGAGAAGGCCCAGAAGTTCCGGGTAGAGGCCGAGGTGGCCGTAGTCGGTGAGGACCTCGCGAGCGGCCAGGTAGCGCAGGCGGACGGTGGGGTTGCGCAGGGCGGCGACGAGGAGCACATGGCAGGTCACGCCTGTGGGGAACAGCCAGGCGGTGACCTGCTCGTGGAACGGCGCCGAGGTGTCGATCGCGGCGAGGCGGGTTTCGATCCGGCGGCGGGCGTCCCGGCATCTGCGGCGGACCCAGGGCCGGGCGGCGAAACGGTTCGAGATGTCCTGGTGCAGCTCGCGTAGACGGCCGGTGGGATCGTCGATGATCGCCCCGGCGCGGAGGCTGGCAGCCAGGTGGTAGGACGTGAGGACGTCGTCGGCGGACACAAGCTCTGCCCAGGGCAGGTAGCTGACTTCCAGCAGGGCGCCTTGGTGGCGGAGCTTGCCCGGCTTGGCCCGCGGAGGGTCCTGATCTGTGACGATGAAGATGTCGACGTCGGAGGATGACGGCAGCTCGGCGTCGTCCGGCAGCCCGACCGTCGAGCCGCTGAAGTACGCACCCCGGTAGCCGGCGTCGGATTCGGCATACTCGCCGACCCACTGGACCGCGGCGGAACGTGCCGACCCGAGCTTCACCGACCGCAACCTCGCAGCAGAGCGATCTGCCCCGTGTGCGCGAAGCAGTCCCGTAGCAGGCCGCTCAATCGCTCCTCCACCGTGTGCGTGTTCCCCAGCGTGGAGCTGACGACGATCCGGCCGAGACCGTCATCCGGCGCCGTCGCCAAGTAGCGCTCCGCAAGTCCGTGGGCGGCGGCCTGGTAGGCGAGCAGCGAGTCGACGGGCGGACTCCGAAAGGCGGCAGCCTGTGCGGGCGAATGGCCGAAGCCGGTGTCGCATGGGTCCGCAGGGCGGTTGAAGCGGGCGGCCCAGCCGTCGGAGAGCCACAGCTGCGGGCTGCCCGCGATCTCGGACAGATTCCGGTCCTGCCCTCTCGCGATATGCCATGCGAGCCAGCCGACGCTGTTGGAACCCGGCAGTATTCGCTGGTCCAACTCGACAGTGCCGGTGCCTTCAACGGCCTCGGCAAGATCGCTGCGGATCCGGCGAAAGAGCCGAAGCGTCAGGTCCTGCCACCTGCTTTCGTCGGCCTTCAACGCGATCCCCCATCTCCTGACGGCCTACCAGCCTGACACTACCCGGCGGCTCGCTGTCAGTCCCGGCCGGCGCCGCAGTCGACGACTCTCCACGGTCGTACCGCGCCGATGCGGATTGCCGTCTCGCTGAACTCCGCTTTCCGGAAACGAATCCCATTCGCCCGAACAGTGGGAGACCGAATGAACGCACCGCGCGCCGATGGCTAAAAGTCGTGGTTGAATCCGCCGAAGCTGACGGTGTGAGAGTTCTGCTGCACTTGCTCCGACGTGCCCGAATGCGTGCCGACAGCCGAGGTGGAGTGGGGTTCAGGTCCCTGGCGGTGCTGCTGTGTACGGGCATGGGAATGGCGACACTTGCCCTGGTTCCAGGAGCTTCCGCCGAACTCTCCGGCAAATCCACTGCACCCGCGAGCGCCGCGAAGTCGGCCGACGAATTCGGCATCGGCAAGCTGTACGCGTGGGGAGACAACGCCTCGGGGCAGCTGGGTCTCGGGGACAAGAACGACCGCTTGAGCCGTACGCAGGTAGGTACGTTCAGCGACTGGCAACGAGTGGCGGTGGGCCCCAACCATTCCTGTGCCGTCCGTCAGGACTCCCTGTGGTGTGCAGGGATGAACAATCACGGTCAGCTGGGGCTCGGCGACAACAATCAGCGTGTCGCGCTGACGCAGGTCGGCGTCAGTACGACCTGGGCAGCGATCGCCGTCGGGGAGACTCACACCTGTGCGACCCGGGCGAGCGGGACGCTGTACTGCTGGGGCAGGAACAACTCGGGGCAGCTCGGCGTGGGTGATCTCGTCAACCGCAACACCCCGGTCCAGGTCGGCACCGCGTCCGACTGGGTGGCCCTCACGGCGGGGTTCGAGTACACCTGCGGCATCCGCAACGACCGCACCCTGTGGTGCTGGGGGCGGAACGCCTCCTATCAGCTCGGCCTCGGCGACAACGTCAACCGCACGGTCCCGACGCGGGTCGGTACCGCTGCCTGGGCCGACATCGCCGCAAGCTATACGCACACGTGCGGTGCGCGGATGGACCGGACGCTGTGGTGCTGGGGGGAGAACGTCTACGGCCAGCTCGGCCAAGGCGACAATGTGGACCGCACCAACCCGACCGAGGTCGGCAGCGGCGCCAACTGGGCATCCGTCGCCGCGGGACGCCTTCATACCTGCGCCACCCGGCTGGACGGAACACTGTGGTGCTGGGGGCGCAATGCCAGCGGTCAGCTCGGGATCGGTGACACGACCGACCGCAACAACCCCATCCGGGTGGACACCGACACCCATTGGGCGACCATCTCGGCCGGCCGGGCGCACACCTGCGCCGTGCGCACCGGGAACAACGTCTTCTGCTGGGGAGCCAACGCCGACGGTCAGCTCAGCCTGGGCGACACGACCGCCCGCAACACGCCCACCCAGGTTCCCGGCCTCAAGGCGCGCCCGATGAGGACAGGCTCCAACTCCTACAGCAACCAGTCGGTGGGGTGACAGCTCCCCGCAGCAACCAGGAGGAGCCGGACGGGTCCAGTGCGCTCCGGTGGCGCACGACAGAGAGGTCCGCTGAGTCCAAAGCAGAACATCGATCGAAGACGCAGAGAAACGGAGTGACCACGGACATGCGGAAATCCCCGCTCACTTTGGCAGCCTACGTAGTGCCCGTTCCGGTCGGTCTTGTTCTGAGCGGTGCTCTGGTCTGGCAGGCATCCCACGCCGCGTTCTCGGGACGGACGACCAGCTCCGGGACCTCCTGGACGGCGGGGTCGGTCAACCTGACCAACGACAGCAACGGCCAGCCCATGTTCAACCTGACGAACATCACGCCCGGTGACACGGGGACGAGGTGCATCGCCATCACGTCCCAGGCGACCAGCCCGACGAACATCAAGCTCTACACGTCCACGGCGAACCCGCCGGCCAATGACATCAGCCCCTACATCAACGTCACGGTCGAGGACGGCACGGGTGGATCGTTCGACTCCTGCACCGGCTTCACCCCGGCCGGCGCCGTCGACTACACCGGCACCCTCGAGAACCTGACCACCACCCGTACCAACTACGCCAACGGCATCGGGCCCTGGGCGATGCCCGGAAACCCGCCCCAGACCAAGACCTTCCGCGTCACCTGGACGTTCAGCGCCACCGCCCCCGACTCCACCCAGGGCGGCTCCACGCCCAACGTCAACTTCACCTGGGAAGCCCAGACCGCCTAGATGCCCCTCAGTTCCTGGCTTCGGCTCCTCACGGTCATCGCGGCGCGCATCGGGCTCAGCACGGCAGCCGGTCTGCTGATCTGGGCCCACGCGCCCGGCCTTGTACTCGGCTGGCATGCGACCGTCGTCCTCGGCGGCTCCATGCGTCCGCACCTGACGCCGGGAGACGTCGTCGTCTACCAGCCGATGCGCGGCCGCACGCCCAAGAGCGGTCAGGTCGTCGTCGTGGTCGACCCCGCCAGGCCGCCGCGTCTGCTCATCCACCGCGTCGGCAAAGTCCTCCGCGACGGCAGCCTCATCACCGCCGGCGACAACAATCCCGCCGTCGACTCCACCCCCGTACCGCCGTCCTCGGTCCTCGGCCTCGGGCGGCTGCGCGTGCCCGAGATCGGCCTGCCCGTCGCATACTCGCGGCAGGGCGACTACGGAGTCGTCGCCGCCTCACTCCTCGCACTGGCAGTCATGACCCGGCTGGCGACACTCAGCCCGGTACGACCGAGTCGGAGCAGCCTCACGCAGCCGGCCGAAAACGCCCCGGTGCGCGGATCGGAGACGACCCCGCTCGATGTCGACCGAGTCGGGGCCTCTCCGCCTCCTCCGTGACCGATGATTCAGCTCCTCCATAACCGATGGCTCAGCGCGGCAGCCGCCAGGTGCGCAGGTGCGCAGGTGCTCAGGGTGCGCCACCACCGGCCCGCCCAGTCGTCGCTGCGGGTTCGGTAGAGGGCGACCGTGTCGCCGGAGAAGTATGATCCCCGCGCTCCGCACGAGCGAGCCGGATCACGATCGCCCGCCCACACCCATGTCGCAGCGGCACCATGGCGGGCTTTCGACGTCCTCCGGAGCCCGCCATCGCCTTACGCTCCTCGTCATGTCCGAACTCGCCGCTGACGAGCCGTTACCGGAGGGGTCACGCCCGCTGTGGCGTGACCGCGACTTCGGTGTCTTCTGGACCGCGCAGACGCTCTCGGTCGTCGGAGACTCCTTCGCCCTGATCGCGCTGCCGCTGCTGGTGCTGCACGCGACGGGATCCGTGGCGCAGATGGGGTTGCTGACCGCCGTCGCCGGCGCGGCCTCGCTCCTGGCAGGGGTGTTCGCCGGGGTCGTGGTGGACCGGATGGACCGCAGGAAGCTGCTGATCGCATGCGACGTGGTCCGGATGGTGCTGTACGCCCTGATACCGCTGGTGTGGACGTTCGCCCCGCAGATCTGGTTGCTCTACGTTCTCCTGCCGCTGTGCGAGGCGGTCGGGATGCTGTTCTCCGTCACCTATGTCACCGTCGTGCGGAGCCTGGTGAGCGGAGACCGGATCACGGAGGCCAACGGCAGGCTGAATGCGACGGCCGCGGCGGCCGGAGTGGTCGGCCCGTTGTGCGCGGGCATTGTGGCGGCCCGCTTCGGCCCGGCAGCAGCAATCGGCGTGGATGCGGCAAGCTTCGGCGTGTCCGCGTGCTGCCTGGGCTTCGTGCGGTTCCGGGGCGGCACACGGGCAACTCGGAGCACCCAGGCGTCGGAAGCGGAATCGGCATGGCAGACGCTGTGGAAGGACCTGCTCGCCGGGGTGTCCTTCCTGCGCCGGCATCCCGTGCTACGAGCCCTGACGATCCTTCTGTCGTTCTTCAGTTTTCTGACTCTCGGCCTGAACGACCTGCTCATCTACCACCTCAAGCACGATCTCGGCCAGAGCGACGGCACGGTCGGGACCGTCTTCGCGGCCGGGGCGTTGGGCACGATCACCGGGGCCCTGCTCGTGGCCCCGGTCCGCCGCAGGCTCGGCTTCGGTGCGACGTGGATCGGCAACGTCGCGGTCTGCGGACTCGCCGTGGCGGGCATCGGCTGGGCCGGCAGCGTGGCAGGCGTCGCCGGCCTGACCGCGACGTTCCTGGGCTGCACCGCCATGGCGGGAACATGCTCGATGTCCCTGCGCCAGGAAGTCACCCCCGAGCACCTGCTGGGACGGGTCACCTCGGCGTTCTGGACCATCCACTACTCGGCAGCCCCGGTCGGCGCAGCCGTTCTCACCTGGGCCGCGCAACGCCATGGCACGGCCCCGGTGGGGGTGGCCGCCGGCGCATGCTGCCTGCTCATCGCGGGGCTGGCCCTGCTCACGCCGGTCCGCCGGCCCCGTCCGGAGCGTTCAGTTGGCCACGACTGACTGCAAGCGCGCTGCCGGCAGAACCGCGGTCTCGCGCAACCCGTCGCAAATCGCGGCCAGTTCATCGTCCCGCAGGCTGGCTGCCACCCGTCGTTTCTCAGCTGACGCACAGACAAACCCGAGAAGTTCCTTTCTTCTCACGGGATCCACAGATTTAACCGCGCGGCTCTTGTCCGGCACCTTTCTACGCGCGTAACGTCCCTCAATCGCATTACTCATGCTGCAACCGGCATGCTGCCGCGCACGCACGCGCGCTGATCGGACGGAGAGTCACCTCGTGCCCTACCCACTCAGACGCATCGCCCTGATATCCACCGGCCTCGCCACCGTGACCGGTTCACTGGTTCTGACGCCGCTGCCGGTCGCGTACGCGAGCTCCTCCTCGGCCGTGATCTCGGAGGTGTACGGCGGTGGCGGCAACTCCGGCGCGACCCTGACGAGGGACTTCGTCGAGCTGGCCAACCGCTCGACGAGCGCGTACACGCTGGACGGCTACAGCGTCCAGTACCTTCCCGCCTCCCCCAGCGCCGGCTCGCAGTGGCAGGTCACCCGCCTCACCGGTTCGCTCGCCGCAGGCGGGACGTATCTGGTCTCCGAGGCCGCCGGCAGCGGCGGCACCACGGCGCTGCCCGCAGCCGACGCGAGCGGCAGCATCTCCATGGCCGCCGCCAGCGGCACGGTCGCCCTGGTCAAGTCGGCCACCGCCCTGACCTGCAAAACGGTCGCCGACTGCGCGGCCGACCCCAACGTGGTGGACCTCGTCGGGTACGGCACGGCGGTCGTCCGCGAAGGGACCGCCGCCCCGACCGCGAGCAACACCACCTCCGTCTCCCGAGCCGCCTCGCTCACCGACACCGACGACAACTCCGCGGACTTCACGGCCGGTACGCCCACCCCCACCAACAGCGCGGGCGAGACCGCGGGCGGCAGCGGCGGCGGTACTTCCGGTCCCGCCGAGCCGGGCGCGTTCCGGATCCACGACATCCAGGGCACCACCCGCATCTCCCCACTCAAGGGCCAGATGGTGACGGGCGTGCCGGGCATCGTCACCGCCGTCCGTACCACCGGCAGCAAGGGCTACTGGATCCAGGACCCGAATCCGGACGCGAACGACGCCACCAGCGAGGGCCTCTTCGTCTACACCTCGTCAGCCCCGACCGTCTCCGTCGGCGACTCGGTCCTGGTCACGGGCAAGGTCTCGGAGTACTACCCGTCCTCCACCACCCAGTCGGTCACCGAACTCACCAGCCCGGTCTCCACCACGCTCTCCACCGGCAACGCCCTCCCGGACGCGGTCGTTCTCGACGCCGACTCGATCCCCGACGCGTACAGCCCCACCGCCGACGGCGGCAGCATCGAGTCGCTCGCTCTCCAACCGACCACGTATTCACAGGACTTCTATGAGTCCATCGAGGGCATGCGCGCCGAGGTGAGCGACGCCCGGGTGGTCGGCGCGACCAACTCCTTCGGCGAACTGTTCGTCACCGCCAAGCCAGACGAGCATCCGACCCTGCGCGGCGGCACCGTCTACGGCGCCTACGACCAGCAGAACACCGGACGCATCGAGATCACCACCGTCGACGGCACCGACGCCCCCACGCTCGACGTCGGCGACGAGCTGTCCGGCACCACCACCGGACCGGTCGACTACTCCTCCTTCGGCGGATACCTGCTCGCCACCTCCGCCGAGGGCCTCGGCACCGCCGTCGACAACGGCCTGCAGCGGGAAGTCACGCGCAAGCAGACCGAGGAGGAGCTCGCGGTCGCCACGTACAACGTGGAGAACCTCGATCCGAGCGACAGCGACGAGAAGTTCGCCCGCCTCGCCGAGGGCATCGCCGACAACCTCAACTCCCCCGACATCGTCGCCCTGGAGGAGATCCAGGACAACGACGGTGCGACGGACGACGGCGTCGTCGCCAGCGACCAAACCGTTCAGAAGTTCGTGGACGCCATCGCCGCGGCCGGCGGTCCCACCTACTCGTGGCGTTCCATCGACCCCCAGAACGACACCGACGGCGGCGAGCCCGGCGGCAACATCCGCCAGGTCTTCCTCTACAACCCCGAGCGCGTCACCTTCGTCGACCGCGCGGGCGGCGACGCCACGACCGCCGTCTCCGCCGTCAAGACCAAGCACGGCGTCGAGCTCTCCGCGTCTCCGGGTCGCATCGACCCGACCAGTGACGCCTGGGACAGCAGCCGCAAGCCGCTGGCGGGCGAGTTCAAGTTCCGCGGCGAGTCGGTCTTCGTCGTCGCCAACCACTTCAACTCCAAGGGCGGAGACCAGCCCCTGCACGGCCGCTACCAGGAGCCCACCCGTAGCTCGGAGACGCAGCGCAAGGCGCAGGCGGCCGAGGTGAACTCCTTCGTCGACTCCCTGCTGGCCGCCGACTCCGCCGCCCAGATCGTCGTACTCGGCGACCTCAACGACTTCGAGTTCTCGCCCGCGGTCAAGACCCTCACCGACGACGGCAAGGTCCTGACGGACCTGCTCAACACGCTGCCGGCCGACGAACGGTACACCTACGTCTACGACGGCAACTCGCAGTCCCTCGACCACATCCTGACGTCGCCGGCCATCAAGAGCTACGACTACGACGTGGTCCACATCAACGCGGAGTTCGCCGACCAAGCGAGCGACCACGACCCGCAGATCGTCCGCTTCGACGTCAAGAGCTACAAGAAGTAACGACTGCGGTCAGGCGGGCCGGCGATGCAACTACCGCAAGCCCGCCTGTCCGCGTCGGCGTCCACGTCCAGGCCGGTGTCTGTCAGCGGCCGGCCAGCTCCGCCACGAGCCGGGCAGTGGTGGGAGTAGGGATGTCCTGGGCCTTGGCCGTGCGGAGTACCGCGCCGGCGATGGCGTCCAGCTCGATCGAGCGGCCGGCTTCGGCATCCCGCTGCATGGAGGACTTCATGGTGGCGGGTGCGCGGTCGAAGAAGCCCAGGACCGCGTCGGCATCGGCCGGTGCGCCCGCGGCGCGGGCGACAGCGGTGATCTCGCGGATCACCGTGAGCATCTCCTGCCGCTGATCGGTGCGTACCCCGCCGAGGTCAGCGCGGTGACGTGTCGTCAGGAGCGCGAAGGGCGCGAGGAAGACGAGCTTGTCCCAGAGCATCGCTGTCTCGTCGTCGCGGACGACCACCTGGAGTCCCGCCTCTCGCAGTTGCTCGGCAAAACGGTCGAGGCGGTCGTGCGGCGCGGTGTGGCTTGCCAGTTCTACGGCGGCGAAGGGGCTGGTGTGCTCGATCTGCCCTGGTGCGGTTCGGGTGGACTCCACGCGGATGGTGGCGGCCGCCACCTGTTCGGCGGGGTAGCGCTCGCGGAGCAGATCGAGGTGTTCGATGCCGTTGAGCAGCGGTACGACCAGGCCGGGGCCGAGGGCATCCCTGTCGACGCGGTCGAGGGCCGGGCCGAGCGCCGTCTCCTTGACCGTGATCAGACATGCGTCCACCGGTTCGCGCAGGACGGTGTCCGCCTCGACCGGCACGGTGAACTGCCCGAAGTGCTCGCTGCGGACCGTGAGGCCGTCCCGCCGCAGGGCGTCCGCCGTGTCGGGACCGGCGAGGCACAGCACCCGGTGCCCTGCACGGGCAAGGAGTGCACCCACGAGGCCTCCGACCCCGCCCGGCCCCAGCACAGCGACCGTGGGACGTGACGTGCTCATACTTCCTCCCGCTTCAGACACCGTGAATCGTCACGAGTTATACTCGTGACGTGATCGAGCGCGCAACCTTCGACGCCCCGACGGCTGCGGACCTGGAGTTCAGGTTCCGCTCGGGGCGGCTCTGCCTGGCCTTCGCCGGGACCGTCGGCGCACGATGGCACGACGGCGGCTACGAGCGACTGCGGACGCCCGCCGACCTGGCGCGCTGGTACGTCGAGGCGGGGCTTCTCGACGACGCGGTTCCGGTGACGGAGGCGGGCCTCACGCGAGCCCGCACCGCGCGCGAGGCCGTCTACCGGGCAGCCAAGGCGCTGATTGCGGGCCGGTCCCCCGATCCGGCGGACGAGGAGACACTCAACGCGGCCGCGGCCGAGCCTCCGCTGATCCCGCGCATGCGCGGCAGAGCCGCGACGCTCGCCGTCCCGGCCGCCGGCGCCGAGGGGGCCGCCCTCAGCACCCTGGCGCGGGACGCGATCGAGTTGTTCACCGGCCCGGAGGCCGAGCGGATGCGGGAATGCGAGAGTGCCGAGTGCTCACTGCTGTTCGTCGACCTCAGCCGCCCCGGCAAGCGGCGCTGGTGTTCCAGTACTGCCTGCGGAGGCAAGGAGCGGGCCGCGAACTACCGGGAGCGGCAACGGAATCGACCCCGCGACCAGAAGACCCACGAAGATCCTGTCGAGGGGCTGTCCACGTTCTGATCTGACGGTGCAGGGAATCCGCCCCCAGCCCCGCACCGACCCCGAGACTCACTGATAGTCACCAAGACTCACCGCAACTCAGCACACCAGCAGCAGCTCCCATCCCTGGACCGAGGTGAAGGTCGGCACCCTCAGTCCCGACATGCCGCCTGCCGCATCGGCGTAGACCTCCGGCACCGTCAGTGACGCGACCAGCACCACCCGCCACCAGCACGGTGAAACAGCGCTCCCGAGTCGGCCCGCACCACGTTGCCCAGCCACGCGAAACAGCGCCAGCACCACCTCGAACAATCACTCTGCGTGCCGGACGACTACGCAGGTCCGGCTTCCCGCAGTAGAACCGCCCCCGGATGGCGGTCCGGCCTGTGGTGGCGGCCGGTTCGGGGGGAGCATGGTGGAGCGGGAGAGTGCGCGGTGCGCCGGGGCGGGCCGGGCCGGAGAGCCGGTACGGGACGGCGTGCCGTTGCGGACGGTGGAGGCGGTGCCTGGGATGACGTCAGGATCCTTCGTGGCGGGCGGCGACGAGCCTGTGCGCGGGTCCTCGGGGCCGAGCGGCCTGCTGGACGTACTGGGCGTGGCGGCGGTGCTGCTGGATGCGCACGGGCGCATCGTCCTGTGGAGCCCGCAGGCCGAGGAGCTGTTCGGCTACACCGCCCAGGAGGCGCTGGGCCAGTACGCGGCCCAGGTCCTGGTCCACGAGGAGCACCTCGATGTGGTGACCAAGCTGTTCACCGACGTGATGGAGACCGGCAGCGGCTGGGCCGGGGCCTTCCCTGTGCGGCACAAAGACGGCGGCGTACGGCTGGTGGAGTTCCGCAACATGCGGCTCCTGAACGATCGCGGAGACTTCTACGCCCTGGGCCTTGCGGCCGACCGGGCGGCCGTGCGGCAGGTGGAGCGGGATGTCGCGCTGTCCGTGCAGATGGTGACGCAGTCACCCATCGGGCTTGCCGTGCTGGACACGGACATGCGGTTCGTGTCGATCAACCCGGCGTTGGCGCAGATCAACGGCCTGCCCGCCGAAGACCACATCGGCCGCACGTTCCGCGAGGTCCTGCCGTTCCTGGACGTCGACGGCATAGAGTCCGCCATGCGGCGGGTGCTGCGGACCGGGAAGCCGCTGATCGAGCTGTCCGCTGTGGGGCGGACTCCTGCAGATCCGGGTGAGGACCATGCCTGGTCGGTGTCGTTCTACCGGCTGGACGATGCCGCCGGAGAGGTTCTGGGCGTGGCGATCTCGGTCCTGGACGTCACCGAGCGGCACCGGGCGGGCGTCGAGGCCGAGACCGCCCGGCGGCGCCTTGCGCTCATCGCCGACGCCTCCGCCCGCATCGGCACCTCGCTGGACCTGCAGCGGACCGCCCGCGAACTGGCCGACATCGCCGTGCCCGAGCTCGCCGACATCGCGGCGGTGGACCTGCTGGACACGGTGGTGGAGCACCGGCGCAGCGGCCTCTCGAGCGGTGATGCGGCGGTGATCCGCGCCGTTGCGGTGCAGGCCGGCCATCCCACGGAGGCGCTGAAGGCCGCCGATCCGGAAGGGCAACTCGCCTGGTACGCCGCCGACCGGCTCGTCACCCAGTCCGTGCGCACCGGCCGCCCGGTCATGGTGCGGCATGTGACGGACGAGGATCTGCGCCGTATCGCCCGCGACGAGCAGGCGGCGACGCACCTGGCCCGGGCGGGCGTCCACTCCTATCTGGCGGTGCCGCTCATCGCCCGCGGCGAGGTGCTCGGCGCCCTTGATCTCAAGCGCAGCCGCAATCCGCGGCCCTTCAGCGACGACGACCTCGTTCTGGCGCGGGAGCTGGCCGGCCGGGCGGCCGTGGCGATCGACAACGCGCGCTGGTACCAGAACGCGCGCAACACCGCGGTGACCCTCCAGCGCAGCCTGCTCCCCGAGCGCCCGCCCGCCGCGCCCGGTCTCGAGGTCGCCTCCCGCTATCAGCCGGCCGGAGCGGCCAGTGAGGTCGGCGGGGACTGGTTCGACGTCATCCCCCTGGAGGGCGACAAGTCCGCGCTGGTCGTCGGCGATGTCATGGGCAGCGGCATCGACGCCGCCGCCACCATGGGCCGGCTGCGCACCGCGACCAGCACCCTGGCCTCCCTCAACCTCCCCCCCGCCACGCTTCTCGAACACCTCGACAAGATCACCGAGGGCCTGGACCACTACATCGCCACCTGTGTCTACGCCGTCTACGACCCCCACACCCAACGCTGCGAGATCGCCAGGGCCGGACATCTGCCGCCCGCGCTGTTGCGCCCGGGCCATCCCCCGGAGCTGCTCGATCTGCCCACGGGCGTGCCCCTGGGCGTGGGCGGCGTCCCGTTCTCCACGACCACCATCGACTTTCGCCCCGGTGACCAGCTGGTGCTCTACACCGACGGCCTGGTGGAGACCCGCCAGCACTCGCTCGACGAACGTCTGAGCACGCTTCTGTGGCTCCTCGACGAGCCGGGCCGCCCGCTGGACGACACCTGCGACCATCTTCTGCGGGCGCTGCGCCAGCCCGACAACCACGACGACGTCGCCCTGCTCATCGCTCGGGCACGGCGGTGGAAGCCGTCGGGCGGGCCATCGCCAGCGCGGTGAGGGGACACGGTCAGTGCGGTCCGGACGTGGCCGGCTTGATCCACCCGAGCGCCCGCTCGACGGCGCGCTGCCAGTTGTCGTACTCCGACTTTCGCCGCTCGGGGTCCATGTCCGGCAGCCACTGCGCGGCCCGGTGCCAGTTGCGGCGGAGCCCTTCGAGATCCGGCCAGTAGCCGACGGCGAGCCCGGCTGCGTAGGCGGCGCCGAGGGAGACCGTTTCCGCGACCATGGGGCGTACGACGGGGACATCCAGTACGTCGGCAACGAACTGCATGAGCAGGTTGTTCGCCGTCATGCCGCCGTCGACCTTGAGCTCCTTCAGGGTGTGCGGCGAGTCGGCGTTCATGGCGTCGACGACCTCCCGGGTCTGCCAGCCGGTGGCCTCCAGTACGGCGCGGGCGAGGTGCCCCTTGGTGATGTACGAGGTGAGGCCGACGATGACGCCGCGCGCGTCGCTTCGCCAGTGGGGGGCGTACAGGCCGGAGAACGCCGGGACGATGTAGCAGCCGCCGTTGTCGTCGACGGTGCGTGCGAGGGTCTCGATCTCGGGTGCGCTGCTGATCAGTCCCAGCCGGTCCCGGAACCACTGGACGAGCGAGCCGGTGACGGCGATGGGTCCTTCCAACGCGTAGACCGCCGGCTCGTCCTTGATCTTGTAGCCGACGGTGGTGAGCAGCCCGTGCCGCGACCGGATGACCTGGGGGCCGGTGTTGATCAGGAGGAAGCTGCCGGTGCCGTAGGTGCATTTCGCCTCGCCGGGTGCGAAGCAGGTCTGTCCGAACAGCGCCGCCTGCTGGTCACCGAGCGCGGCTCCGATACGGACGCCCGGCAGCAGCGAGCCGGCGACGCCATAGGGCTCCGCTGAGGACCGTATCTCCGGCAGCATCGCGCGGGGCACGCCGAAGTACGCCAGCAGGTCCTCGTCCCAGGCGAGTGTGCGGGTGTTCATGAGCATGGTGCGGCTGGCGTTGGTGACGTCCGTGATGTGCAGTCCTCCGGCGGGTCCGCCGGTGAGGTTCCAGATCAGCCAGGTCTCGATCGTGCCGAACAGCACCTCGCCACGTTCGGCACGCTCGCGCAGCCCCTCCACGTGGTCGAACAGCCACCGGATCCGCGGTGCGGAGAAGTAGGTGGCGAGCGGCAGACTGCAACGGTCGAGGAAGAAGTCGTCACCGGTCGTCCGCCGCAGGTCCTCGACCAGCGAACCGGTGCGGGTGTCCTGCCAGGAGATCGCCCTGCCCACGGGAGCGCCCGTCGTGCGGTCCCACAGCACCGTCGTCTCGCGCTGGTTGGCGATGCCGATGGCGGCCACCTGGTCCGCTTCGACTCCGTCCAGGGCCTGCGGCACGATCCGCTGGAGGTTGCGCCAGATCTCCACGGCGTCGTGCTCGACCCAGCCGGACCGGGGGAAGTGGTGCTGGTGCTCCCGCTGGGCGACCGACACCAGGCGCCCGCGGTGATCGAAGAGGATGCATCGCGTGGAAGTGGTGCCCTGGTCGATGGACATCACATAGCGTTCAACCATCAGCGAGCCTTCCTTCGGATGCGGGCGAGGAGGGCATGGACGTCACCAGCGGGCGGCTCCGAGATCCCGGGAGACCGCGCGGGCGGCGTCGCGTACCAGGGCGACGAGGCTGGGGTGGGGCCGGCCCCGCGTGTCGCAGATGCGCTCGACCGCTCCGGACACGCCGATGGCGCCCACCACGAGACCGCCCTGTCCCCGGATCGGCGCGGCGATACCGGCCTCGCCGATGATCATTTCCTGGACCTCGGCGGCCCAGCCGACGTCCCGGATCTCGGCGAGGGCGCGGTCGAGCCCCTCGGGCGTGGACAGAGTGTGGCGGTTGTACGCCTCGAGGCCGGCTTCCACGAGCGGCCCCACCGGCGTGGCCCCGTAGGCCAGCAGGACCTTGCCGAGCGCGGAGGCGTGGAGCGGCAGCAGAGAGCCGACATCCAGGGTCTGGAGCGTGTCGTCGGGCCGGAAGACGTGGTGGACGACGAGTACCTGGCCCTCGAGGGGTGTGCCGATGCGGACCGCCTCGCCGCTGCGGGCCGCGAGGGCGTCGGCCCAGTTGATGGAGCGGGACCGCAGTTCGTTGACGTCGAGATAGCTGGTGCCGAGGTGCAGGAGAGCCGCCCCGAGCTGGTACTTTCCGGTCGCCTGGTCCTGCTCGACGAAGTCGACGTGCTGCAGGGTGCGCAGGATGCCGTGGGCGGTGCCCTTCGCCAGGCCCAGTGAGGCCGCCACCTCGCCGAGCCCGAGTCGCCGGTGGCCGCTGGCGAGCAGACGCAGGATCGCCGCCGCTCGCTCGATCGACTGGACCGCGCCGGGCATGGTGCGATCGTAACTCCGCCTCGGTGTTCGGCACTGTCGGGCCGCTCGCAGGCGGCTGTCGTCGCGCTGCGAAGCCGGTCCCGATTTAACCGAATGTTTCGATTCTTGTTCGATGGTCGACATCTCCGTTCGGCAATGTCGACCGTCATTCATTGACCGGCTGCGCCTCGCTCCCTAGCGTGCCCTATTAGCGCAATTTCCACCATTGCGCGGCGCGCGACGTTCCCTCGTCGAAACCGCGCCGGTGGCGCTCGACACGTTCGTCACCACCGAAGGGCGTCCGGAGGAGGACACGTGGTAGCACGGCTGAACACCCCATGGCCGGGCTCCTCGGCGAGCTCGCCGGGGGGCAGCACGACGGCGACCTGTCGCATGGTCGCCTTCGCAGTCGCCGGCACCGGCACCGGCGGTCCGCCGCGACCTCGCGGTGCGGGGCCCGCTCGGCGGTCCGCCGGTGCCGTTGTGCGGCGCCCCGGGCAGGCAGCAGGCGGCCAAGGCCTGCCGTGCCTGCTCCCCCGCTCGGATGCGCGCCCGGCTGCCCCGCGGGGGGCCGCGGCAGGCGCACGGTGAGGGCCACAGCCGTGGGCCGGTTCCCTGATGCCCAGATGACGCCGAAGGTGCAGGCAGGCACTGAACAGGACATCGCGCATGTCTGTCCGGTACCGCACATACCCGAGGCCGTGGCGGCCGTGCGCCGACGCGCCCGCACGATCCTGGCGGACTGGGGCCTTCCTCCGGACACCGCCGAGGACGCACTCCTGGTGATCTCGGAACTGGTCACCAATGCGGTCACCCATGCCCGCCCTCCGGCTGTGCTGCGACTGGCCTGGACCGAGCTCGACGGGCGCCGCGCCCTGCGGATCGAGGTCACCGATGCCGGTCCCGTGTCGCTCGCCGAGCGGCCAGCCGACCTGCAGCCGGACGAACACGGCCGCGGGATCCCCATCGTCGCCGCCCTGTCTGCCCGGCACGGAGTGCGGACCCACAGCGACGGGGTCACTCGATGGGCAGACGTCGAAGCGCCGTGACTCGGCAAGGATGACCGCATGGCGGAGAACCTCAGGGGTCCCCGTCAGCCCGGTGGCGCTCGGGCTGTTAAGCGGCGAGTCGGCGTATGCCACGAAAGAGTGACGGCTCTCCGGGGGACGAGGGCCCGACGAGCGTCACGACAGCCGGCTCGCTGAGGACAGCCGAAGTCCCAGCAGATATGGGGCCGTTGATGGGCGGCGGGGCGTTCGACGTACCTCGACGCAACACGAAGGGGGTTGCCGGCCATGCCAGTCGGGGCGGACGGATCATGCTAATCGAAGGGTATGAGAAAGTCCCGAATCGCGGCATACGTGTCCTCGCTCGCCCTCGCCGTCGCCTGCACCGTCACCGGCGCCGCGACGGCGCAGTCGTCCTCAGAGGAGGCGGCCACCGGCTATGTCGCCCTCGGTGACTCCTACTCCGCCGGTGTGGGGGCCGGCAGCTACATCGGCTCCAGCGTGGACTGCCTGCGCAGCCGCCGGGCATATCCCGTCCTGTGGGCCAGGGCCCATTCGCCCTCGTCGTTCAGCTTCAGGGCCTGCAACGGCGCTCGTACGACTGATGTCCTGCGCAGCCAACTCGGCCCGCTCAGCAGCCGGACCGGCCTCGTCAGCATCACCGTCGGGGGAAGCGACGCGGGGTTCGCCGACGTCATGACGACCTGTGTGCTGCAGGGTTCCCATGCATGCCTCTCCGCCATCTCCCGGGCGCACTCGTACATGGACAGCACGCTGCCCGGCAACCTCGATCGTCTCTACGGGGCCATCAGCAGGAAGGCCCCCGCCGCCCACGTCGTGGTGCTCGGCTACCCGCACTTGTACAAGCTGAAAGGCGACTGTGTGGGTGGCCTCTCGGAGACGGTGCGGTCCGCTCTCAACAGGGCCGTGAACCATCTGAACGCCGTGACCGCGAAGCGAGCCGCCGACCACGGATTCACCTTCGGCGACGTCAGGGACACCTTCTCCGGACACGAGATCTGCTCCGGCAGGCCCTGGCTGCGCAGCATCAACTTGCTGGCCGTCACCGAGTCGTACCACCCCACAGCGACCGGGCAGTCCCATGGGTACCTGCCGGTGTTCGCGGACGCGAGCTGACCAGGCCTGCCTCCGCTAGCCGAGTGCGCGGTCGAGATTGAAGGCCGCGCTGATCAGTGACAGGTGGGTGAAGGCCTGGGGGAAGTTGCCGCGTTGCTCGCCGGTGTGGCCGATCTCCTCGGCGTACAGGCCGAGGTGATTGGCGTAGGTGAGCATCTTCTCGAACGCGAGCCGGGCATCGTCCAGGCGGCCGGCGCGGGCCAGTGCCTCGACGTACCAGAACGAGCAGATCGAGAAGGTGCCCTCCTCGCCGCGCACCCCGTCGGGGCTGGCCTGCGGGTCGTAGCGGTAGACCAGCGAGTCGGACACCAGGTCCTCGCCCAGCGCGTCCAGCGTGGCGAGCCATTTCGGGTCGACGGGGGAGATGAACTTCGCCATCGGCATCATCAGCACGGACGCGTCGAGGACGTCTCCGTCCTCGTGCTGCACGAAGGCGTGCCGCTCGGCGGACCAGCCGCGGCGCATGATCCGGCGGTAGATGTCGTCGCGGACCCGCCCCCAGCGCACCATGTCGGCGGGCAGCCCGCGGCGCCCCGCCAGCCGCATGGCCCGTTCGATCGCCACCCAGCACATCAGCCGCGAGTAGAGGAAGTTCTTGCGCCCGCCGCGGGTCTCCCAGACGCCTTCGTCGGGCTGGTCCCAGTGGTCGCACACCCAGTCGACCAGCTCGCTGATGCTGTCCCAGTGGGCGCTGGAGAGTGGCTGCCCCCACTTGTCGTAGAGGTAGAGGGAGTCGATGAGCGCCCCGTAGATGTCCAGTTGCAGTTGGTTGACGGCGTCGTTGCCGATGCGTATGGGTGCCGAGCCCATGTAGCCCTCGAGATGGGTCAGTTCGCGCTCGGGCAGGTCATGGCGGCCGTCGATGCCGTACATGATCTGCAGCGGGCCGGTGGGGCCGGGCGCCGCGGTCGACCCATCGTTGACATGTTCGGAGAGGAAGCCCATGAAGGCTTCCGCCTCGTCGGTGAAGCCGAGCCTGAGCAGGGCGTACACACAGAACGCGGCGTCACGGATCCACACGAAGCGGTAGTCCCAGTTGCGCTCGCCGCCGATCTGCTCGGGCAGGCTGGTGGTCGGCGCGGCGACGATGGCGCCCGTCGGGGCGTAGGTGAGCAGCTTCAGGGTCAGGGCGGAGCGGTGCACCATCTCCCGCCAGCGGCCCCGGTAGCGGGACTGGGACAACCAGCGCCGCCAGTAGCGGACGGTGGCGTTGAACTGCTGTTCCGCCTCGGTCAGCGCGCAGAAACGGGGTGCCACGCCTCCGCCGACCCGGTCGAGGGCGAAGACAGCGGACTCGCCCTCGTGCAGTTTGAACAGCGACCATACGTCCGGGCCGCTGACCTCGATCGGCACCGTGGACGTCAGGGCGAGGGTGAGCGAGGGCGTCTCGAAGATCGCCTGATGACCCTCCGCGTGCACAGTGTGCGGCTGTGTCCCGTACTCGAAGCGGGGGGCCACGCAGGCACGGAACGGCAGCGACCCTCGTACGCACACGACGCGCCGGATCAGCCGGTGCCGGTCGGCCTCGCGCGAGTCGTCGACGACCGGCATGAAGTCCTGGATCTCGCCGACTCCGTCGTCCGCGAAGAACCGCGTGATCAGCACGTTGGTGTCGGGGAAGTAGAACTGCTTCGTGCGCGCCGGGACATCCGCGGCGAGTTCGAAGGACCCTCCCTTGTCGGCGTCCAGGATCGAGGCGAAGATGCTGGGCGCGTCGAAGCGCGAGCAGCAGTACCAGTCGATGGTCCCGTTCGTGCCGACCAGCGCCGCGCTGCGCAGATCGCCGATCAGGCCGTGTTCGGCGACCGGCAGATAGCGGCTCGTGTCGGCGCCCGGGTATCCGCCCGGGGAACCGGACCTGCCCGCTGTCGCTTCGGCCTCAGGTATCACGTCGGCCTCCCTGCGCCGTACCTCCCCCCTTGTCCGCTCTTCAGGCTACGAGTTGCCGGGCCGCGCAACCACATGGGAAAGCCTGGACGCGGTGAGGCGTCCAGGCTTGAAGGAGCGCGGCGTTCGCGGATCACCGTCCGTGCTTGAACGCGTCCTTCACGTTTTCCCCGGCCTGCTTGACGTCGCCTTTGACCTGGTCGGTCTTGCCCTCGTACTCCAGGCTCTCGTCGTCGGTCAGTTTTCCGGCTGCTTCTTTCGCCTTGCCCTTGGCCTTCTGGGCGGCGTTCGAGGCCTTGTCTTTCCTGGCCATCACATTTCTCCCAGTGATTTGCAGTTCCTACGGAAACGCAACAATCTGCGCATACCCGGAATCATGGGGACGAACCTGTGGCGCGGGAGACGTGCGGATGGGACGGGTGGCGGGCGATCGCGATCACCGCCCACCTGCAGACTGCCGGCCCTCCATCGACTACTCGACCCATTTACCGCAGCACGGGAGTGGGCGCAGCCCCAGTCTGCCGGGCGATTGTCTCGGCCGCGCTTGCTGCCGTCACGGCCACCCATCAGAGCAGCCGCGCGGGGGCGGGCAACCGCGGCCGGATCAGCCTTCGGTACCTGCCCGGTCGCGCGTCACCGGTCCATCAGGCGCTCGGCATGGCGAGCCTCCTCGGCGGTCGTCTCGCCGCGCCCACTGCTGTGCAGGCGCCAGCGGGTGACCAGCGCGTCCGGCCCCTGCATCCGGCCGGCCGACAGCGCACGGTCAATGCGGTCGCGCACCACGCCCTCGGTGGCGGGCTCGGTCGCGAACAGCGTGCGCAGCAGCACTCGCTCCCCGTCTCGTTCCGCCCGGGTGTGGTGCGGGGCCAGCGGGCACGGCGGCTGGTGCTCCCAGTGTCCGCAGAGCGCAACGGTGATCGCCGCCCCTGGCGCTTGCACGTCCGCCTCCGGGTCCATGACGAGGACCGCCTCGTGGATGTAGGCATGCCGCATGGCGTCAGTATGCCGATCGGCCGTCGCGGCCCGTCACCGTACGCGGTCGGGGGGCGACCGTGTCAGGGCAGCGGTTCGGCGGTGGGTGCCTGTAGCGACTGGTACACCCCGGTGGCCAGCATGCGTACCTCGCCCGCCGGGCTGATCTCGGCACGCAGTATGCCGGTGGGATCGCTGTACACCGGATTGCCACCCGGCCCAAGAGCGTCGGTGCGCTCGACGATCACCTCGTCCGTCACGACGCCGGCCCCCGATGATCCCCGGTCGGTGAAGGTCAGCCGGTAACGCTCGCTCTGCATGACGGCCTCCCGTAGACGAAACCCCACATGGCGGACAATTGAGCCTCCCTTTAATGATGCCCCCGGAACATCCCTATCAAGGAGCACTCTGCCAACGACTCCGTTGCGTTCGGTTGTGCCCGGACCAGGGATTCGGCGTGGTGGTGCGGGGCACTCGGGTCGCCTCGGGAGGTTTCAGATTCCGGAGAGTCCGGAGGGACATCATGGGCGTTCCAGTACGAGACACCAGCGGTCCGGTACGGCAGAGAATGCTCGGCATCTACCTCAATGATCACTTGGCCGGAGCAACGGGCGGCGTCGAGTTGGTCCGCCGCATGGTCCAGGAGCACCGCGACTCGGCGTACGGCCCTGAGCTGGAGCACCTCGCGACGGAGATCTCGCAGGACCGGCAGACGCTGCTGGGGCTCCTGGCAGACCTCGACGTGCCGGCTCGCCGGTACAAGATGTGCGGGGCATGGCTGGCCGAGAAGGCCGGGCGCCTGAAGCCGAACGGCCGTCTGCGCCGCCGCTCGGGCCTCACCATCGTCGTCGAGCTTGAGGCCTTGCGGATCGGTGTCGAGGGCAAGGCGCTGCTCTGGCGTGGTCTGCTCGCGGCGGCCGCGCGCGACTCCCGGTTGGACGGCCGCGGGCTGCAGGAGCTGCTGGACGGGGCACGTCGGCAGACCGAGGTCCTGGACTCCCTGCACTCCAGAGCCACATCTGCGCTGCTGTCCCCCGGACCCGGCGCGCCCGTGGAAGCGAAGGCAGACGTCGCTTCCTGAGACGCGAACCACGGCGGCACTTCACTGCGGAGTCCCCGCTCCCGTCCTCCTCGGACCGCAACCAGCGCGCGGGCCGGTTCGTCCTGGTTGAGGAGGGTGAGGGGGGACGGATGGGAGTTGTGCAGGTCCAGGTGCCGCTGTCGCGTTCGCTGGCCCGGATCAGCGCCCGGGCGGGCGGGCCGCTGCTGGGTGCTGCGCTGCTGCGGTGCCTCACGCCGGGGTGGGTGCTGGTGCGGCAATGCCCGGCGGCCCAGCGGCTGGCCTGGAGTGAAGAGGCCGTCGCCGTGTACCGCGCCCTTGTGGCCCGCGGGCATCCCCGCCGGCGCCACCAGGATGGCCTGTCCCGCGCCCTGGCGGTGTACGCCCATGCGCTGTTCCTGACCGGCCGATACGAGGACGCCCTTGCCGCCGCGGACGAGTCCTCGGCCGTCCCGGGTGCGCGTGCGTCCGGGACGCAGACCGGCTACACGCGCCATGTCCGCGCGCTGGCGCTGGCGGAGACGGGGCGGCTCGACGACGCCTTGGCGACGGCCGACGAGAGCGTGACGGCTTACCGGCACGCCGTGCCCGGGCGCGGGGACAGGTCGCTCAGCAGCCTCGTCGGCGCGCTGCGCTCGCGCGCGTGGCGGAGTCGGTGGACGCCTACCGGGAATGCGTGGGCCTGCTGCGGGGACATGCCTCTGCGTCGCAGGCTGGGTGCATGCCCGTGTGCTGGTCGAGCTGACCGGCGGGCTGCGCGCCCCCGGCCGGTACGGCGAGGCCGTCGAGGCCGTCAACGACGCACGCGAGTGGACCGACGGCCTGGTCCTGCGGCTCTACCCCGAACTCCTGCCGCTGCAGGCCCAGTTGCTCACCAATCTGGTCTGGTGCCATGGCGCGACCGGCGATCTCGACCTGCACGCGAGACCGCCGAACAGGCCGTCGGAGCATCCCGCACTCTGGCCGGGGCCGACCCCGCGACCGGCGAGCCCTGGCTCGCCGCGGCCCTGGACTGCCTGGCCCACCACCTCGGCAGGCTGGACGCGTCGGCCGACGAGACGCGGGCCCTGCGGGAACTGGCCGGTCTCTACGCCCGGCTCGCCGAGAGCCGTCCCGACGCCTACGAGCCGCATCTCGCAGCGGCCCTGGACGATCTGGCGTTCTGCCTCTGGCGGGACGGTGCCCACCGCGAGGCCCTCGAGGCCGGCAAGCAGAGCGTCGTGGCCTACCGTCGTGCCGCCGCGCGCGACGCCCAGGCGTACGAACCGGAACTGGCCCGGATGCTGGCCAACCTCAGCGTGCGCCGGCGCGACTCGGACAGCCCCGAAGCGGCCGTGGCCCACGGCCGCGAGGCCCTGGCGATCACGCGGCGGCTGGCCGAGTCGGCCTGGGCGGCGTTTCAGCCGCTGACCGCCGACCGCCTGCGGATCCTCGGCCGTGCCCTGCGCCGCGCTGGGGACGACGCGGGGGCGCTGGCCTGCTTCGAGGAGGCCGAGACCGTCCTGCGGGAACTCATGGGGGACGGAGCCGGGGAGTCGTACGAAGCCGCGCTGGCCGCCACCCTTTCCGCCCTCGCCGACAACCTCCGCAGCATGGCCGAGGTGCACCTCACCGCGGGCCGCGCCGACGAGGCCGTCAGCGCCCTGCGGGGCCTGTTCGCGCTCACCCGGCGCGCCGACGGGAGCGACGTCCACGCGTCCTGCGTCACCGCGTTCGCCCGGGCCCGCGCGCAGGCTCCGGACGAGGTCGGACGGGCCTGGCAGCGGGCCATGGGGAAACCGTTCCCGTCGTTCGTCTATCGGGCTCCCCCCGCGTGAGATCACTGAGCCCCGAGCCACACCCGCACCCGCACCCGCACCAGTCAGAGATGGCCGGTAATGGTGGAGGCAAGTTCCCCGAATTTCGCGTAGATGCCATCCAACGGCCGCTCTCAGACGTATCTCGTTCGGGGGCACGTTGGAGGAGGGAAGTCCATGCTGATCTTCAGCGATCTATGTCCCGCAAAACACGATCATGATGATCACCATGACCACAAGAAGGACAGGAGGACGACGTCGAAGCGAGGCGACAGGACGGGCAAGCGCCGTCACCGCCGTCATCGTCGCCACGACCACACCCACGGTTACTAGTGGTAGCCGGCAATTGAGGGGCGAGCGGGCCGGAGCCCGGAGGCGGAAGCTCTCGGTCCGCTCGGCCCGTTGTCCCGTCCCCTGAGGAACGCGTGCCATGGCGCGTGTCTCGTCGCGGCCTGCCTCGCGGGCGGCCCGGCAGTCGCCCCGCCGACCTGCCTGGCGGCCTCTGCTGCGGCGCCTGCTGTCGGTGGCCGAGGACCCCGATGCCGTTGTCGCCGCCGCGCCGCCCGTCCCCCCGCGCGAGGTGTTCCGGCGTTTCTGGCCCTATACGCGCGGCGGTCGGCGCTGGCTTGTGCCCATACTCGCCTTCAGCGTGGTCGGGCCGGTCATCGACGGAGCCGAGGTCTGGCTCTTCAAGATCGTGGTGGACGACGTCCTCGTCCCTCGTGACCTGGGTCCGTTCCTGTGGATCGCCCTGGCCTACCTCGGACTCATCGTCTGCTCCGCGATCCTGGACTTCGCCGACGACGTGCTCTCCACCTGGGTCAGCGAACGCTTCCTGCTCGCGCTGCGGTCGGATGTGTTCCGGCATGTCCAGAGCCTGTCGCTCGGGTTCTTCGAGCGGCGGCGGCTGGGGGACGTACTGGCGCGTGTCACGGGCGATGTCGACGCGGTGGAGACATTCCTGCTGTCTGGCGTGGCGAACGCCCTGTATTACGTGATCCAGCTGGGCGTCTATCTCGGCCTCCTGTTCTACCTTCAGTGGGATCTCACCCTCCTCGCGCTCGTCATCGTGCCGCTGTTCTGGCGCTCGGCCCGCCACTTCTCCCGGCTGATCAGGGCCGCGTCACGCGAGCGCAGGCGGCGCAGCGGTTCGCTCAGCGCGATCGCCGAGGAGTCGCTCGGCAACGTCGCCCTGGTGCAGGCGTACAACCGTCAGGCGTGGGAGGAGCGCCGGTTCGACCGCGAGAGCGCCGGCAAGTTCCGGGCGGCGATGGCCTCGGCGCGCATCAGCGCCGTCTATGAGCCGATCGTCGAGGTCATCGAACTGGTGGGCGCGCTGGCGGTCATGGGCCTCGGCACCTGGAAGCTGGCGCAGGGGCAACTCACACTCGGTGGGCTGCTGGTATTCCTCGCGCTGCTGAGCAGGCTCTACAGCCCGATCCGCGATCTGTCCCACCTCACCAACACGTTCTACGCGGCCTCCGCCTCCGCCGAACGGATCATCGAGCTACTCGACCAGCGCCCCCAGGTCACCGAGGCCGCGCACGCTCGGCGGATCGGGCACGCCCGGGGCGACGTCGAGTTCGACGGCGTGTCGTTCCGTTACCCAGGTACGTCCCGGTGGGCGCTGTCCGGCGTGTCGTTCCACGTGGCGCCCGGCGGGACGCTGGCGCTGGTCGGGGCGAGCGGCGCCGGCAAGTCCACCGTGGCGAAGCTGCAGTTGCGCTTCTACGACCCGAACGAGGGGGCGGTCCGCCTCGACGGTGCCGACCTCCGGGACCTGCACCTGTCCGAGCTGCGGGAGAACGTCGCGGTGGTGCTGCAGGAGACGCTCGTGTTCCACGGCACCGTACGGGAGAACATCGCCTACGGCCGCCCGGACGCGACGGAGGCGGACATCGTCGCGGCAGCCCGCGCCGCCGATGCGCACGGCTTCATCCAGCTGCTGCCCGACGGCTACGACACCGTGGTCGGGCAGCGGGGCCGCACACTCTCCGGTGGACAGCGCCAGCGCCTGGCGATCGCCCGCGCGATGATCAGGGACGCGCCGGTCCTGCTCCTCGACGAGCCGACCACGGGCCTGGACGCCCAGTCGGGCCGGCGGATCATGGAACCGCTGCGCCGGCT
The DNA here is from genome assembly GCF_040295225.1 of Streptomyces sp. NPDC002896. NCBI lineage: Bacteria > Bacillati > Actinomycetota > Actinomycetes > Kitasatosporales > Streptomycetaceae > Streptomyces > Streptomyces sp. NPDC002896. The sequence goes on along the minus strand of NZ_JBEOVA010000033.1, from coordinate 11,049 downwards.
GATGGCCGGGCGCACCACCATCGTCATCTCCCACAATCTGCTCACCGTCCGCGACGCCACATGGATCGTCGTCCTCGACCGCGGCCGGGTCGTCGAGTGCGGCACTCACGAGGCACTGGTGCTGCACGGCGGGGCGTACGCCCGGCTGCACAGGCTGCACCAGATCACCGGCCCCATGCCGGCCGGGCCCTCCCAGTCCCTGACCACGTGAGCTTGAGGAGGTGTTCCCATGACGCACGGCGGCGCTGCTCTCGCGGACATCCTGGCGCCCGGGACGAGTCCCGCGCCCGGCTACGAGATCCTGACGCACCTGGCGCGGACCGGCTGGCTCGATCTCTACGACACCTGGAGCGAGGAACGGCACTGCCGGTGCGTGATCAAGATGGTGCGGCCCGACCGCCGCTACGAGGCACCGCTGCACCGACGGCTGGTGCAGGAGGGACGCTGGCTCCGGGCGTTCACGCATCCGCACCTGGTCCGCGCCTACGAGGTCGTCGAGTCGCCGGAACCGCTCGTCGTACTGGAGACGCTGACCGGCGAAACACTGTCCCATCTCATCCACCGGCTGCGGCGCCGGCCTGCCGCCCGGGACGTGGCGCTCCTCGGCGTGCAGTTGTGTTCGGCGATCCACTACCTCCATGGTCAGGGCCTGCTCCACCTGGACCTCAAGCCGTCCAACGTCGTGGTCGACTGCGGCCACGCCAAAGTGCTCGACCTCAGCGTCGCGCGGCCGCCCGGCGTGGCACCGCCGGGCGTCGGCACGTACTGCTACCTCGCCCCTGAACAGGCGCGCGGCGGACCGCTGTCGGCAGCCGCCGACGTGTGGGGCATCGGCATCACGCTGTACGAGGTCGCCACGGGCGATGTGCCGTTCGACATCGGCGAGACCGTGGAGGGGACCGGCGACGGCGGCTCGGTCACACCAGACGGCGACACGAGCGGCTGCGACGACTGGTACCCGCAACTCGAAGGCCGTCCCCCGCCGATAGCGTCCCGGCGACGCCTGCCGGATGATCTCGCGCTGGCCATCGACAGCTGCCTCAGCCCCGATCCGGCCGCCCGGCCCACCGTCCGGGAGGTCGCCGCCGCGTTCGACGCGACGGCGAGCAGACTGAGGCACTCGGCGAGCGGCCTCTGACGAGCTGCGAGCAGTGGGCTGGCCTGGCTCACATGATCTGGAAGGAGCGTTTGGCGAAGCCCATCATTTGCCTTGCTCCTCGGGCGAGGTCATACGGGGGAAAGGCCGACCGCGTACCGCCAGAAGTCCCGCATCAGAGGCGGCGGAGTCGGTCCGGTCATCTCCACCTGGGTGAGCAGGATGGCGACCGCGCCCGTGGACGGGGTGATGTGTGCCGTCGTACCGGTGCCGCCGATCCAGCCGTAGCGTCCCGGCACGTTCCAGGGATCGACGGCCTGGACGTCGACCGAGCCGCCGAAGCCCCAGCCCTGGCCCTCCAGGAACAACCGGCCCGCCACGCGCTGGGGCGGGGTCAGATGGTCCGTGGTCATCTGCCGCACCGAGGCGGGCGACAGCAGCCGGTGGCCGTCGACGGTCCCTTCGGCGAGCAGCATCCAGGCGAAGGCGTGCCAGTCGTCGGCGGTCGAGACCAGTCCGCCGGCACCGGACGGGAAGACCGGCATGGCGGACCACTGCCCGTCAGGTGCGTCGACCAGCTCAAGGCCGCCCGGCGGATCGGTTCGGTAGTAGCTGGTGAACCGGTCCAGTTTCCCGGCCGGTACCTCGAAGCCGGTGTCGGCCATGCCGAGCGGCTCGAAAAGCCTCTCAGCGAGGAACTCGGGCAGTGGGCGGCCCGAGACCCTGGCGATCAGCACGCCCTGGATGTCGGAGCAGGTGTTGTACAGCCAGGCCTCGCCCGGCTGGTGCAGCAGCGGGATACGGGAGAGGGCCGCCATCCACTCGTCCGGTGCCGCGACGAATTGCGGCTGCGGCGGGCCCTGTTTCAGGTCGCTGAACAGCAGTCCGACCGCGGGCAGCGAGAAGTCGGACGGGAAGCCGTACCCGGCACGGAAGGTGAGCAGGTCGAGCACTGTGATCGGCCGGGCCGCCGGGACCACGTCGTCCACGGGACCGGCCGGGGTCCGGACGACGACCGGGGACGCAAGCTCCGGCAGCCATGGCGCGACCGGGTCGTCCAGCGCGATCCGGCCGTCATCGACCAGCATCATGAGCGCCGCGGCCGTGACGGGTTTGGTCATCGAGGCGATACGGAAGATCGAGTCCCTGGCCATCGGGGCGGTGCCCTCGGCGTCGACGGAGCCGACGGCCTCTGCCTCGACGCGGTCGCCGTGCGCCACCAGGGCCACCGCCCCCGGCACCGACCCGTCGCTGACGTGCGTCTTCAGGAAGTCCTGCAGGCTGGTCATCGGTCTCTCGGTCCTCTCGGTCCTGGCGAGTCCGCCCCTGCGGTTCTCGCTTTCGGCGGGCGTACACAGGGAGGACTGCCGCCGCGGCGCAGAATCATCGGGCGAGCGCCGCCGAATCCGACCGATCAGCCGCCGCCCACCCTCACGAGGCCGCCTTGAACTGCGCCACGGCCAGGACAGTGCCGTCGGCGGATGTCAGACGGATACCGGAGAGCGTGGACGGGTCCACGGGGGCCGGGGCACCCCAGTAGCCGTATCCGTCATGCACTTCGAACGTGCCCAGTTGCTCGGTGGTGCCGTCCGTGCGCTCCAGCAGGCAGGTGACCTTCCCGCTGTACGGGATCCCGGCGTCAGCGAGGTCGACGGACATGTACAACCAGCCCGGTTCTCCGGCATGGGCGTAGATCTCACCGGCCACGGGCCGGCCTGGGCCGACTCCGGTCAGGTCTGCCCACAGCAGGTCCGACGCGGTTTCGGACGGCTGCGAGGGGGCGGCCGTCCAGGTCTCGATGGCCGTGCCGACGGCCCAGCCGCCGAAGCCGAACACGAGCGCGGAGGCCGCCGCCGCAGCCGCGACCCGGAGCCTTACCCGCCCTGGTCCTCGTCGGCGAAACCCCCTGCGCACGCGACCGAGTCCGCGCATGGACAGGCGCCCTTCATGCCCGGCCGACGCCTGGGTCAGGGCCCGCGCCACCCGCGTTTCGAACCCGACCGGCGGCTCGCTGCCCGGCAGCAGGCCGATCAGGCCGTCGCCGACGAGAGTCATCTGCTCGACGTACTCCCGGCAGTCCGCGCAGCGGTCCAGATGCGCGACCGCCTCGGCCCGCTCCCGGCCCGGCAGCACGCCCAGCGCCAGCTCGGCGCCGGTCTCCTGCAGCGTTTCGCAGGTCGCGTCATTGGACATGGTCGCCTCGCTTGGGGGACGTGAGCGTGGTCCGCAGCTTGCCCATCGCTGTCCTGATGCGGGTCTTGGCCGTGCCCAGGGGGATGTGCTCCCAGTCGGCGATCTGCTGGGCCGTCATGCCGTAGATGCCCGCCATCACCAGGGCGCGGCCCTGTTCGCGCGGGAGCTGCGCCACGGCGGCGCGCAGTCTGGCCGACGCGTCGTCGGCCAGCGCGCGCTGCTCGGGGGTGTCGGTCACGACGCCGAGGAGCGCGTCGAGGTCCTCGGGCGCCACCGGCTCGGGCCTGCGTGACCGGATGGCGTCGATGGCGAGGTTGTGTGCGATGGTCGTCAGCCAGGTCGTCACCGATCCGCGGCGGGAGTCGTAGATCTGCGCGTGCCGCCACGCACGCTCGAACGTCTGCTGGGCGATGTCCTCGGCGAGCTGCGGGTCGCCTGTCACGGCGATGGCGACGCCGAAGACCGTGTGCTGGAACCGCCGTACGAAGGTGACGGCGAGCTCTGGATCGCCCGTGGCCAAACCGGACAGCAGAGCCTCGTCCGGGAGGCGGCCCACCGGGAACCGAAACCTCTGCATATCTGTATATACGGTCCGCACCGGCCAGGGGATTCCCGGTCACCGCGGAGATCATCCTTCCGTGCTCCGCGATTCCGCCGCGCGATCCAGCGGCGCGTCATCCATCGATGCAATCCATCACCGCCGCTGACCCGTATCTCCTGTGTGCTCGGCTTGGTCCGCCCTCGCACCCGCTGCCGACAGTCGACCTGTCGCGGGACCTTGATGCATACGGGAAAGAGGGGAAATCTAGTGATTTGTCGCTATGTCGGGCCGGGCTGGTGAACGAGAGGCACATCGCACCCGTCGGCACCCCGCCCCCGGCCATGGAGTTCTGCGTCGCCGCCCGGGGCAGTCGGTGCAGAAAGCGAACCATCGATGAGAGTGACCGCAGAACGGCTCCGGACCGCGTCCCGTCCGGAGGCCGCCTCTTCCCAACCGCTGTCCATATCCGCCGCCGACGCCGGGATGCTTCTGCTGCGCCTCGCCGTGGGTCTGCTGCTGGCCGGCCACGGTGCGCAGAAACTGTTCGGCATCTTCGGTGGCGGCGGGCTGAGCGCGACCGGCAAAGGATTCGCTGAGCTCGGCTACAACCCCGGTGAGTTCTTCGCCGGTCTCGCCGGTGCCTCGGAGTTCCTCGGCGGGCTCGGTCTGGCCGTCGGCCTGCTCACCCCGCTGGCTGCCGCGGCCGTGGTCGGCGTCATGATCAACGCCATGGCCACGACGTCTTCGAACGGCCTGTGGGCGCAGGACGGCGGCATCGAGTACCCGCTGTGCCTCGCGGCCGCAGCGATCGCCATCGCCGCCGTGGGCCCCGGGCTGCTCTCGCTGGACCGCCCGTTCCGCTGGCGGCACGGCGGGTGGATCCCGGCCGGCGTGGCGGTGGGCCTGGGTGCCATCGGCGCCGCCATCGTCCTCGCCTTCAAATGACGGCCGGACTCGGGCGAGGTCTGACGTTCGCAGCGAGTGACGACTCGCCCACGGCGTCCATGGGCGTCGGTGTTCGCACGCGACTGCCGCCTCGCCCGCGGTGGCCGAGGGCGTCGAGCAGTTGATCCCGCGCGCGGCCGCCGCGGTTCTTCGCACCGGTTCATACTGAAAGGGAGGGCAGCACCAGCCGCTTTGTGGAGAGTCTGCTATGCCGGATCCCAGGCCGGCGGGGGACGGGAGAGCCCTGGTCGTCGAGGAGGCCGGGGCCTGGTGGGGCGTACTGCCGGTCGCCCTCCTCGTCCTCGACGGCAGCGGACGCATAATGCAGTGGGCCCAGGCCGCCGGCGACGTGCTCGGATACGCGGCCGATGAGGTCCTAGGCCGTGACAGCGCCGATTTCGTACTCCCCCAGGGGCAGTCCGCGGTCCGGTCCCTGCGTGAGGCCGTCGCGGACGGGCGGAGCGCGACCGGGTCCTTTCCCATGCGCCACAAGACCGGCCGCACCGTCCGGCTGGAGGTGTGGGTGTGCCCGGTCACCGGCCCTGGCCGTCAGGACGGGGACATGCTGTGCCTGGCAGCAGACGCCCGTGAGGCCCAGCGGACGCGTGGCGGGCAGACGCTTCCGGAAGGGTGGTTCACGGGCTCGCCCATGGGCCTGGCCTTCCTCGACACCGAGCTGCGGTTCCAGCAGATCAACCCCGCGCTGGAAGCCATGAACGGCCTGCCCGCGGCGGCGCACCTGGGCCGGCGCCCGGCGGAGGTGCTGCCCGGCGTCAACTCCGAGCAGATGGAGGCGGCGATGCGCCGAGTGCTGGACACCGGCGAGCCGGTGCTGAACTTCCGCCGCATCGGCCGTACGCCCGCGGATCCGCACCACGACCGCGTCTGGTCCTGCTCGTACTTCCGCCTCGACGACCCCGCCGGGCGGCCGCTGGGCATCAGCGGCTCGATCATCGACATCACCACCGACCAGAAAGACGGACTGGACAGCGCCACCGCCCGCCGGCGCGTGACCATACTCAACGAGGCGACGCTGCGGGTCGGTTCCACCCTCGACGTCGCCCGCACCGGGCAGGAACTCGCAGACCTCACCGTCCCCCGGCTCGCGGACATCGCCACCGTCGACGTCCTGCGAACCGTCACCGAGGCCGCCGAACCGCTGACCGGTCTGACCGCGGGCGCCGCCCTGCGCCGCCTGGGCAAGGCGCCCGCGTACGGATCCGTGATCGCCGACGTGCTCGCTCCCGTCGGCCGTATCCTGCACTTCCCCGCCGCCGCGCCCTACGTACAGGCGCTCGTCGACCGCCGCCCCTATCTGCTCCCGCGCGTCGACGCCCGCGCCGTCGCGCCGGCCGCCCGATACACCCCCACACCCGAACGGATCCGCCGCCTGGGTGTCCACTCCCTGATGATGGTCCCGCTCATCGCGCGTGGCCTCGTCCTGGGCGTGGCCACCTTCCTGCGGGCGGACGAACCCACCGCCTTCGACTCCGCCGACCTCACGCTCGCGGGCGACCTGGCCGCACACGCCGCCATCTGCATCGACAACGCGCGGCTGTACCACCGGGAGCACGACACCGCACTCACCCTGCAGCGCAGCATGCTGCCGCGCCGCCCCCAGGCCCCGGCGGGCATGGAGATCGCCCACTGCTACCGCCCGGCGTCCGACGTCAACGAGATCGGCGGCGACTGGTACGACGTCACCGAGATCACCCCGGACAGAGCCGCACTCGTCATCGGTGACGTCATGGGCCACGGCATCACCGCCGCCGCCGTCATGGGCCAGATGCGCACCACGGTGCGGGCGCTGTCCCGTCTCGACCTGCCGCCCGACCAGCTCCTGGACCACCTCGACCATGCGATGCAGGAACTCGACGACCCGCTGCTGGCCACCTGTCTGTACGCCGTGTGCGACACCTCGACCAACCGCTGCCGGTTCGCCCGCGCCGGGCATCCCCCGCCCGCCGTGATCACACCGGACGGCACCGCCCGCCTACTCGACCTGCCTCCCGGCGCACCGCTGGGCATCGGCGGCATCACCTTCACGACCACCGAAGTCGCCCTCCCGCCGGGAAGCCTGCTCGTCCTCTACACCGACGGCCTCATCGAAGCCCGCGGACGCGACCTCGACGAACGCCTGACGGAACTCACCGATCTGCTCGGCCACTCCGGTCAGCCGCCGCTGGGCCTCTGCGACACCCTGGTCACTCATCTCGCCGCGACACCGGCGGAAGACGACATCGCGATCCTCATCGCCCGCGTCGGCACGCCCTGAGGCGTCTCCGCTCGCCGGACGGCGAGCGGAAAACAACCCTGTCCGGCGTACTCCGCCCGGCAAACTCTGGCTGGTGAACAACAATTCACCTAAAGTGGTGAATTGCTATTCACTTACTCCTGCTTCCGCGACTCCGCTCGGAGCATGCCGATGTCTCACATCCTGGGTGCTCCGGCGCCACCCCTCAGGGAGCGGCTCACCGTGCCGGTGCTGGCCCTCGGCGGATCGCTCATGGCGGTCATGCAGACGGCCGTCGTACCCCTGCTCCCCGATCTCCCGCGGCTGACGGGTTCCTCGCCCGCCGCCGTGTCGTGGATGGTGACCTCGACGCTGCTGGCAGGGGCGGTGCTCACGCCGGTCCTGGGCAGGGCGGGCGACATGTACGGCAAGCGGCGGGTGCTGCTTCTCGCGCTCGCGCTGATGACGGCCGGCTCAATGGTGTGCGCGGTGACGTCCGACATCCGGCTGCTGATCGCAGCCCGCGCCCTGCAGGGGTCGGCCGCATCGGTCGTACCGCTGTCGATCAGCCTCCTCCGGGACGAATTGCCGCCCGCCCGGAGCGGTTCGGCGGTCGCGCTCATGAGTTCCACAGTCGGTATCGGCGCGGCCCTCGGGCTGCCGCTCGCGGCGGCGATCGTGCAGTACGCGAACTGGCACGTCATGTTCTGGGTCACGAGCGCGCTGGGCGCCATCGGACTGGCCCTGGCCCGGTGGGCGGTCCGGGAGTCACCCGTACGCAATCCGGGCCGCTTCGACGCCGTCGGCGCGATCGGGCTGAGCATCGGCCTGATCTGTCTGCTGCTTGCCATCTCCCAGGGCGGCGACTGGGGATGGACCAGCCCTGCGGTACTGGGACTCACCGGCGCGATGGTGATCGTGCTGGCCGCCTGGTGCCGGCACCAGATGCGGGCCCGCAATCCGCTGGTGGACCTGCGGCTGGCGGCCCGGCCCCGGGTGGCACTGCCGCACCTGGCCGCCCTGTTCACCGGGTTCGCCTTCTACGCCAACTCGCTGGTGACCGCCCAGCTCCTTCAGGCCCCGGCGGAGACCGGGTACGGCCTCGACCTGTCCATCCTGCAGACCGGCCTGTGCATGCTGCCGGGCGGCCTGATCATGCTGTGCGTCTCCCCCATATCCGCCCGGATCTCGGCCGCCCGGGGCGCGAAGACCGCCCTTGCCGCCGGGGCCGCCGTCATCGCCGCGGGATACGCGGTACGCATCGCGGACAGCGAGCAACTCTGGCTGATCATCGCCGGTTCGGCCGTCCTCTCGGCGGGCACCGCCCTGGCGTACTCGGCACTGCCCACGCTCATCATCGAGTCGGTGCCGGCCCATCAGACCGCCTCCGTGAACGGCGTGAACGTGCTGCTGCGTACCATCGGCCAGGCCACGTGCAGCGCCGCGGTCGCCGCCGTGCTGACGCACCACACGATGTCGCTGGGCGGCACCGCGGTGCCCACGCTCCACGGCTATCTGCTGGCGTTCGGCATGGCTGGTACGGTCGCCGTGCTTGCCTTCGCCCTGGCACTGGTCATCCCGCGCCACCGCGACCCCGCCGGCGGGGCCCGGCAGCGTATTCGGTCGGCGGCTCCTGCCGCGGTGGAGGCAGTGGAGGAACGTTGAGCGGGCCGAGCGCCACCGCCGGACAGGGCTCCCGGCGCCGGGACGCGCAGGCGTCGCGGGACGCCATCCTGCGCGCGGCCCGGATCATGTTCGCCCGCCATCCGTACACCGACATCACGCTCAAGGCCGTGGCTGAGCGGGCGGGAGTCAGTGCGCCGCTGATCGTGAAGTACTTCGGCAACAAGGAACGGCTGTTCGCCCACATCCTGTCCTTCGAGGAGGACACCGATGCGCTGCTGGACGCTCCGCTGGAGGAGCTGGGCCGGCACATGGTCGTCCAGCTGCTCACCAGCCAGGCCGAGCGCGCTACGGCTCCCGTGCTGCGCATCGCCTTCGCGCCACTGCACAGCAGTCACGGGGAGCACGGCGATGTGCTCCGCGCCAACTTCAGAAGGCAGGTCGTCGCCCGCCTCACGGAACGCCTCACCGGGCCGGACGCAGCCGTGCGCGCCGAACTCGCCCTGAGCATGCTGCTGGGCCTGGGCATCATGTACGGCATCGCCCGGGGCGACGCCGTACGCGCGGCCGACATCGACGACCTTGCCGACCGCTACTCCCCCGCCCTCCAGGACCTCCTCACCGGTCGCCGCTGACCCGCGGGCTCCCGACGGCCGATGAGCAACTGCCGCCGGATGCCACGGACCTGACGGCCCGAAGTCGCCATACTGGGACGTGTTCGGGGACAGAGAGGCGGAACTGTGAGCAGTCATCATGCGGAGTACGACGTCGTGGTCGTCGGCGGCAGCGGGGTGGACACCATCGTCCGCGTCGACTCGCTACCGGTCCCGCTCGCCGACTCGGTCATGGTCGGCCCGATCGAGGAGTGGCCCGGCCACACCGGGGGCAACGTGGCCCTCGGCGCGCGGGCGCTCGGCCTGAGGGCCGCGCTGCTCGACTTCATCGGCGACGACTGGATCGGCGCGCAGGTACGCGAGCGACTGGCCAAGGGAGACGTGGAGTTCGCCCCGGTGATCTCCCCCGCGGGCACCCGCCGCGCGGTGAACCTGGTGGACGCGTCCGGCCGCCGGATGTCCTTCTACGACGCCCGCGACCCGGCGGGTCTGCGGATGCCCCGGGACCACTACCTGCCACGGCTGCGGCGCAGCCGCCACGTCCACGTGTCGATCATGGACTTCGCGCGCCTCCTCTACGACGACATCGAGGACCTCGGCGTCCCCGTCTCCACCGACCTGCACGACTGGGACGGACTGGCCGACCACCACAGGGAGTTCGCCCTCCGCTCCGATCTCGTCTTCCTCAGCGCGGCGGGCGCGGGCGAGGGCACCCCCGCACTGATGCGGGAGATCCTCCGCGAGGGCCGCGCGCAGACCGTGGTCGCCACGGCAGGCGCGGACGGCTCCTACCTCCTCACCCGCGACGGCGACTCGACCCCGCGCCACATCCCGGCGGTCGTTCCGCCCGCACCGGTGGTGGACTCCAACGGTGCGGGGGACGCGTATGTGTGCGGCTTCCTGTACGGCAGGCTCACCGGCCGCGACGTACTGGAGTGCGCCCGCCTGGGCGCGGTGGCGGGCGCCTACGCCTGTACGGCACCGGGCTCCACCGCGCTCATCTCACCGGAGGAACTCCTGGCGACGCACGGCGGATGACGGCAGCACTTCGTACGCAGACGCCGATGGCGCCGAAAAATAGATGGCGGCCCGCGGCCCCCGTGAGAAGATCCCTTCGCAGTGCGCGCCGGTTCCGACCATGGAGGGTCACGATGTACGCGATATCCCTGGGCGACGACGGCGCGGAGTTGCGCCCGCTCGAGCCGTGGCAGGCCCAGGAGTTCCTGACCCACATGGACCGGGGCCGGGAGTTCGTCGGGCAGCACATCGCGCTGCCGGACTCCGTCACGGACCTGGCGTCGAGCCGCTCGTTCCTGCAGTCGTACGCCGAGAAGGCTGCGGCCGACACCGGGCGGATCTACGGCATCTGGGCGGACGGCAAGCTGGTCGGCGGGGTCCTCTTCCGGACGATGGACGTAGCGCACGGCACCGCCGAGGCGGGCTGCTGGCTGGAGCCGTCGGCGGCGGGCAGGGGTCTGGTCACCAGGGCCGCGCGCGTGATCATCGACTGGGCCGTCGACGAGCGGGGCATCCACCGCGTGGAGTGGCAGGTCTCGGCGGCGAACGAGCCCAGCATCGCGGTGGCCAGGCGGCTCGGGATGACGAAGGAAGGCGTGCTGCGGGAGAGCTACCGGTACCGGGGTAAGCGGCACGACATGGAGGTCTGGTCGGTCCTCGCACCGGAGTGGCGGGCGGCCGGGCAGGCGTCTTAGCTTGATCTTTAACGTCCGACGTCGAATGGTGCGTCGAACTTGATCACCCGGTTCGGTAACTGCCGTACACGGAAGCGGCCTTCGTCTGAACA
>NZ_JBEOVA010000032.1:0-90386 GCF_040295225.1 Streptomyces sp. NPDC002896 | reverse complement strand
GGGGGGGGGGGGGGGGGGGGGGGGGGGGGGGGGGGGGGGGGGGGGGGGGGGGGGGCGGGGGGGGGGGGGGGGGGGGGCGGGGGGGGCCCGCCCCCCCCCCCCCCCGAAACGGCGCCACGACAACCTGCCGGGGCCTTCGCCCCGTGCCTCGATGAATGTGGGGGAACCCAAGATGACCACCAAGACTCCGCAGCCCGGTGAGCCCGGCCGCACCATTCCCGTCGGCCCGGCCGGCCCGGCCGGCCCGGCCGGATCCGTCGGCTGGGGCCCCGTGCCGCCCCAGCCCGTGAAGAAGCCCTCGCGCCGCAAGACGTGGCTCACCCATGGCGCGGTGGGTCTCGTCGCCCTCGTTGTCGGTACGGGGATCGGGTCGAGTGGCGAAGGCGCGAATGCAGCGGCGAGTGACACCGCCGCGCCGAAGCCCGCCGTCACCGTCACCGCCACCAAGAACGCCGAGGCGGCGCCCGCCCCGACCGTGACGGAGAAGGTGACCGCCAAGCCGAAGAAGACCAAGGAGGCCGGCCAGGCGAGCAGCTTCGCCGGGGAGGGCGAGTACCTCGTGGGGGAGGACATCAAGGCCGGCACGTACAAGACCGCCGGTCCGGAGGGCGAGTTCGGCTGCTATTGGGAGCGGGCCAAGGACGCCAGTGGCGAGTTCGGCTCGATCATCGCCAACAACAACCTCGAGGGTCCCGGACGCGTGACGCTCAACAACGGTGAGTACTTCAAGACCAACCGTTGCCAGAAGTGGACGAAGGTCGGTTGACGGCTGTCGCTCAGCGGACCGCGAAAGGTGAAGGACCGACACTGGGGGAGGGCGGACGGACTGTGTGGTACGAAGTGGCCCAGCCGGAAGTGACGGTGTACCAGCGCCACCTGGCGCAGCTGTCAAGCCGCGACGACCAGGCCAACTTCCGGGCGCTGATGGACCAGATCCGCCGCATCACGCGCAGGTCGTACGAGACCGACCTCTACGACCACCAGCAGACGTTCCGCCTCCTCTGGCATCACCTGGAACGCACCGGGCATCTGCGGCACGTCCACAGCGAGGCCCGGGCGCGGCTCGCCTCCGGGCGGGTCGCGCCCGCGGAGCGCGCGGAGCTGGAACTGTTCCTTACCGTCTATCAGCAGGTCCGTGGCAAGTCGGACCGCACCGGTGCCTGACCTGCTGATTCATCGTCCGTCGCGCGGTCTCGACTGGTGGTCCACCGCCAGTCCTGACGGTCGTTCCTTCACATAACATCCTTGATAACCTCACGTTGTGCGTTGAGCACACACCGAGATGGGAAGCGCGCTGGGGGCGCGCACAACACCCATGCTCTCGGTTGACCGGGGTGGGATTTCACAAGTCGGCCGGCGTTCCGGCCATCAACAGCTAGTGGAGTGGTCTGTGAACCAGGGTGGGGAAGCACTGGGGGACGGCATCAAGCCAGTCGGTTCCGTGTATCAACACAGTGTCGGCCGAGTCGCTGAAGGCGTGGACGCCACCCGCGTCCGGCAGATCTTCCGGTTCCTCGCCGAGGCCGAGGAGTCCAAGGCACGGCCCGTCCGCACCCTCGACGGGGCGGCCGGGACCGTGTGGTTCGAGGAACTGCCGGACGACCCCGGCGTCGCCGTGATGCTCGACGGGGTGCTGCCCACCGACGAACCGGCCTGGCTCACCGTCGCCCGCCCGGAGCGCGAGGAAGCACCGCAGCCCAAGTCGGCGCTCGCACCCTGGATCGACGAAACCCGCATCCGCGATTTCAAGCAGCCTCGGGCACCGCATCTCAGGCGTCGCATCGAACCGGAATTCCCCGACTGGTCGCAGGGCATCCCGCTCGAGAAGACGTACCGCGAGCTCGACGAGCACCCGCGGCGCGAGAAGATCGAGAAGCTGTACGTCGCCTGGGAGCAGGAGTGGCTCGCCTGGGCCGAACGCCGCCGCGCCATCGATCCGCTGGTCAGGCTGTACGACCGGCTGCACAAGATGCACGAGGACGCCGCCAACCTCGGTGAGGCGTATGAACTCGTCCTCGGCCTTGGCCGGTTGACCTGGCAGACCGCGAGTGGCCAGCGCGTGGAACGCCACCTCGTCACCCACCGCGCCACCCTCCACCTCGACCCGAAGACCGGCTCCATCACCGCCGCCCCCGACCCGACCGGCGTCGGCCTCGAACTCGAGGAGGGCATGCTGGACGGTGCTCAGCACGTCCCCGGCCCCGTGCGGGAGAGCATCGTCGAGGTACTTGAAGACGCTTCGGACGTCACTGACCCGGAACACCTCGAGGCCGTCCACACCGCCCTCCGCAGCTGGGTCAACGCCGCCCACAGCGCGGGCAGCTACCTGCCGACCCTCGAGCGCGCCAAGCCGCGCAGCCTCGACGTGCCGCAGGTCGGCCTCACCCCCGCGCTCGTACTGCGCGAACGCAACCGCCGTAGCACCCTGGACGCCCTCAAGGCCATCGCCCGGCACGTGGACAGCGGTGTGCCCCCCACCGAACTGCTCAGCTACGTCGCGGGCCGCGACGGTGCCCTCACCGCCGCCGATCTCGCCGCTGCCGAGGACGGGACGGAGGGCGGCGACACCGGCGAGATGTACTTCGCGCTGCCCGCCAACGAGGAACAGCGCACCATCGCCGAACGACTGCGCGCCAACCGCCTGGTCGTCGTCCAGGGACCGCCCGGCACGGGCAAGACACACACCATCGCCAACCTTGTGACCGACCTGCTCGCCCAGGGCAAGCGCGTCCTCATCACCAGCCACACCCCGCGTGCCCTGCGCGTCCTGCGCGACAAGCTGCCCGAGTCGGTACGCGACCTGTGCGTGAGCCGCACGGAGGACGGCGCGGCGGCCCAGCGTGAGCTGGAGGCCTCCGTACAGAGAATCCTCAGCGAGTACGCCGGTTACGACCCGAAGGCGTCGCAGCGCGAGATCAAGAAGCTGCAGACACGGCTCGCCGCCGCCCGGACCGACCAGCAGGCCCTGTTGCGCGACCTGGCCGTCCTGCGCGAGCAGGAGACCCACCGCTTCGAGGCGGAGATCGGCGACTACAGCGGCAGCCTCCAGGAGATCGCCGAGCGCCTGACCAGGGAGGCCGGCACATACTCCTGGATCGGTCCGGTGCCGCAGGAGCAGCCCACTCTGCAGGCCGACGAGGCACTGCGCCTGGTGCACGCCACCCGCGCCTTCACGCCGCACCACCAGGCCCTCGCCGCCGAGGTGCCCGGCCCTTCCGAACTGCCGGGCACCGGCGAGTTCGAGGAGGCCGTCCGCGTGGTCCGCGCCGCCGAGGAAGCACACGCGGCGGTGCGGCAGGACCCGCTGAGCCAGCAGTACGACACCGCCGTACGCGGCCTTGGCGAAGGCGAGCAGCAGCGGATCTCGGCCGCCCTCGACGCCTTCGCCGCCGCCCGCGCCCGAGCCGCGTCCCTCGCCGCCGCGGCCGGAGAATGGGCCACCGCTCTCCTGCGTGAGGTCAGCACCGGTCAGGACTGGCAGACGCGCAGCCGACACGCAGCCGTCACCGAAACCCTCACGGCGGTCGACGGCTCACTGGCGGCGCTGCGAGGCGCGATGGTCAGCGGCCTCGAACAGTACGCCCCGGCCACGGCACTCGGTCACGCCATCGCGCTGCACGACGGCCTCCGGCAGGGGCAGAAGCTGCGTGGGCCGCTCGGCATGCGCTCCAAACTCGCCAAGGCCGTGGGCCCGTTCGTGGAGGGTGTGGCCGTCGACGGCCGCGCTCCCGAGGACGTCGACACCGCTGCCGTCGTTCTCGCCCGCGTCCAGCTCGAACTGCGCCTCGGTCAGGTGGAGTCGGATTGGGGCAGCCCCGCGGCGGCGTGGCAGGGACACGGGCCGCGTATCGCCCGACTGCGGCAGGAGTCCGAGGCGCTCGAAGCCCTCCTCGCGGTCGCCGCCGCCCGCACCGACGTACTGACTGCCGCCGCCACCTCGCCGGCTCTCACCACCGCCGAGTGGCACGATCAGGGCGTGGAGAACGCCGTACGGGCCCTGCTCCGTGCGGCGACCACGCTGCGTGCCGCCGAGCAGTCACGCCGTCTCATCAACGGCACAGAGGAACTGCTGCGCACGTGGAGCGACCGGCCCGGAGTCTCCTCAGCGGTGGAACGGGCCCTCGACGCCGTTCGCACCCGAGACACCGACGGCTACCGCGAGTTCAGCCAGGAGATCGCCGAAGTCCGGGAGGCGGCCAGGCTGCGTGCCGAGCACCACGTCGCCCTCACAAGAGTCCGGGAAGCCTTTCCGTCGCTCGCCGAGCGCATCGTCGAAACACCCCAGGACCGTGCCTGGGACGAGCGGCTGCCCGCCCTGGCCGAGGCCTGGGCCTGGTCCGCGTGGCGCGACCGCATGGAACGGCTCACCGACCCGGAGGCCGAGCGCACCCTGCGCAGGCTCCTCACCGAGGCCGACGACGAGGCGCGCATCATGCTGGCGAGGCTCGCCGCGGCCCGCGCCTGGCACCGCTGCCTGGGCCTGCTCACGGGCGACCAGTCGCGTGCGCTCAGCGCCTACCAGCAGGCTGCCCGCCGTATCAAGGGCAAGTATCAGCACCGCTACCGTCGCGACGCCCAGGCTGCGCTCCGCAAGGCGCAGACCGCGGTACCCGCCTGGATCATGCCGCTGCACCAGGTCGCCGAGACCGTGCCGATGGACCAACCCGGCATCTTCGATGTCGTCATCGTCGACGAGGCCAGCCAGTCCGGTCTGGAGGCCATGCTGCTCAGCTGGCTCGCCGACCGGATGGTCGTCGTCGGTGACAGCAAGCAGGTCAGCCCCTCCAACGTCGGTCTCAAGCAGGACGAGTACTTCCACCTCCGGGACAGGCTGCTCACCGGTCTCGAGGTCGACGTACGCAGCCTCTTCGGCCCCGAGTCCAGTTTCTTCGACCTCACCGAGGCGCTCTCGGCGGGACGCGGCACGCTCATGCTCAAGGAGCACTTCCGATGCATGCCGGAGATCATCTCCTTCTCGAACGAGCTCTGCTACAACGGCCGACTGCAGCCGCTGCGCCAGTACGGCGCCGATCGTCTGCCGCCGGTGCGCACGGTCCCCGTCCAGAACGGTGAGGCCGTCGGGGCCAACAGCCGTCTGGTCAACCTGCCCGAGGCCGAAGCGCTCGTCGACGCCGTCGTGCGCTGCTGCGCCGACCCGGCGTACGAGGGCAAGACCATGGGCGTCATCAGCCTGCGCGGCAGCAAGGCGCACCTCGACACACTGGAGAACCTGCTCGCCGAACGTCTCGACTACGAGCAGCGGGAGCAGCGCCGCATCCGGGTCGGGGACGCCGAGGACTTCCAGGGCGACGAGCGCCACGTCATGTTCATCTCGTGCGTCAACTCGGCGACCACGGCTGCCGGTACGGTGCCCGGAGGCTTCAACGGAAAGACGTACGAACAGCGCCTGAACGTCGCCGCCTCCCGTGCCAAGGACCAGGTGTGGGTGTTCCACAGCGCGCGCACCGAGCAGTTCCACGAGAACGACCTGCGCCGCCAGTGGCTCGACCACCTCACCCGGCCCACGGAGGAGGAGACCGCTTCGGTCGAGGGCGAGGTGCTGCCGGACGTACGACACGAGGCGTTCGACAGCCTCTTCCAGCAGCAGGTGTACCTGGAGCTGACCAGCCGCGACTACCGTGTACGCCCCGGATACCGGGTCGGCCGGCACTCCATCGACCTGGTGGTGGAGGGCGGGACCCGCAGGCTCGCTGTGGCGTGCGACGGCGACGCCTTCGCCGAGGGCGAGGACGCCTCGACGGCGGCCGCCAGGCAGCGGGATCTGGAGCGGGTCGACTGGACGTTCGTACGCATCCGGGGCAGCCGTTTCCACCTGGACCGGGATCAGGCCCTGGCGCCTCTGTGGGCGGAACTGGAGCGGCTGGGGATCGAGCCGGCCACCGAGGAGCCGGAGACGGGGACGGTGTCGCCCGGGCAGGACCGGTCCGAGTCCCACTCGGAGGCGGTCCTCGAGCCCGCACAGGCGCAGTCACAGTCCGAAGGCGGGTCCCTGAGGAGTGGCACGTCGGAGGACGAGGGCCCGCGGGCCGCACGTCCCACCTCCGACGTTCCTCGCTCCCGGGTATCCGAACCGGTGCTGTTCAGCACTACAGAGACACGTCCGGAGCCCGCGCCGACCCCTGTGCGACGGGCACCGGCTCCTCCCACGCCACAACCCGCACCTGTACGCCGAGCACCTGCGGCCGCTCCCGCCCGCCCGTCGGCGGAGGCACGCGCCGCCGCGAAGCGCACCCCGTCCGCCGCACCACAGGTCGCCCACGGGCAGCAGGTGTCTGGCCCCGTCCCGGGCCCGATCCCCGTACGGGAGATTCCCGCCGCGGCCTTCCAGCGTGTGGTCCGTGAGATGCAGGGACTGCAGGCCGCCGTCGACGCCGCAGACCCGACACCCGACGGCATCGACGCCGCGAACCTCGTCTTCCTCCGGAAGACCCAGGCCGACCAGCGTGAGCGTCGTACGAAGCGTCTCGCGTTCCTGCGTGCCTTCCTGGACGCCGTTGCTGTCCGCAGGGACGCCGTGGCACCCGAGATGGTGACTCCTGGTGCGCTGCTCGTCCTCGAATTCGACGGCCAGGTCGACGGGGACACCGTGTACACGGTTGCCGAACTGCCCACGGACGGCGCGGACGTCGTGTCCCCGTCCTCCCCGCTGGGGAACGCGCTGATGTGGCAGCCGGAGGGACGGGAGATCTCCTACAGCCCGTCCGAGGGCAGGACGAGCAAGGTGGTCATCCGGGAGATCCGGGCCTGAGCATCCGGGCTGAGAGGCCCGAACAAATCCTGGGTCGCGCTCACCCGAAACCGGGCGGGCGCGGCCCGGCGTCTCACTTCATCCGGCGACGGGATCCAGCATCCGGCTCCGGTCGCCACTCCACGAGACCGCCAGCGCATCGCGGGCTCGCGTGCACGCGACGAACAGCAGGCAGTGCTCGGCCAGCAGGTCCGACTCGTGCTGCACGGGATCAACCGCCACCGGCGTCACCTGCGGGGCGAACGGCAGCACATCGGACGTCACACCGACAACTGCCACGCAGCGGAACTCCAGCCCCTTCATGCCGTGCATCGTGGCCACCCGTACGCCCGACACCTCCGGGCCCGGATCGTCCTTGACCGCGACCGCCGCGATGCCCTCCTTCCGCAGCCGTGTGATCACAGAATCGACCAGCGTGTTGAAACGGGCGCACACCGCGATCTCGGACGGCTTCACCCCGTCCTGCTCGGCCCAGATCCGGATCTGTTCGACCAGCGCCCTCAGCTCCTCGTCCCGGTTGCCGTACCCGCGGGCCGACGGCACGCGCCCGTGCAGCTGGGAGCGGTAGCCGCGCAGCGAATCCCTGTCGGCGCCATCGTCGTAGTCCTCGCCGAGCCGACCGACCGGCTGTCCGTTCAGCAGGGAGGCCGACCAACGCAGGATCTCCTCCGTGCTGCGGTAGTTCAGACGCAGTCGCGACGTGCGCCCCCGCACATGGATGCCCAGGGAGCGCAGGGAGACCCGGGAGTCGTAGATGCGTTGGTGGGGATCGCCGACGAGGAAGATGTCGTCCGACTGCGGCGCCACGCACGCGCGCAGTACCCGCCACTGCGCCGGGTGCAGGTCCTGGGCCTCGTCGACGACGATGTGCCGGTAGCGCGGACTGCCGTCCGCAAGGAGGCGTGCGGCCTGGTCGCACAGCTGCGTGTACGTGGCCGAGTCACGTGAGGCGAGATCGGCCTGGAAGCGCTGCATCACTCGCCACAGGCGCGCCCGCTGCACCCGCCCGAGCTGTGTGCCGCGCCCTCGCCGCACACATCCCAGATACTCCTCCACCGTCCGCAGCCCCTGAGCCAGCACCACATTGCGGAACTCCTGCGACAGAAACTGTTCCGCCCAAGGCAGGTCTCCGCCTGCCCTTGCGCGAGTCCACGCGCTCTTTTCGGCAGCCGCCGAGAGTGGCTTAGGCGTGCTGCCCCGTGCCTCCCGAACGACCCGGGCGGCGACCGAGTCCACCGTCGTCACGTCGACGCGCTCGAGAAGGTGTGCGTCCGCTTCGCCGAGCAGCAGCGCCAGATTGTCCCGCAGTGCAGCCGCCATCGCGTTCGTAAAGGTGGTGAGCAGGATCCGGTCGCCCTCGCGCCCGGTGCGCAGCAGATGGCGTACGCGGTGCAGGGCGACCACCGTCTTGCCGGTGCCGGGACCACCCGTGACCTGCGCTGCGCCGTTGAAGCCGGGATGGTAGGCGTGGCGCCGCTGTGCGGGGTGCAGGAAGATCCGCCAGCGGGCGAGATCTTCGCTGAGGATGCGCTCCAGCTCGCCGGGCCCGGTGACCTCCACGATGCGGTTCGGCGTGTTCTGGATCGCCTCGGCGAGGGTGACTTCGGGCCGTTCGTCGGCCGTCCGCACCGTCTGCCCGCGCGGGGCGATCAGCTGCTCCCACACGTCCTCGGCGGAGTATCCGGCCGCCAGGTACTCCAGCACCTCGTACTGGTCGGCGGGCATCATCGGCGGCGCCATGACGGTCAAGTCGTCCGCGGTGACACAGATCCGGGCCAGGCGCCGCACCTGTTCGTCGATGCCGAGGTCGCGCAGCACGGTGTCGGAGTGCTGCTCGAAGAGACGGGCGGGAGTTGCGTCCCCCTGCAGTTCGAGGAACGTCTCCATCTGCTCCAGGGCCTCGACGTTGCGCACTTCGAGCCCGCCTGTGGCACCGTTGACCGAGTACACCCGCTTGCGGGCCCAGTTGATCGCCTCGTCGTGCGGCGCGACGCGGAGCAGCGTGTACAGCTCGCTGCCGTCGTCGGGAGCCAACAGAACACCCCGGTAGAACTTCGTGATCCGTATCGTCCGTATCCGAGAGTCCCGCGCCTGCTCCAGCTTCTCCAGATGCATGCCCTTGCTGGCATGGAGCTGATGAACACTCATGCTCCGGAACATCTGGATGGCGTCGTTGACCTCCTTCTGCACGGGTCTCTGCAGCGAGATCAAGTCCGCGACGAAGTCGTCGGAGAGGGCGAGTCGGGGCATTGGTGTCCTTGGGGCATGCGGTGGCAGGCGTGGTTGGGCAACCTCCTCAGACTATGGCTCTCCGACCGCTTGCGGAGGTCAGAGGACCTGTCTGCCCGATCCAGCTACGACGGAGACGTCTACGTCAGGTATGGGAGCGCCCGACTTTCGGTCGGTGCCTGACGTTCCGGTCGGCTGGGGCGCGGTGAACGAGAATGGCCCAGCCACACGCATGGACCTTCCCGGCTGCGCAGCCAGGAAGGTCCCGTCAGCCGCACAGCAGCAATCTGAACAGCGGTAACTGACGTACAGAGGTCCAGGAGACCGCGGTTGGGCCCATGATTCTGTCCAAGGTCGGCGCCGCCCTGCCGAACGCCCGACCACCCCTCGTCACCGCTCCGATGCGCAACACCAATTCGTGTCAGGGACATTGACTCCGCATTGGAAACGTTTTAATTTCCTCTCGCTCCGAGTCACGCGAAGAGGGGGACCGGTGGACGTCGCGTTGCACGAACGCAGAGATCAGCGAGCAGAGGAGCCTTCGAAGGCTCCTGCGAAGCCCGCTCGACCGGCACGAAAACGTTTTAACGGTGGGGCGTTGGCCCTGCTCATGTTGCCCGGTCTGGCCTACTTCCTGCTCTTCCACTACGGGGCCCTCGTCGGCAACGTCATCGCCTTCAAGGACTACGTCCCCTTCGACGGCATGTGGGGCAGCCAGTGGACGGGGCTCGCCAACTTCCAGCGGATGTTCAGCGACAGCGAGTTCTGGGCCGCCGTCCTCAACACGCTCTGGATCTCGGTCCTGCAGCTCGTCTTCTACTTCCCCGTGCCGCTCGCACTCGCCGTCCTCCTGCACAGCCTCACCTGGAGCACGGTCCGGCGGTTCGTGCAGTCGGTCGCGTATCTGCCGCACTTCATCTCGTGGGTGATCGTCGTCGCCCTCTTCCAGCAGGTTCTCGGCGACACCGGCCTGGTCAACGGCTATCTCGGTGACGCGGGGCTGCACAGCGTCGACATCATCGGCAACCCCGACGCGTTCAAGCCGCTCGTCGTCGCCCAGGTGATCTGGAAGGACGCCGGCTGGGGCACGATCATCTTCCTCGCCGCGCTCTCCCAGGTGGACGAGCAGCAGTACGAGGCCGCCGCCATCGACGGCGCGGGGCCCTGGCGGCGCTTCTGGCACGTCACGTTGCCGGCCATCCGCCCCGTCGTCGTCCTTCTGCTGATCATGCGGCTCGGCGACATCCTCTCCGTCGGCTTCGAGCAGATGCTGCTGCAGCGCGACGCCGTCGGCCCAGAGGCCGCGGAGATCATCGACACCTTCGTGTACTACCAGGGCATTGTCGGCGGCGACTACGGATTCGCCGCTGCCGCGGGCCTGTTCAAGGGCGTCATCGGAGCGCTCCTCGTCTTCGCGGCCAACAAGGTCGCCCACCGCCTCGGCGAACAGGGGGTCTACAGGTGATGTCGACGCATGTAACAAGAGCGATCCCGGCCACACGACAGACCCGCGCTACAGGAGCGAGCTACCCGACACGACCCGCCTGGATGGAGAAGCCCCGTCCCGTCACCCAGGCCGGCAAGGCCCTGGCGCTCATCGCCGTCGTCCTGCTCGTCTGCGTGCCCTTCCTCGTCATCCTCTCGACGTCCCTCGCCTCGACCGACGAGGTCGTCGCGAACGGCGGCTGGGTGCTGTGGCCCGAGGAGCCCACCCTCAAGGCGTACCGGGACATCCTCGACGGCGGCATAGTCACCCACGCCCTCGCTGTCAGCGCCGGCGTGACCGTCATCGGGACACTGCTCAGCCTCGCCTGCACCATCGGACTCGCCTACGCCCTGTCGCGCCCCGGGACCTTCGGCCGCAAGCCCGTCCTGCTGCTCGTCCTCTTCACGTTCCTGTTCCCGCCCGGCATGATCCCCAGTTTTCTGCTGGTCAAGGGGCTCGGCCTGCTGGACTCCTACGCCTCCCTCGTCCTCCCCGTACTGATCAACGTCTTCAACCTGGTGGTCCTGCGGGGCTTCTTCCAGTCGGTTCCCGAGGAGTTGTACGAGGCGGCGCGGCTCGACGGCGCCGGGGAGTGGCGGGTGCTCGTGTCGATCGTGCTCCCGCTGTCCAAGGCGGCGCTCGCCGTCGTCGGGCTGTTCTACGCGGTGGCGTACTGGAACTCCTGGTTCTACGCCTCGCTCTACCTGGAGAGCGACCACTGGCCGCTCCAGCAGGTGCTCCGCACCTATGTCGTGGCCGGGTCCGGACTCACCGACATCACCACCGGCGAGGGCACGGTCACCGCGCCGCAGACCGTGCAGATGGCGGTGCTCGTGATCGCCACCGTGCCGATCCTGCTCCTCTACCCCTTCCTCCAGAAGTACTTCACCAAGGGCGTCCTCACCGGCGCCATCAAGAGCTAGTCAGCACAGCTCAGCCAGTCGGCACAGCTCGTGCAGCACAGCTCAGTCAGTCAGCGCGACCCATCCACCAAGCCAGTCCCCAACACCCGGGAGTCCCGCATGTCCGGTTCCTCAATGTCGAGGCGCACCCTCCTGCGGTCCATCGCCGTCGGCGGCGCCGCACTCGCCGCCCCCTCCGTCCTGACGGCCTGTTCCTCCTCCGACTCGGGCGGCGGCGGAGTCTCCAACGCCGGCAAGAAGTTGGCGCCCTGGCCCTCCTACGTCCCGTTCTCCGGGCCGACGCCCGATCTCGCGCCCACCGAGCAGGGCGTCCAGGCCGGATACACCGCATACCCGTCCGACCTGGTGAAGTCGGTCGCCGACACCCCGGGCGACGGCTCCACGATCAAGGTCATGTCGGTGTCCTTCGGTACGCCGCCCAAGGCCGCCTCGTCGAACAAGTTCTGGCAGGCCGTGGAGAAGGCGCTCGGCGTGAAGATCGACTACACGGTCATCTCGCAGACCGACTACCAGAAGAAGATGGCCACCGTGATGACGGGCGAGGCGGGCGAACTCCCCGACATCATCAACATCTTCTCCGGGTTCACGCTGCCCCGCGAGGCGCAGTTCGTGCAGCGCCGCGCCGAGGACCTCACCCCATACCTCTCGGGCGACGCGGCCAAGGACTACCCGAACCTCGCGAACATCCCCACCCACGCCTGGCGTGACATGGGCCGGATCGGCGGGCGTATCTACGGCATCCCGCTGGAGCGTCCGCTGCCCGGCTCCACGCTCTGGCTCAACCAGGACTACTTCGAGGCCGCCGGGATGAAGGTGGGGGAGGGCTGGACGTCGCAGGAGTTCGCCGCGGTCGCGAAGAAGGGGACGAGCGGCAAGAAGTACGCGCTCGGGGCCGCCGTCGGGTCGCTCTTCGGCAACGCCGTGCACTCCGCCGCCCACGGTGCTCCGCAGGGCTGGGCCGTCGACAAGGATGGCGCCTTCCTGTCGGGTGCCGCCGACGAGCGCTACAAGGAGGCCATCGCCTACCAGCTCCAGCTGCGCAAGGCGGGCTCCTACCACCCCGACGCCACCTCGATCTCGCAGCCCGACCTCTACGCCCTCTACCTCGGCGGGAGCGTGGGCTCGATGCAGGACGGCTTCGGCGCCTACCTGCCCAAGTACCTCGACTCGGAAGGCAAGTTCACGCCCGCCGCCGCCCTCCCGTACAGCGTGGGCGGCACCCCCGGCGGCAGCGTCGCGGCCCGCCGCTCCTTCGGCTACACCGTGCTGAAGAAGGCCAAGAAGGAACGCATCCAGCTGCTGCTGCGCATCCTCGACTACCTCGCCGCGCCCTTCGGCTCGGAGGAGTGGGAGCTCGTGCACTACGGCGTCGAAGGCACCCACTTCACCCGCGGCAAGGACGGCTCGCCCGTACCCAACGACCTCGGCAAGATCGAGAACAACACCAACCTGCCGCTGAAGTACCTCGCCGAAGGACCCCAGGTGCTGTTCGTGCCGAACATGCCCGACGCCGTACGCGCCGTGCACGCCTGGCAGCAGAAGGTGGTGCCCGTCGCCATCCGCAACGCGTCCTACGGGCTGCAGTCCGAGACGCAGACCGCGCAGGGAACCACCCTCAAGGCCCTGCTCGACGACACCGTCACCGGCATCATCGCCGGCCGCACCCCGCTGTCCGAGTGGGACGCGACGGTGAAGAAGTGGCGCAGCCGGGGTGGCGACAGAATTGCCGAGGAGCTGGCCAAGGACTACGCCGCCAACCACTGATCAGCGACCGGGAAACCACTGACGGGGGCGGCACGAAGGAGAGCGGACGGGGATGGGGAAGAACACGGGGGCCGAGGCCGCCGGTCAGGGACGTCGGGTGACCATCAGGGAGGTCGCCGACCGCGCGGGGGTGTCCATCGCGACGGTCTCGCGCGTCCTGAGCGGCAACTACGAGACCCCGGCGGCCACCAGGGCCCGTGTGCTGCGGGCGGCCCGCGAGCTCGACTATGTGGCAAACGCGCACGCACGGGCCCTGGTCGGGGCCGGACGCAAGATGGTCGCCGTGGTCGTACGGCAGGTGACCAGCCCCTTCTACGCGCAGGTCGCCGAAGGGGTCGAAGCCGAGGCGGCCGCCCACGGGTGGCTCTGCCTGGTCGCCGCCACCGGCGGTGACGCACAGCGGGAGCTGGAGATCGTGCAGCTCATGCGAGAGGAGGGGGCCAGGCTGGTCGTCCTCGTCGGCGGCGTCGTCGAGGACGAGGCGTACCGGGAACGGGTGGCGCACTACGCGCAGGCACTGGACGCGTCCGGGGCGCGCCTGGTGCTGTGCGGCCGCCCGGCCCCCGTGCCCGATATCCCCGCTCTGGTCGTGGAGTTCGACAATGAGGCGGGGGCCCACGCGATCACCTCGCACCTGCTG
Organism: Streptomyces sp. NPDC002896; assembly: GCF_040295225.1. Taxonomy (NCBI): domain Bacteria; kingdom Bacillati; phylum Actinomycetota; class Actinomycetes; order Kitasatosporales; family Streptomycetaceae; genus Streptomyces; species Streptomyces sp. NPDC002896. The sequence continues at coordinate 76,575 of NZ_JBEOVA010000032.1, read as the reverse complement.
TCAGCCGGGCACCGCCGCATCCTGTTCGTCGGGGCACTGCCCGGCAACACCGCGCTGGACGCCCGCGTCGCCGGATATCGCGCGGCGCTCGCCGAGCACGGACTGCCCCCCGAGGCAGCCCACGTCGTCGACTGCGGCCTCGGCCGGTCCGCCGGACTGCGGGCCATGACCGCCCTACTCAAGGAGAGCGGCGGCGCCCCGGACTTCACCGCCGTCTTCGCCGGCGACGACATGGTCGCCGCCGGTGTGCTGCGGGCCGTCGCCGACGCGGGACTGCGCGTGCCCGAGGACATCTCCGTCGTCGGCTACAACGACATCCCGCTCGCCGAGGACTTCGACCCGCCCCTCACCACCGTCCGCACCCCCGCCGAGGAACTCGGCAGGTCCGCCGTACGGCTGGCCCTGCGCGACCCCGAGCACGCAGCCGGCACCCACCACCTGCTCGGCACCCACATCGTCGTACGCGACAGCGTCCAGCCGCCCCCGCCGGGGCCCGCCCCCGCCCTGCCCGACGGAGGATCTCCCACCGCATGACCGCACCTCGTCTCCCTATGACCGCACCTCGTCTGTTCCTCCCGCGCGACGCCATGCCCAACCTGCCGGACCTCCCGCCCGAGGACCGCCTCCGCTCGCCCGTCACCGGCTGGACCCGCGCGCACTGGGAGACCGTCGCCGACCGACTCCTCGACGCCCTCGTCCCGTACGCCACACCCGGCTACGCCCAGTACCGGCTGCCCGGACGGGCCAGCCACTCCGGCCCGCTCTCCGACGGCCTCGAGGGCTACGCCCGCTCCTTCCTGCTCGCCGCCTTCCGCATCGCCGGCGCGGGCGGCCAGGTCGACCCGTCGCTCATCGAGCGATACGCCGCCGGCCTTGCCGCGGGCACCGATCCCCACGGCCCCGAGGCATGGCCGCCCATCGAGGACCGAGCCCAGCCGATGGTCGAGGCCGCGTCCATCGCCATCGCCCTGCACGAGACCCGCCCCTGGCTCTGGGACCGGCTGGACGACGCGGTACGCGCACGCGTCGCCGACTGGCTCGGCGGATTCGTCGGCAAGCAGACGAACGACTCCAACTGGCGCCTGTTCCAGGTCGTCACCGAGGAGTTCCTCGCCTCCGTCGGGGCCCCGCACTCCCGCGCGGAGATCGATGGCGGGCTCGACCGGATCGAGGACTGGTACCGGGGCGGCGGCTGGTACAGCGACGGCGACGGGCGGAAGTTCGACTACTACAACGGCTGGGCGATGCACCTGTACCCGCTCCTGTGGGCACGCATCGCGGGCCCACGCGCGGACCCGTCACGTGTCGCGACCTACCGCGCCCGCCTACGCGAATTCCTCGCCACCCACCAGTACTTCTTCGGCTCCGACGGCGCACCCGTCCACCAGGGCCGCTCCCTCACCTACCGCTTCGCCACAGCAGCACCCCTGTGGGCGGGCGCCCTCGCCGACGCCACACCACTGCCCCCCGGCCGCACCCGCCGCATCGCCTCCGGCGCGCTCCGCCACTTCGCCGAGCGCGGCGTCCCCGACGAGCGCGGGCTGCTGACGCTCGGCTGGTACGGGGAGTTCGAGCCGGTCACGCAGCGGTACTCGGGGCCCGCCTCGCCGTACTGGGCGAGCAAGGCGTTCCTCGGCCTGCTGCTGCCCGAAGACCATCCCGCGTGGACGGCCGTCGAGGAGCCGAGCCCGGTCGACACCGCCGACGCGTGCCTGGCCCTGCCCGAACCGGGCTGGCTGCTGCACTCCACGGCCGCCGACGGGATCGTACGGCTGGTCAACCACGGCAGCGACCGCCTGCGCCCCTTGCCGGCCAAGGCCGAGGACAACCCGCACTACGCGAAGTTCGGGTACGCGACGGCGGCCGCACCGGACGCGGGAGACGCGGCATGGGCCGCGGGCGTCGACAACCACATCGCGCTCATCGACGCGGACGGCACCGCTTCCCGTCGCGGCCGCATCCACCCGCTGGGGGCCGCAGGGCGGCGCGCCGCCTCGTGGCACGCTCCCGCCGAAGGCAGCCGTATCGAGACGACGAGCGTGGTGCACGGGCCCTGGGAGGTGCGCGTGCACCACGTCCAAGGGGCGACGGGTGCGGGCATTCGCGAGGGCGGATGGGCGCTGGCGGACGACGAACCGCCTATCACAGCTTCGGGTCCCGGCTGGGGCCTGGCGCGCAGGGCGGACGGCCTGACGAGCGCGATCGTCGGCCTGCACGGCTGGGACGCGGCCACGAGCGCGGTCGCCCACGAGACGGACGCGAACGCCTGCGGGCGCCACTCGGCGACCCCGTATCTGACCCTGCCCGATCTCGCGGACGGCAGCGGGCTGTTGGTCACCTTGGTGGTGCTGACGGGTGACGACACCGACGGGCCATGCACCGCCGAGTCACTGCGAGCCGCAGTGACCGCGCAGGTCACGGAAGACGACGTCGATCGTGCTGTTGTCGTCGTGCGCTTCGGCGACGGGACCGAGGAGGAGGTGGTGGTACAGGGGCCGACCGGGAATCGAGATCTGTCATGAGCACAACTCTGCCCTGAGTCGATCCCGCCCCACTGGGGCGTGAAGCAGGAAGGTTGTCACCCATGGCGCTCGAGCCGCACGAAAGACCAAGACCGAAGTCACATGACCTGGCACTTCCGCGCACGGGGCCGGGGGCGGTCAAGAACTCCGTTTCCCCCGGCGCGTCTTGGCGATGCGGCGCCATAGTCCGCCTCTCTCGGCACCGGTCGGCAGAGCCTGGGCGAGTTCGGTCAGCGCCGCGGCCTCCTCGGAATTCTCACCGATACGCGGCCGTCAGTGCCGCCGCCTGCGCGTGGATTTCGCGCGCCGCCTCGGTCCGCCCGACGGCGACGAGCGCGAGCCCGAGCCGTGCGAGGGCGTCGCACAGGGCATGCTCGTGCGCGACGGGGTCCTCGGCCGCGAGCCTCCGGAAGACCTCGACGCCATCCTCGGCCTGTTCGACGGCTTCTTCGAGGCTGCCGGCCTTCCGCTGCCGCGTGCTGAGATGGATCAGCGGATCGGCGAAGTCCTTCTCAAAGGCACCGGGTGCCGACTGGGCCTGCTGTCTGCGGATCTCCAAGGCTTCCTGCGCGGGGGCCACCGCATCCGCGTGGCGCCCGAAGTCCGCGAGCGCAAGGCTGAGATTGTGCAGGGCTCCCGCAAGCTCCACATCGCGATCCGTGAGGTCGCCGTCCTCGGTCCAGCGGCGACCGATGGTGATGGCCTCCTCGGCGGCCACCCAGCAGCTTTTCCGGATCGCTGTCCTGATTGGCCAAGTTGGCGAGGAAACGCCCCAGTTCAGGCTCGAGAGAACAACTGGTCGCTCGACTACGGCCTTTTGCGTGAGGAGGAGCCTTGAGACTCGGCCTGCACCGACGGCGTCCCACGAAGTGGTGCAACGAGGATCCTCCCATCGGCCCGGGCAGGAGGCATCACCCACCAGACCCCTACGCGGGCAGGCACCTGCTGAGGCACAGCTGGCAGCGTGCGCTCCCGCTGCGGTCGCACTGGCCGCTGCTCCACCGCATGCCTGACGGCACCCATCGGATGCAGACCGCTGACGGGACCGACGCATCAGACGGACCGGGCGAGGCTTGATCAACGCCGCAGGACTTGCGGATTCTCCTTGCTCCTGGACGTGCTCGTCACTGCCGGTACCAGGTGCCTTGCCGGGCCGGTCTGCTGCAGCGAATACACCCGTTCGGGGACGGCGCAGGCCTGGCAGCCGTTCATACCGTTCTTCGTGTCACCCCAGCGAGACGGGACCGCCGGGGCCCTACGACGAAGGAGTGAATGTGAGCGGCCTGGTTGTGCGGAAAACCTTTGCGCAGATCGAAGAGATCCGGTCGGTGGCTGGGGAAAGCGACGAGGGCGGCCCGCTGCGCAAGGTGGCGGTGTGCGCGGTGGTCCGTAATCCCTTCGCCGGCCAGGGCTTCGTCCATGACCTCTCTGCGATCGTGGAAGCCTCCGACGAGATCGGCACCTATCTCGGCCAGGAAGCGGTCCGCCTGCTCGGCTCTGCTCCGGAGAGCTACGGCAAGGGCGGCCTGGTTGGCACTGCTGGTGAGCAGGAGCACATCAATGCCGCGGTCACCTCGACCTTCGGCAATGCCCTGCGCAAGGCGATCGGCGGAGGCGATGCCTGGATCACCTCCGTCACCAAGATCTCCGGCACGGACGCCACGATCGATGTACCTCTCGCCTTCAAGGACGAGATCTGGGTGCGCAGCCACTACGACGCCATGACCGTGCGCATCCCCGACGCTCCACACCCCGACGAACTGGTGATCATCGCGGTCGTCGCCAACCGCGGCCGGATCAACGCGCGTGTGGGCGGGCTGTCGAAGGCCGAGGCGCAGGCGCGGGTGACGTCATGAGCACCCTCGCTGTCGTCGGCGCCGGCACGGTGCTGTCCGGTGACTACCGCAGCCCGTTGATCGCCGACGCAGACACCGTGGTGAGCGAGGACGGGTTGATCGTCGCGGTCGGCCGGCGCGGTGATCTCGCCGGCCTCGTCGACACCGCCGAGGTGGTGATCGACGCGAACGGCTCGACCGTCGCCCCCGGTCTCATCGACTCGCACTGCCACGTCGTGCTGGGGGACTACACGCCCCGGCAGAAGACCGTGGACTTCCTCGCCAGTTACGTGCACGGCGGCATCACCAGTGTGGTGTCCCCGGGCGAGATTCACGCCCAGGGCCGCCCGCACGACGCGACGGGTGTGAAGGCGCTGGCCATCGCCGCGATGTCGTGTTTCAGGAACTTCCATCCCGGAGGCATGACCGTTCACGCCGGCTCCGTGGTACTGGAGCCCAGCCTGAGCGACGAGGACTTCGCCGACCTGGAGAAGGCCGGCGTGCGGCTGGCCAAGTTCGGGTTCGGCCTGTACGAGGACCCCGCCGACGGATACGACCAGGTGCGCTCGGCCCAGGCCCACGGCATCACCGTGATGTGCCACTCCGGTGGAGCCAGCATCCCCGGAAGCAAGCCGATCACCCCGGACCACTTGCTGCACCTGGCGCCCGACGTGTGCGGGCATGTCAACGGGGGGCCGACCTCACTGTCGGTCGAGGGCGTCGACAAGATCATCGACGAGACGCGGATGGCGTTGCAGCTCGTGCAGGCCGGCAATCTTCGGTCGGCGGTCCGCATCCTCCGTAGGTGCCACGAGGAAGGCCATTTCGATCGGGTCGTCATCGGCTCGGACACCCCGACCGGTACCGGCGTGATGCCGTTGGGCGTCATCAAGACCGTCGCCGAGCTCTCCTCGCTCTCCGGCATCGACCCCGCACAGGTGTGGGCCGCGGCCACCGGCAACAACGCCCGCACGTGGGACCTGCCCGCAGGCTTCATCGCCCCCGGGGCGGCAGCCGATCTCGTGGTCATGGACGCCCCCTGGGGATCCACCGCCCCGGACGCGCTCGGTGCCCTCGCCATCGGCGACATCCCCGGCATCACCGCGGTCGTCACCCAGGGTGTCCTGCGCAATCTGGCCAGCCGCAACACGCCGCGCGCCGCTCGCCTCGTCGACGTCACCCCGCCGATGCCGCACCTGTCCGCAGCCGGCCACTAGGCCGCACCACAAGCAACCAGGGAGCGTGTCATGTCCCTCCACGTCATCTTCGAATCGGCCAAGTGCCAGGGGTACGCCAACTGTCTGATCGAAGCACCCGAACTCTGGGACTTCGACGAGGACAAGAACACCGCCGTGCTGCGACTGGAGAACCCCGACGACACCTTGCGCGCCCACGCCGAGGCTTCGGCACGTTGCTGCCCGGCCCAGGCCATACGCGTGGAGGGCGCGGCATGAACCGCGTCGTGGTCGTCGGAGCCTCCCTGGCCGGCGTCAGCGCCATCGAGTCCCTGCGGGAACGGGGCTTCCAGGGGGGCATCGTCCTCGTCGGCGCGGAAGACCGGCTTCCCTACACCCGGCCCCCGCTGTCCAAGGACGCTCTCGCCGCAGGGCTGAGTGAATCGGCGCTGCGCCTGCGGGCAAGGGAATGGTTCGACGAAAGAGGCGTCACGCTGCAACTCGGAGAGGCAGCCACCGCCCTCGACACCCGCGACCGCCGACTGTGGCTCGGGTCCGATACTTCCCTCACCTATGACGGCTTGGTCATCGCCACCGGATCGATATCGCGCCGGATGCCCATGACCCTGTCCATGCCGACCGCACACACCCTCAGAACCTACGACGACGCGGACATGCTGCGTCAGGCACTGCAGCGTGGCGGTCACCTGGTGGTCATCGGCGCCGGATTCATCGGCCTGGAGACAGCGGCCACCGCCCGCGCTCTCGGCCTGGACGTCACCGTCGTCGACGTCATGCCCACCCCCATGTACCGGTTCGGAGAACAGGTAGGGGTCTGGTACGCCGATCTGCACGAGCGCAACGGAGTCCGGATCGTCTGCTCCACCGGCGTCGACTCATTGCGCGCGGTCGGCGATCGCGCCCACGTGCTGCTCGACACGGGGGAGACCCTGACCGCCGACACGCTCCTCGTGGGAGTGGGCGGCATTCCGGCGACGGCCTGGCTGACCGGCTCGTCGGTCGGCTTCGCCGACGGTGTGCGCTGCGAGCCGGACCTGTCCACCGGCGTTCCAGGGGTCGTCGCCGCCGGCGACGTCGCCCGCTGGCACAACAACGTCTTCGACGAGACCATGCGTGTCGAGCACTGGACCAACGCCGTCGAACAGGGCATACACGCGGCGGGAACACTGCTGGGCGTAAGCGATCCCTTCGAGTCCGTTCCCTACTTCTGGACCGACCAGTTCGAAGCCAAGCTGCGCTGCGTCGGACGCATCTCTCCGGACGACACCATCGCCGTACTGCGCCGCGACGAGAACTCGCTCGTCGCCGCCTACGGACGCGACGGCACCATCCGCGGAGCGGTCTGCGTCAACGCCCCCCGGCAGCTCGCCACCCTGCGCAACGCCATCGCGCAGCGCGCGGACTTCCGCGAGATCACCGGCAGTAGCACCACCCCGGTGACCACAACGCCCTGACCATCCTCTGCCCGCCGGCTGCTGTCCCGGCAGCTCGGCCCGGACATCTACCGAGCAAAGGAAGCCCCATGCCCCAGTCGTCAGTCGCCGCCAACCGCGACGCCCTCTCCACCATCGAACTCTTCCCCCAGGACGAAGACTGGTCGCTGCAGACCATGCGTCTGCTGGCACAGGTCGCCGTCGGCGGCTCCGACCTGTTCGAGTGTGCCCGCACCGCCGCCCGCATCGGCCGCACCAGCACCGACGGCGAACTGTGGCAGAAGGAATGGAGCCGCACCGCACAGGAGGTCGCCGCCGCGGCCGAAGCCGCCCTCGCCGAGGGCAACATCACCACCGCCCGCCGAGCCTTCATGCGCTCCTGCGGCTACTGGCGTCACTCGGAGTTCTTCCTCAACTCCGACGACCCGCGCCGCGAACTCGCCTACACCACCGGCACGAAGAATTTCCAGCGCGCCGTCGAGCTCTCCGACGGTGTCATCGAGCGCATCAAGGTGCCCTTCGAGGGCATCACCATGGACGGCTACATCGTCCGCCCCGACAACTCCGGCAAGCGCCGGCCCACCGTCCTGTTCCTGGGCGGCGCCGACTCCTGGGCCGAGGAGCTGTACTTCATGGGCGGCACCGAGTTCCCCGCCCGCGACATGAACGTGGTCATGGTCGACACCCCCGGCCGGGGCAGTTCGCTGCGCTTCAAGAAGCTGTTCAGCCGCCCCGACTACGAAGTCCCCGTTGCTGCCATCCTCGACTTCCTTCAGCAGCGTGACGACGTCGACGCCGACCGCATCGGTGTGGCCGGCGTCAGCTTCGGCGGCTACTACGCCCCGCGAGCCGCCGCCTTCGAACCCCGCATCAAGGCCGTCGCCGCCTGGTGTGGCACGTGGAGCATCCTCACCGACTTCTACGAGTTCTACCCGCCGCTCCAGCAGCAGTTGCAGTGGCTGTCGGGCTCCAAGGACGACGCCGAGGCCCGCGAGAAGCTGGCTGCGTTCACCCTCGACGGCGTCGCCGACAAGCTGTCCATCCCCGTGTACGTCATGCACGGCACCGACGACATCATCATGGACATCGCCGGCGCCCGCCGCTTCATCGACGCCCTGACCACCAAGGATGTCACCGTCGACATCTACGACGGCGCCGGTTCGCTGCACTGCAGCTACGACTACTTCTCCGTGGCCACCGCCCGCCTGGCGGACTGGTTCCTCCACAAGCTCGACGCCGACCAGACGATGGCCTGAGCCCCCTGGTCACGCCCCGCACCCACCGGCCCCAGGCCACAGGGAGGTGACTTCGTGTACGCGATCCACCAGCTCCTCTGGGAGATCCGCCGCGATCCAGAGGTGAAGAACGCCTACCAGGCCGACCCCGACGCCGTCCTCGACTCGTACGGCATCGACGGCGAATACCGGCAGTGGATGAAGGACCTCGACTTCAAGGCCCTGTACGAGAGCGGCATCAACCCCTACCTGCTCTATTTCTGCGCCATCCAGCTCCAGGTCGACCGAGCCCAGTACTACGCCCAGATACGAGGGGAGACGCAACGATGAGCCGCAACGGACGCATCGTGGGAGTCTTCGCGGCCTCCCACTCGCCGGGCATCACCGGCTGGCCCGAACGGGTACCCGCCGATGTCCGCGCCACCGTGGAAGACGCCTACGCCGAGGTGCGCAAGCGGATCGAAGATCTGCAGCCCGACGCCGTCATCGCCGTCTCGGTGGAGCACTTCACCAACTTCAACCTCGGCAACCTGCCGTCCTTCGCCATCGCCACGGCCAAGTCCTATCTGGGGCCCACCACCGCGGAGATGGCCGCCTTTCTCAACGTCGAACAGCACCACTACCCCGGTCACGCGGAGCTGGGCAGTCACCTGTACGCCCACGCTCTGCGGGCGGAGTTCGACCCCGCCCTGGTCGAAGGCGGCCTGGAGTTCGACGAGAACTTCTGCGTCCCGCTCAAGCATCTGGACCCGGACTCGAAGTATCCGCTCGTCCCGGTGATCGTCAACGGCGTCAATCCGCCCTGGCCCACCCCCAAGCGGTGCTACGACCTGGGACGGATGATCCGTGATGCGGTCGAGGCCCAGAGCTTCGCCCCGCGCGTCGTGGTCCTGGCGACCGGAGGCCTCTCGCACTGGGTGGGCCTGCCGGAATCCGGCTCCATCAACGTGGACTTCGACCGTGACTTCGTCTCACGCCTTGAGTCCGGAGACCCCACGCGCCTGACCGACTACACCCAGGACGACATCGATGCGGCCGGCAACGGAGCGCACGAGATCCGCACCTGGCTCGCAGCCGCGGGCGCCGCCCAGACCGGCTTCGACGTACTGGCCTACGAACCCGTGCCCGAGTGGCTCACGGGCACCGCGGTCGCAGCCGCCCGGCTGTGACACACCCTTCCCTTCCACTGTCCAAGGAGAAACCACATGAGCAAGCTGCCCAAGGTCACCGGCCGTGACATGCGGGGCGTGATGGCCTACCCGCCCACCCCCGCCCTGCCGGGCGCCGAGCGCGTCGACGCCGTCGACACCGTCGACCTGCAGGAAACCGAGCGGATGATCGGCGCCCTCATCCGCGACGGCGTCGACGCCATCGCCCTCAACGGCACTCTCGGCGAGATGGCCACCCTCACCCTGGAGGAGTGGAAGGCCTTCGCCGCCTGCGCGGCTGAGACCGCCCGCGCCATCGACCCTGACTTCCCGCTCTTCATCGGAGCCACCACGCTCAACACCCGGGACACGGTGGCCCGGATGAAGTACCTCGCCGACCTCGGTGTCACCGGCACGCTGCTGGGCCGGCCGATGTGGGGCGAGATGGTCGCCCCGGTGATGGACCGCTTCTACCGCGACGTGGCAGAGGCCGTGCCCGAACTCGCCATCGTCGTCTACGACAACACCGCTGCCTTCCGCGGGATCATCCCCCGGAGCGTGTACAAGACCCTCGTCGAGCTGCCGCAGGTCGTCGCCGTCAAGTACGCCGGTGGCGCTTCCGTCGGCTTCCGGTACCACAACGACATGGCGCACACCGGCACCAGCTTCCCGCTGATGTCGATCGAGACGGACTGGTTCCCGGCCTGGGAGCTGTACGGCGAGGAGCTCGTCGGCATGGCCTGGTCCTCCACCACCGCCATGGGGCCCGGCCCCGTCCTGGAGCTGCGCGACGCGCTGCAGCAGGGCCGCACCGACGACGCCCGCTGGCTGACCGAGCGGCTGCGCTGGGCCCACGAGCCCTTCCTCGTCGGCCAGGACTTCATGGAGTTCGCCAAGTACAACATCCCGCTCGAGAAGATCCGGGTGAACGGCGCCGGCTACATCAACGTCGGCAAGTGCCGCCCGCCCTACACCGAGGACCTCGTCCCCGACGTACACGTCCAGACCACGGCCCAGCACGTCGAGCGCTACGCGCAGATCAAGACCGAGATCGAGAAGCGGTTCGGGCCGCGTACGCCGAAGCACCAGGGATGACCGATGACACCACAGGCGGAGCAGCAGCAGCTGGATGCCTGGGTTGAGAACACCCGGGCGGGGATCACCGCAGGCCGGTTCCCCGCCCGGGCCTTCAACGACCAGGCCGTGTACGACCTCGAGCAGGAGCGCCTGTTTTCCAAGGCGTGGTGCTTCCTCGCCCACGAAAGCGAGATTCCCGCACCCGGTGACTACGTCACCCGCTCCATCGGCAACAACAACCTCATCGTCGCCCGGGACGAGCACGGTGAGATCCATGCCAGCCTGAACATGTGCCGGCACCGCGGCAACGTGATGTGCAAGTCCGAGATGGGCAACGCCTCGCACTTCCGCTGTTCCTACCACGGATGGACGTACAAGAACTCGGGTGAACTGATCGGCGTGCCCTACATGAAGGAGGGCTACGAGGGCCAACTCAAGCGCAAGGACTGGGGCCTGGTCAGCGTCCGCGTCGACAGCTACGAAGGCCTCGTCTTCGGGACGCTGGACGGGCAAGCCCCCACACTGGCCGAGTACTTGGGCGACTTCCGCTTCTACCTCGACCTCTGCCTCAAGCACGGCTTCGGCGGCTGCGAGGTGCACGGGCCGCCGGACCACTGGATCGCCGACACGGACTGGAAGATCTGCGCCGAGAACTTCGCCGGCGACGGCTACCACACCCCCGTGGCTCATCAGTGGGGCTTCAACCTGGGCTACTTCCCGTCGTCGGGTTCCACGCACAGCCAGGGCTGGGCCGTCAGCATCCCCGGCAAGGGCCATGGCATCGGACTGGGCCACAGCCCCAACTTCCCGGCCTTCGGCGGATTTCCCGACGAACTGGTCGAGGAGATGAAACAGACCCTGACGCCCGAGCAGGTCGAGGTCTTCGCCAGGACCCGCACGGCGGTGGGCACGGTCTTTCCGAACCTCTCCTTCCTCATGCAGCCCTTCAGCCTGGTGCCCGGCGAGCCGGGGGTCCGCTTCGTCACCATGCGGCTCTACCACCCGGCCGGCCCCGGACGCATGGAGATGTACTCCTGGTGTCTGGTGCCCAAGAACGCCTCGGAGGAGTACAAGTCCGAGGCCTACCGCGCCTACACCCTGGCCTTCGGACAGGCCGGAACCTTCGAGCAGGACGACTTCGAGAACTGGACCAAGGTCACCCAGTCCGCGGGGGCGACCATGGTCAAGGACCTCGACTTCCCCTACATCATGGGCATGCACAGCGAGCCCGACCCCGAATTCGCCGGTCCCGGCCATGTCGTCACGCCTTATGTCAACGACACCAACTTCCGCAATCTGTGGACCCGTTGGGGCGACTACCTGGCCGGGGAGGCGTGATGGGCGACCAACTCCCCGTGGACCACACCACGGTGGCCGACATCCAGGCGTTCCTGTACCGCGAGGCGCTCGCCCTCGACGAACGGCGGTTCCGTGACTGGCTGGCCATGCTCACCGACGACATCACCTACGAGGTGCCTGTCCGGGTGACTCGTGAGGCCCAGGCCGACTGGGAGCTGGCCCCCACCTCGCGCATCTTCGACGACGACCGTCAGACGCTGGAGGTGCGCGTGCGGCGGCTGGAGACGGATTTCTCCTGGGCCGAGCAGCCGCCCTCCCGCACCCGCCACTACGTCACCAACGTGCTCGTCGACGCGACGGACCTGCCGGACGAGTACCTCGTGCACTCCAACTGCTTCATCTACCGAAGCCGAGGAGACAGCCCGACGCCCAGTTTCTACTCACTGTCCAGGAAGGACACCGTCCGTAAGGAAGGCGACGGATGGCGGCTCGCGCGGAGGTGGGCGGCGTTCGACCAGTCGCTGATCAACGCGCACAACCTGTCCATCTTCGTCTAGCCGGCTCCCGCCGCACTGATCAGGAGGCCATGGTGGACACGTCGAGCCACACGCCGAACATCGAACGCCCGGACATCGGTGAAGAGTCCCACTACCCCGAGGGCCCGGGCACCGACGGGCCGATCATCATCGCGAACGAGTTCGCGGACGTGGTCATCCGCAAGGTGGAGACCAGGAACGGCATGCGCCTGGACATCTGGTCACCCCGCCGGGGCAGCCGTGTTCTGTTGGACGCCGTGGCACTGGACTGCCTCAGCTTCCAGGAGCCCGACTTCATCACCGAGATGCTGGCCAGGAGGCCCGCACCGTGAGCGGGCGCCTGGAAGGGATGCGTGTTCTCGTCGTGGGGGGCGGCGCCGGCATCGGCAAGGGCGCGGCGTTCGCCTATCTCGACGAGGGCGCAGTGGTGACCGTAGTCGAACGGTCCGAGGACCACGCCGAAGCACTGCGGCGGGAGACCAAGGGCAGACCCCTGGAGGTGGTCGTCGGGGACGCGACCGCTCCGGCTGTGCTCTACCAGGGCCTGTCGCAGGCCATCAACACGACCGGCGGGCTCGACCATCTCACCTGCTGTGTCGGTGTGTTCGACCACTATGCCTCGCTGCGCGAGCTGTCCGTGGACGAACTCGTCACGGCGGCCGAGGAGACCTGGCGGGTGAACGTCCTGGCCACGCTCGTCGCGGTCAGGATCGCCTGGCCCGCTCTGCACGAGGCGGGTGGCTCCGTCACTCTGACCTTGTCGGAGTCGGCGTTCCACCCCGTGGGCGGCGGGGTGCTGTACGGCAGCTCCAAATGGGCTCTGCGCGGGGCGGTGCAGCACCTGGCGGCCGACCTGGCCCCATCCGTCCGGGTCAACGGCGTGGCCCCCGGCGGCACCAGCGGGACCGGTTTCTCCGGCCTCGCGGCACTCGGGGAGAGCGAGTCGTCGGTCGGTGCGGTCAGCGGTAGGGATGAGCGGATCGCCGCGGGCACCATGCTCGGGGTGACACCCTCACCGGCCGATCACGCCGGCGCCTACGTCTACCTCGCCGACCCGAGGGCCTCCCGGGTCGTAACCGGCATCGTCATCAACAGCGATGGCGGGCGCGCCCTGCGGTAGTGCGTCGTACAGGGCGGAGTTCCATGACCGAGCCGGAGGTGCCCAGAGGTATCGCACCGACGTCTGAGTGACCCACTCAGACGGGGAGGTCAGGGTGAGCCACGCCGCAGTAGGGCGGGTGGTGGTCTGCGAAGACCACCACCCGCCCTACCGCCTTTCGGGGCCATGCGTCGAGGCCCAGATCAGTTGGATCAGCCCGGCGCGGTTGGTGACGTCCGTCTTGGCGTAGATGCGCTTGAGATGCTGTTTGACCGTGTTCTCGGAGACGAAGGCGCGTTCCGCGATCTGTTTGGTCGTCAGGCCCTCGCTCACGAGCTGGGCGATGTCCCTCTCCCGGTTGGTCAGAACCTGCCAGTCCGGCAGCCGGCCCTCGGACTGCCGCCCGGAGTGCTCGAAGAGCACCGTCGCCGCGGCAGGCGTGCCACCCGCCAGTCGGACTGTCTTGGCGATGACGCTCTTCCCGCCGGCCGTGGAGACCGTCCGGCTCACCACCCTCTTGCCGTCGCGGGCGAATACCGCGGTGGCGTCCATGATGGCGCGGGCCAGCCCGTCGGCGGTGGGCAGGCCCCCGTCGGGGCCCAGCGGTACGGGCCATTCACGTCGCGCGGCACGGTTGAAGAACAGCACCCGACCGCCGAGGTCGGTGATGATCACCGGGTAGTCCAGATGATCGAAAGCGTTCTCGATCAGTGCGGTGCGCTGCGCCGTCGCCTCAAAGCGCAGCGAGCGTTCCATACCCCGTCCGACGTGTTCGGCGATGCATTGGGCGGCGGTCAAGTCCGCGTGTGAGAAGGGTTCTTGGGAGGCGCTGCGCGCGAAGTTGATCGTGCCGAAGAACACCGCTCCCGACATGACGGGGGCCAGGAGCGAGTGCTCGTACCGGGCTACTGCCAGAGCCTGGCGGGCCCCGCTGCGGTCCCACTGCCCGCCGGGCAGACGTGACGAGTCCAGAGCCGTCTTCTCGTCCATCACCCGGCTCAGGATCGGGTCGTCGTCCCGGCCGTACGCCTCATAGGCGTCCAGGAACTGGTCCGAGGTGACGGCGTGCACGTCCAGAACTCGTCTGGAGTGCTCGTCGAGTCGGTACAGGCCGACGGCACTGGCCGGGATCACGGCGCGCACGTGGGTGAGGTAGGCGTCGACGACTTCGCTTCGGGTGAGCGCCGACTGCATGGCCAAGGCGAACCGCTCTGTGCTGTGGGGGTTCGGGCTGGTGGTTCTCATGATGGCTCCAGACGGTTGAAGCACGAATGAGGCGTCTGGTTACAACGACCACGGACCGGACGCGGGGGAGGGGCGCTGCGGCCCCGCCTCACGCGTCCGGTCGTGGCAGGCCGGCAATACGGTCTTGCCGGTCAGGGTTTGCTGGTCACGCCAGGTTGGCCGCGTCGCGGCCGGACCTGATGCCGGTGTGGATCGCGCCGTCGATCAGGGCGTAGCTGCCGCTGGCCAGGTCAGCCCCGGCGAACAGGACCCGGCCCGCTCGGTCCCCGACGAGGTCGAGCTGCTGCTGCAGCTGTCCCGGGGCGGGCACGGCCCACGTGCCGCGGAACATCGGGTCGGTGGTCCAGCTGTGCGTGGCGACCTCCAGGACTTCGAAGTCGGGCAGCCAGGCCCGCAGCACCCGCTGCACTTCGGCGGGGGAATGACCGTTCACCGCGGTGGCGTCGGGGCCGAAGGCGACAGCGATGTGGTCCTCGCCCACTGGCCGGTCGTACTGCAGCAGCACGAAGGGGTGCCCCTCCGGCGCGAACGCCATGTACGGGGCTCTGTCGCCCTTGATACGGCAGAGGACCTTCAGGCCTCCGGAGATCTGTCCGGCCTCGCCGACGGCGGTGACCTGCGGACGCTCGGGCGAGAACTCGATCCGCGACAGGACGTTCACCGGCACGGCGCACACCACCGCACCCGCCACGACCGTGGACCCGTCGGACAGTTCGATCTCCACGCCCGAAGACGTCTCGGTCACCCGCCGGGCGGCCGTGGACATCCTGAAGTCGGCCTTGATGTCGGAGACGATGCCGTCGACCAGGAGCCCCGTCCCGCCCGTGATCTTGTAGCGGGAGATGACGTCCAGCATGACCTGCCAGTCCCAGCCGGCCAGCGCCAGCCAGCGCAGTGCGAGGGTCAGGCCGGCTTCGCTGAGCGGAGCCTGGCAGGCGGCCGCCCAGAACGAGGACACCATGGCCCGTTCCTGCCGGCTCATCTCCACCCGGTCGAGGAAGTCGCCGAGGCTGAGCTTGTCGAAGTCGAGGGCCGCGGGGGAGAACAGCGGGTCCTGCGGGCGGGGGTAGGCCTCGCGGGCGGCCTCGGCCAGGGCCTGCATGCCCTTGTCCAGGAGGCCGAAGACCTCTTCCTCCGAGCCCTCGGTGACGGCGCCGTCGTCGAGGAAGAGCAGGTGCTCCGGTGGGGCGAACTCCTCGATCTTCAGACCGTAGCGTGACACCTCCGACCACACATGGGGCTGCAGCCAGTGGATGTCGGTTCCGCCCATTTCTATCCGGGTGCCGAGGCGGTCGTCGGTCCAGGTCCGTCCGCCCAGTCTGTCCAGTGCCTCGATGAGGACCACGGACCGCCCCAGCTGGGAGGCTTCCCGGGCGGCTGCCAGACCGGCGAATCCACCACCGATCACCGCGACGTCGTATCGAGCGCTCACCTGACTACTCCAATCTCCACCGAGAACTTGCGGAAGGGCGCGTGGAACGTCCAGGTGGACTCGCTTCCACGCTGGAAGAAGGCGGAGTCGCCGGCTCGCAGTACCAGCTCCTCCTCTTCGCTGGTCTTGATGTGGACCTCGCCCTCGATGATCCAGACGTACTCGTCGGCCTCGAAGAGGTAGGGCACCGCGGTGCGGTCCGGGTACGCCCCCTCGGCGACACGGAAGACGCCCGTGCGGACGTCCTCACGGCCGCGGACTTCGGAGAGCTGCCCGGTCTCGCGTCCCTCGACCAGGAAAGGGACGTATCCGCGCTCCAGTTGGGCGGCATCCACGACGGTGTGCTGGGTTCCCATGGTGAGATCCTTTCGGTCGTGCTCCACAGTTGGCCGGGCCGTCACCGTGCCTCGGCCTTCGAGTCTTCGGACAGGCCCTCGGCGCTGTTCGACAGTTGCTTGCCGTGGCGTTCGGCCCGGCCTGGCAGCAGGAACCCGATCACGGCGAGGACCGGGACGAGCCAGGGCAGACAGTTGGCGAACCAGGTGGTGGAACCGGTCTGGACGCTCCAGTTCTTCAGCAGGAACACGATCACCGTGGCGAAGCCCGCCCCGGCGATCAGCGGGGCCGCCAGCCGTACCCACCAGTTCTCTCCGCGGTGGTCACGGCCGAAGAAGTACATGACCGCGACACACAGCACCCCCCATCAGCGTGATCAGTCCGAACGTGCCCACGGCCAGCAGCAGTGCGAAGACGGTCGTCGGGGCGACTCCCGCGAGGTAACAGGCAAGGATGACGACCATGGCGATCACGGTCTGCGCCAGGCTGGAGTGGTGGGGCGATTTCCACTCCGGGTGGGTCTGCGCCAGCTTCTGCGGCAGCATGCCCTCCCGTGCCAGGGAGAACTGGTAGCGGGAGACAGCGTTGTGGACGCCCAGACAGGCCGCGAAAGTGCTGGTGACGAACAGGACCTTCATGACGACGACGAAGGCACCGCCCAGGCTGTTGTCGGCGACCGTGTAGACGAAGTTCGTCATGTCCGTGAGCGCCGCGTTCTGCACGTGGTCCGGACCGTAGGCCAGCACCAGCACCCACGAGGAGACCATGTGGAACAGGGCGATGACACCGACTGCCACGTAGGCGGCTCGCGGGATGGTGCGCCGCGGGTCCCGGGCCTCCTCACTGTAGATCGCGGTCGCTTCGAATCCGATGAAGACCACGACGCAGAACATGAACCCGGCCCCGACGTCCCCGTGGAAGATGTGGTCCAGTTCGAACGGAGCGGAGGTGTAGCTGCTCGCCGGGGTCTGGAAGATGACCGCCACATCCATGACAGCGATCACTGCGACCTCAGCCAGCATGAGGATGCCGAGCACCCCCGCACTGAGGTTGACGTCCCGACGGCCGAGGATGCCGACCAGGGCGAGACCGGCGAGCATCAGGACGATCCAGGAGATGTTCCAGCCGGTGGCCTCGTGGATGAACGCGGAGGTGGTAAGCGACAACAGCGCCCACAGGGCGAGGATCATGGTGTGGTAGCTGAAGAGAGCCACCAGTCCTGCGGCCTGCTGCGCCCGGCGGCCGAAGGCGGACCCGATGTACACGTAGAACCCGCCGGCGTCGACGACATGCCTGCTCATCGCGGTGTAGCCGACCGAGAAGAGGATCAGCAGGGCTGCGACGAACAGGAACAGGCCGGGAACGCCTGCCCCGGGACCGAGAGCGAAGGCCAGGGGGATCCCGCCGATGAGGGCGGACATGGGACCGACGGTGGCGACCACGAAGAAGACGATCGCGGTGACGCCGAGCGAGCCGGTCCGCAGAGCGGTGTGCTGGGCAGGTGGCCCAGGCGATGTGGCGTTGCTACTCACTGGGGCGTCCCTGCTCACTGGTAGGGGTAGATCCTGCGGCCGTGATTGACCGAGACCCACTGAAGGGTCGTGAGTTCGTCGATGCTTGCCGGACCGTTGAGCCTGCCGATCCCGGACTGCTTCTCCCCGCCGAACGGCACGATCGGTTCGTCGGCGATGGTGGCGTCGTTGATGTGGATCATGCCGGTGTCCACACGGCGGGCGATGCGCATCCCGCGGGCGATGTCCCGGGTGTGGACGGCGCCACTGAGCCCGAAGTCGCTGTCGTTGGCGATGGCTATCGCCTCGTCGTCCGTGTCGAACTCCAGCAGCAGCACCACGGGCCCGAACAGTTCCTCCCGTGCGATGTCCGCGGACGCCTCGACGCCCTCCAGCACGGTCGGGGCGAACACGTTGCCCTGGGCCGAACCGCGCAGCAGCGCGGTCGCTCCGCCGTCGACCGCGGCGTCGACCTTCTGCTCCAGCGTGGCGACAGCGCAGGCGTTGATCAGCGGACCGACGATCGTGTCGGGAGCGGCGGGGTCACCGGTCCTCAGTTCGGACACCTTCGTGAGGAAGCGCTGCTTGAACTCCGCCGCGATGGAGGAATGCAGCAGGATGCGGTTGGCCGACATACAGATCTGGCCCTGGTGGGTGAACCGGCTGAACACGGCCGCGTCGACGGCGTAGTCCAGATCGGCGTCGTCACACACGATGAAGGCGCTGTTGCCGCCCAGTTCGAGAATGGCCTTCTTGAAGTGGCGTGCCGCCACCTCGCCGACGTGGCGGCCGACGGCCGTGGACCCGGTGAAGGCCAGGACCCGGGGCACAGGATGCTCCAGGAAGTAGTCGCCAATCACCGGGATCTCGGTGACGGTGACATTGAGGAGACCGGCCGGCAGTCCCGCCTCCTCGAAGATTGACGCAAGCAGAGTGCCGCCGGTGATCGGAGTCTCCTCGTGCGGCTTGACGACCACGCCGTTGCCGGTGGCCAGAGCCGGTGCCACACACTTCATCGACAGGAAGAACGGGAAGTTGAACGGGCTGATGACCCCCACGACCCCGACCGGCTTGCGGAAGACATAGTTCTCCGTGTCCTCGACCGGGGACGCGAGGATGCGCCCCTCCATGCGCAGCGGAAGGGTCGCTGCCTCCTTGAGACAGTCGACCACGAGCCCGATCTCGAAGCCCGCCTTGAGCCGGGTTCCCCCCACTTCGGCGACGATCAGTTCGGTGATCTCGTCCGCCCGTTCCTGCACGATGCGGGCGGCGTTCTCGAACACCGCCCGCTGCGCGTAGGCGCTCTGCCTGCTCCACCCCTGCTGTGCCGTCGCCGCGGACTGGTACGCCTGGTCGACGTCCTCCCGCGTCGCCACCGCGAAGTCGCAGATCGGGTCACCGCTGTAGGGATTGAGATCGACGAGTTTCTTCTCGCCGGAGCCGTTCCGCCAACGGCCTGCGATGTACTGCTGGGCCAACTGCACCGCGTCCATCAGTCGCCTCCAAATAAGGTGGCCGGACTCACAGAGGTCCGGCTTGACCGGTGTGGGGCGATCGTGGCAGCCGCACCAGCGGGTGGCTTCCGTAGAACTACGGACGTGCACCGCCAGAACTACGGAGACGTGTTGCGGATGCTTCAGGCTGCGGACGGACGATGTTGAGGTGGGCGACACCCGAGCCGGGTACTCCGGGGGTGCTGCCCTTGGTGGGCGTAGAAACCGGCGCCGGCAGTCGAGCCACAGGGGCCAGCACCGGGTGGACGGTCTTTGGTTTGCGAGGACAGATGCCCCCGGCGCACCGGAGGAGCGTGATCGTCCGCCGGTTACCCAGGCGGCTGGCCGTCGCGGTCGGCGTAGAGCATCCACGCGGCCACCTGCGTACGGTTGACCAGCCCAAGTTTCGTCAGGATGTGATCGACGTGGCTCTCGGCCGTCCTGGGTGAGATGGTCAGGGCGCGCGCGATCTCGCGGTTGCTCATTCCCTGCGTCAACAGGTGGGCGACCTCCAGCTCCCGCGCCGTCAACGGCGCGGCAACCGTCTTCTGCGAACGGGCGGGGCTGTGCTCCGACGCGGCCCTCAGCAGCTCATCGCGGCTGAGCCGCCCGCCTTCACTGTAGGACTTCTCAAACGCCGGCCCGCCGAGCGCACCACGGCTGGCGCCCTGACATCGCTCCCGGTGCTCCCCGACCACCCGGAAACCGGAGAAGTAGCCGCCGAGCACGCTCCACATGCGGTCGGCGGCGCCGAACAGCCGGGCGGCGGCCTGATGCCGGCCCTCGCGGGAATCACACCAGGCCAGCAGCTCAACACAGTGAGTGAGAAGCAGCTGGTCGCGGGACGACCGCAGTACCGAGAGCGCTGAGTGCCGTGCGCTTTGCAAATCGTTCTGCATCCACGAGTTCACGCCTTGTGCGTACTCGATGTAGCCGCGCCACATCACGTCCTCGTACTCATCACAGGTGGTCAGCCCGCGATGAGCGAGCACAAGAGCCTGGGCGGAGTCCCCTGACAGCGCGGCCAGCAAAACGGCCACGCCACTTGCGTCCATGAACAGTACGCGAGCACGCGCATCATTCAGCCGCTCGTAGATCGCCAGCGCCTGGTCCAGCCGATTCCGTGCGGTGTCCAGCCGGCCGTACGCCATCTCGACCATGGCATCGACCTGCAGACTGAGTCCTGCGTTGAGCCCGTGTCCCGCCCCGTGATCTTCGGATCTGGCGGTCCGCAGAAGCCTTTCTGCCGAGCGCAGTTCGTCCTGGAGCACACACAAGTACGCCTGCACGTACAGTGCGCGGGCACGTGCGGCCGCGTCCCCGGAGGGATGGGCCAGAACCCGCCGCAGGACATCGCGGCCTTCGGCCAGGCGGCCGCTGATGAACCAGAAATCCCAAAGGTCGGCGGCCATACGCACTGCAGTATCCCCCTGCGAGGATGCCAGGCTGTGGTCGATGGCTGCCATGACGTTGGCGTAGTCGAGCTGCAGCTGGTCCAAGCGGCGAAACTGCCCTGGGCCTGGCAAGTCGCGGGTGAACCGCGACAGCACGCGCTCGTAGTGCTCCATGCGGAGGGCTGCCAGCTGTTGACGGTTGTCCACGCCGTCCAACTTCTCGTCACCGTATTCACGGGTGACGCGCAGCAGCCGGTAGCGGCTCAGGCCTGCGATGTCGTCCACCACGACCACGGACTGGTCGACCAGGGAGACGAGGACGTCCAGGAGATCCACTCTGGCCAGGGGAGGAGCCCCGCAAACCGCCTCGACCGCAGACAGGTCGAACGTGCCGTCGAACACGGTAAGCCGACACCACAAAAGTCTTTCCACATCCGAGCAGAGTTCGTAGGTGCCGGCCGTCAGGGAACGCAGTTCGCGATGGCGCGGGGCGACGTTTTGGGTACCAGCACGCGGGAAGTCCGGGCTCCCCTGCATCCGGTCGATGATCTGTTCCACCGATAGAGCCCGCACCCACGGGGCCGCCAGCTCGATGGCCAGCGGCAGTCCGTCGAGACGCCGACACAGTGACGCGACGGCTTCAGCGTTGTCTTCCGTCACACCAAAGTTCGGGCGCACGAGTCGGGCCCGATCCACGAAGAGCCGGACGGACGCGTAGCTCGTCGCGCTTTCGGCCGTTGTCCATGCGCCCGCTGACGGAACCGGCAGCGGTGCGAGCGTCATGAGCGTGCCCCCATCGACATAGAGCGCGCGGCGGCTTGTTGCCACGAACCGGGTGCGGTCACCGGCTCTCAGAAGCTCCTGAAGCGTTGCGACGCAGTCGGCACTCAACAGTTCGCTACCGTCCAGTACGACCACGGCTTCGAGCTGCCGAAGGCCCTCCACGATCTGCTTCAGAGGCAGCGAGGCGTTCTCCCGCATGCCCACGGCAGCGGCGATGCACGAGCGCAGGTCCTCGGGCTCCCGTACCGCAGACAGGTCGGCGACGAAGACGCCGTTGTCGTACTGCTCAGACCACTCCTGGGCGACCTCCGTGACCAGCCGTGTCTTACCCACACCACCAGGCCCTATGAGCCCGACGAAACGACTGGACTGCACAGCACGCTGCAGGGTTTCCCTCTCGCGTTCCCTGCCGACAAAGGAGGTGGCGTAGCGGGCAGGGCGCGCCCCGACTGTGGCGTCGATCAATTCAGTCCTCGCATCTCGGCCACGCCCGGCCCGCTACGTTCGGTGTCTCAGCAGGGCGCCGATGGGTGTGCCGGTCATGGCATCCCCGAAGGGCAGGGGACAGGGGGGCGGTGATCCAACGAGTTGTTCTGTGCGTTTGCGCCTCATGATGACATCCAGCCATTTCGGTCCGAAAGCATCGTGCCTCCGGATCTTGCGCAGCTCCAGGAGTACTCACGTTCCGGGCCACCGGAGGGCGTCGAGCCATGCTTCTGGGCACGCGTCCAAGTCGAACTGCCAAGCAGGTCTGCCGTTCGCCAGGCTGGGCCGATGACGGCGGCCGCACCGATCGCGCGTCCTGATTCCTCCGAGTGCTGAGCGATCCTCAGACACTGTTCGGACGTTCCCCCGGCAGGTACATTCGACTCCCAGTGGGTCAGAGAATCTTTGCTCGTGGCGTGGTCGGTTCGAGGGACATACATGATGGCCAGCAGTCGTAGCGCTATTGCGCTCGCGGCAGATCTGGTTCGTGCGGGTTCGTTCGACGAGCTCGCGCGACGGCTGTATGGCGGGATCGATGACCTTTTCGGGCCGGTGTGCGTCGGCTTCGACCTGCTGGACCCGGACACGCGCGAGGTGCGGCGGACCTCCGCGCGTGGGGTCAGCGACTACTTCATGGCCCGGTACGACAGGTTCGCGCGGCGTACCGACCCTGTGCTCAACTCCGCGATCGACCACCGGGCGGTCACCTACAACCTGTCGATGATGTCGTCTGCCGAGTGGCGGTCCTTGGTGATCTACCAGGAAGTGTTCTCCTTGCACAGGATGACGAGCCTGGTGTACGCGCCGGTGGTGGCCGACGACCGGGTGGTCGCGACGCTCAACCTCGGGCGGGAGGACGGGGCCGACGGATTCGACGCTGCCCATCTGGAGCAGGCCGGGGCCCTCGCCGACCTCCTCGGCGCCGTGCTGGGCTCTCAGCGGCGGGCTGACACCCTCGCCCGGCGGGCGGACCAGTACGCCGCCGCCATCGACCTGTGCGACGAGGCGATGGTGGTTACGGACCTGCGCGAGGGTGAGCGGCACGTCAACCCCTCGGCCGCCGCGATCCTTGCCGGCCGTTCCCCCGCAGAACCCTCGCTGGACGAGGAGATGGCGCTCCATCATGCCCGCGCCGCCGGGTCGGTCGAGCGGTCGAGCGCGCTGGTCAAACGCTCGGTGACGTTGGAGGACAGCGACGCGCTTGTCACCTTCCTGCAAGCCGGCAAGGGCGGCGAGAGGCTACCGGCGTGGCTCTTGCAACGGCTGACGCCCCGCGAGGCCGAGGTCGCGGCGCTGGTCGCCCGCGGCTACCGGGATGGAGAGATCGCGCGGCACCTGGTGTTGAGCACGCACACCGTCAAGGGCTACCTGCGGGAGATCTACCAAAAGCTCGAGGTCCGGTCCCGGGTGGAGCTGACCCGGCTGGCCGCCGACAAGGAGCGGTGACCCCCCTCTTTCGAGGGGGGTGGCAAAGACCGCCCATGTGCGCCTGACCCGGCCGGGTCCGCCGGGCCTAATGTCCCGGACTACCCGAGCGGCGCTGCAGTGACCACCGATGAGGAACGGGCCTGTTTCCGCCGAACGCTGCGCGCCGGGACCGACCATCGAGTACGGGAGCGGAGCCATGGCAGTTGCCTCCAACCAGACCAGCGAGGAGCTCGCGGCGATCGACGCCGAGTTCCTGATCCATCCGCACGGCGCGCCCGGCCCCGGGGAGCGGATGATCGTCACCCGGGGCAAGGGAGCCAAGATCTGGGACTCGGCCGGCCGCGAGTACATCGACGGTACCGGTGGCGGCCTCTGGGCCAACCTGGTCGGTCACGGCCGTGAGGAGCTCGCCGACGTTGCCCGCAGGGAATTGGCCGAGCTCGGATTCTTCTGCACGTTCTGGGAGTTCTCCAACCCCGCCCAGATCCAGCTCGCCCAGCGGCTTGTCGAGCTCGCCCCGGAAGGTATCGCCAAGGTCAACCTGACCGCCGGCGGCACCGAGGGGATCGAGGCCGCGCTGAAGATGGCCCGGCTGTTCCATTTCGAGTCAGGGCACCCGGAAAAGCAGTGGATCCTGTCCCGCCGCAGCAGCTATCACGGCGTTGGGTACGGTTCCACCGCAGCCACCGACTTCGACTGGCTCCGGCACGGATTCGGGCCCCAGCCGGGCGGTTTCGCGCACCTGACGCCGCCATGGCCGTACCACTCGGAGTTGTACGGCGACCAGGACCCGAGCGACTTCCTCATCGCCGAGCTCCAGCAGACGATCGACCGGATCGGCCCGGAGAAGATCGCAGCGTTCGTCGGCGAACCGATCATGGGTGTGGGCGGCATGCTCGTGCCCCCGGACGACTACTGGCCGCGGGTCGAGGCGGTCCTCCGGGAGCACGACATCCTCCTGATCCTGGACGAGGTGGTCACCGGCTATGGCCGGGCCGGCCACCACTTCGCCGCCGAACGGTTCGGCCTGCGCCCGGACATCATCGTCACCGCCAAGGGCATCACCAGCGGATACTTCCCGGTGGGCGCCGTGTTGATGACCGAGCGGGTTGCCCAGGGCATCACCAGCGGGGACCATGGCTTCCCCATTGGCTACACCTACGCCGGACACCCGGCCGGGGCCGCAGTCGCCCTGGCCAACCTGGACATCATCGAGCGCGAGGGGTTGGTGGGCAGGGCGGCGAAGATGGGCGAGTTCCTGGCCACCCGGCTGAATACCCTGCTGGACGTGCCGCTGGTCGGCGAAGTGCGCAGCGTCGGCCTGATGGCAGCGGTAGAGGTGGTCACCGATCGGAAGACCCGGCGCCCCATGGGATCCGTCGACGCGATCGCGGCCGAGATCCGTGCCGCGCACGGTGCCATCGTCCGGCCCTCGGTCGGGTCGGCGCTGATCTTGTCGCCGCCACTGATCATCGAGGAGGGCGAGCTGGATGCCTGTGTGCAGGCCATCGGTGACGTGCTGCGGCGGACGGACGCCGACGGCACCGTGAGGGCGAGGAGCTGAATGATCACGGATACGGACGCGGGGATAGATGTCGCAGCGGCTGGATCCGGCGGATTGCGGGCCAATGCTGTGGGCGCGGCCGGCATCGTGTTCTTCGTCGTTGCGGCCGCGTCACCGCTGTCGGCCGCGTTGGGCGGGAGCCCGGCGGCGGTCGGTGCAGGCAACGGAGCCGGTGCGCCCGGCGCGTATCTGGCAGTCGGTGTCATGCTGCTGCTGTTCTCCGTCGGATACGCGGCGATGAGCCGGTACGTCACTGTCGGCGGCGGCTTCGCGGCGTACATCCAGGAGGCCTTGGGCACCAGGATGGGCCGTGGTGCGGCGTACCTGGCCACCGTGTCGTACGTCGCCATGCAGGTGGGCCTCTACGGCATCTTCGGTTTCTTCGCCCATGTGGTGTTCGGCCGGCAACTCGGGGTCGACCTGTCCTGGTCAGTGTGGGCGTTCATCGCCATGGTGCTGGTCGGTGTGCTGGCCTATGTCGAGATCGACCTGTCCGCCAAGGTTCTCGGCGTGCTGATGATCTGCGAGGTGGTCGTCCTACTGGTGGTCGACTTCGCGATCGTCGGCAAGGGCGGTGCGCAGGGTGTCACGTTCACCAGCTTCAGTCCGGCCACTGTTACCGGCGGCGCGCTGGGCATCGCGCTGATGTTCGCGTCCGCGTCGTTCATCGGGTTCGAGGCCACCGCGATCTACAGTGAGGAGGCCCGTGACCCGGACCGCACCATTCCCAGGGCGACCTACGCGTCGGTTCTGCTCATCACGGTGTTCCTGGTATTCACCGTCTGGAGCTTCGTCATCGGCCATGGCGCAGACAAGGTCCAGGGTGCGGCGCGGCAGAGTCCGGACGCCTTCGTGTTCACGCTCTCCAGCCGCTACGTCGGCCCCGTGTGGACGGACGTCATGCAGTACCTGCTGATCACCAGTTTCTTCGCGGCGCTGCTGGCCTTCCACAACACGATCGCCCGTTACCTGCTGAACCTGAGCCGCCGCGGCTGGGGCCCGAGCCTGCTGGCCCGCACACACCCGAAGTACCAGTCTCCGCACGTCGCCGGCGTGGTCCAGAGCGTCGTCGGCGCCGTCATCGTGGGGATCTTCGTGGTGGCCAAACTCGACCCCTACACCGCGCTGTTCTCCTGGACAGTCGGCCTGGGCACCCTCGGGGTGATCGTGCTGCAGGCGTTGACCTGCCTTGCGATCATCACGTTCTTCCGACGGCGCAGAACCGGGCTGAGTGTGTGGCGCACGCTGATCGCGCCCGGCTTGGGCGGCGCGGGCCTGGTCGCCGCGATCGTGCTGGCGCTCAAGAACTGGGGAGTGCTCGTCGGCGCGGGCACGGGTTTTTCGGGCTACCTGCCGTGGATCGTTCCCGCGGTGATCCTCATCGGCGTCCTGCTCCCGGTGAGCGCCGGCCGGAATTCCGCCACTTCGAACCCCGCCAATTCGTTGACGGCCGCCGACCGTGGCTGACTCTCCCACTTCGCGGTGGCCGTGAGGCCGAGATCGTCTGAGACGACCCGCGCCGCCTTGGAGGAGGCCATCGCTTTCATGAAGCTCATGAACGGGTGGGCATCGCTGCGGTACGTGCCGTATTCGAGGAGCGCCCGCCAGGGTGGGCGCCGAGGCCGTTGTTCACAGCAGGCCGGGATGGACCCGCGGGGTCGCTTCAGATCTTTGGGCGATAAGGGGCTGACCGCCCGCCCCGCAACGGGGAGACGTCCCTCCCACGCATGTCTGCCGCCGGCCAACTGCAGCTCTGCGGAGAGCCCCGCTCGCAGCGGCAACCCCACTCCCCAAACTAGGTACTGCCCTTGTTGCGGCAGCAGACGACAGCGTTCCGCAGCTACCCAGAGCAGCAGACCTGACCTGCGAAGACGCCCGACGCGTTCCCGAAATCAAAGAGGGCCGTTCCTGGGGCCGATTGGGACAAGCCGCTGACCTGCGGCTTAGGAATTCTCTGCAAGGCCCGCGGGCCGCGGGTACGGCGGCCGATCAGGCGGGGCAGCAGTTGGGCGGTGCCGGGCTGCCAGCGAATCCACTCAGTCGCCCCGCCCTTGGCGATGATCTTCCCGCGCTTGTCCTGCGGGTACAGGGTCGTAGAGCATCTTCCACGGCGTCTTCTCCCGCAGGGGGACGTCCAGGCGCCAGAGGGCGGCGATCTGGTTTTCGGCCAGGGCCTTGGTGCGGTCGGGTTGCGCCGGCCGCCGTTCGATGCCGATCGAGATCGGGCAGGCGTCACCGCAGCCCACCGTGATGACGTGGTCGGACGCCTGCACCGCCTCGGTAGTGAGGATCCTGGGAGTGGCGGAGGAGATGTCGATGCCGACTTCCTTCATGGCCTCGGCGGCGGCGGGGTTGACCTGGTCGCCGGGGATGGAGCCTGCGGAGCGGACCTCGATGCGGTCGCCCGCGAGGTGGTCGAGGAATCCGGCGGCCATCTGCGAGCGGCCCGCGTTGTGGACGCAGACGAAGAGCACGGAGGCGAGCGGCGCGGACGGGGACGAGCCCACCATGCGGTGGCCGACGGCGTGCACGCAGACGTCGTCCGTGCCGCCAACCTGCTGCCGCGGCACAACTGCCGGTCCTCGGGCAGGGCGGGCGTCCGGCAGCAATTCGTGCTACGGCCGGGGGGACTGAGCGAGGTAGCAAACGGTGCTGGTGAATCTGTCCTCCAGGTCCCAACTAGCAGCCGATGTCAGTGGTGTTCGCGACACTGTCGGGATGAAACCGGGAAGCAGGCTCTTCAGCAATGGCGAGTTGGCTGTGTCGCTGGCACAGCAGCTCGACAGGATCGCCAACGTCGTCGCGGGAGTGAATGAGGACCGGCTCCTGACCGTCCCTGAACATGATCTGGCCGAACCTCTGGAACGTGAATTCCTGGTCGAGGTGCCAGTCCTCGACCAGGACGGCATCACCACCGAGTCAGTGGAGGACGGCTTCACCCGAGCTCGTCAGTTCGGGGAAGAGGTTCGGATCCTTCAGACGGCGGTGACCTTCGCCGTTCCCTTCAGCGGTGACCGATCCGTGTTCGCTCTCCAGCCGAGCACGTTCACATTCAGCGCTCCGGACGCAGATCTGCGAGACGGCGAGCTGCTGATCTACTGGACCGGCCCGCTGAACCCGGACCCCAGCGCGATCAAGCAGGGCCTGGAGAAACAACTGGCAGAGATCCGGAAGTGGCTGGGCTGGAGCGCTAGCCAGATCGAGACCTACAACCAGCAGGTCAGGCAAAAGATCACGCAGGAGATCCAATCCCAGAAGGCGCGGATCCTGGGTAGACGCGACCTCGAATCGGCTCTCGGATTCCCCATGCGCAAGCGGTCCGACGCTGCGACCTACACCGTTCCCGTCACCCGCAAGAAGATCGTGGCAGTCCGGTCCACGGATGCGGTCAGCCCCTTCCGACCTGAACCGGCACTCGACGACGCCCAATACGAGGCCGCCTGAGGTCGCGGCGAGGCGCACGGAATGATCCAGGAGCACCCCAACTTCAAGCGTGACGGCCAGCATGCGACGGAAGATAGGCGCGACTTCGTCCTTCATTCGAGCAGTGACCGATCCCGCGAGATCAAGCTCGCCTTCCTTCCGTTCGTCCTGCCCAAAACCCCCTGAACCGCCGAAAGGAGCAGCCGATCTCTTCCCCTCCTGTTACGAGCGGGTCGGGTCGGGCGACACGGACAGCGCGGACACCGGCCGTAGACCGTAGTACTGCACTAGCAGCAAGTGAGCTCCGGGTGGTCGAACCTGCCGTGACCAGCTCTCTCCAGCAGCTCGCCTGCGATCATCGGCGTCCTTCCGGGCACTCCCGCACGCAGGGGAGTCAGGAACTTCGGCGACTCTGCGCCTCGCAGCCTCGCCCGCTCGCAGCACGTCATGCAGGCCCGTACGTCGTCGGGTTCAGGGGACGGATTCACGAGGGACAGGGTCAAGGGAGCCTCCGGGAGTCGACAGCGGGCTTATAAAGACCCCGAACTGCGGTACCGGATCCGTTTCACCAACACCGGCACGTTCCCGGTGACGGTGTTCCGCCTGCCGTCCCTCGACGAGCGCGGAGCCGGCCGGGTCGCCATCGCGTTCGACGACCTGGAGCCCGTCGTGCTGACGGGGCAGGCCATCGCCACCGCCAACCGGGGCGATGCCTGGGCGCGCAACGTCGAGGAGGGCATCGAGAAGCTGACCGGCGCGCTGACGGTCACCGCCCCTGGGGAGCACGTGCTCCGTATGCTGATGGTCGACCCCGCCATCGCCGTCGACCAGATCGTCGTCGACACGGGCGGCCTGCCCGTCAGCTACCTTGCGCCGCCAGCGACTTACCACCGGGCCTTTGACAACGAGGCTGCGGCCACACCACGTTCACTGGAAGAGGAGCGCTGACGTGGATAGCGGCACTGCTCCGGGCAGCACCCCCTGGTTTCACCGGACCTCCCCATGCGACCGGAACTCGCGGTGTGCTCAGGGAAGTTGGACAGGGGGTGCCGCCAACAGGTGCCGCCAACAGGTGCCGCTATGATCCGCGTGGGAGTTCAATCGTTCGAGAACGTGGTGAATTTGCTCCGCGCGACGCCTTTGCTCGGCTTGCGGCCCTTGTGTCACAGATGCGCTGCAAGAGTCAATTGCCCTGGGACTGCCGGGTGATGATGAGGTGCAGCATGTGAGTGGTTTGTCAGGCAAGTTGATAGGGGCCCGCTGGTGGATGACGCGGTCGAGTTGGCGGACATGATCTGGCAGCTTCGCCAGGAGTTGAGCAAGGCGATGTGGGCCGGTGAGCACACCGACCTCCGTTTCAAGGCGGAGAAGCTCGAGCTGGAACTGACCGTGGGGGTGGAGCGGACCACCGAGCCCGGGGTGAAGGTGCGTTTCTGGGTGTTCGACGCCGGCGCCACGGCGCGGCGGTCGGCCATGACCACTCAGCGGATCACGTTGACGCTGCAGCCGGTACGCGCGGACAGCCCGGACGAAGTGGCGCTGATCTCGGGCGACGAGCTGGCCGACGAGGACTGACCGGATCATGACGGAAACGCAGCCGACCCCGGACCAGGTGACACAGCCGGTCCCGGGCCAGGCGGGGAAGCCGGTGACGGCCCGGCCGGTCGACGTCGGACTGGACGCGCACCGCATCGCCGAGATCATCGTCGTCACCACTGCCGGTGCCGGGCGGCGCGGTTCGGGGTACCGGGTCACCCACACCGCGGTGCTGACGGCGGCCCATGTGGTGGCCGACGCCGTCGGCGTGCAGGTACGTTTCGACGCAGACCGGCCGGGCCAGTGGATGGTGCCGGCGACGGTGTCCTGGTCGGACGCCGACACCGATGTGGCCGTCCTGGCCTTCGCGCCGCCGGCGGGTTCCGCGGCCGTCGCGCCCGCGCGGTTCGGCCGTATCGCCGACGACCGTCACGCCGTCGTCGACGTGCATGCCGCGGGGTTCCCGCTGTGGAAGCAGCGCCGCCGCCCCGACGGCCGACGGTTCCGTGAACTGCACCAGGCCGACGGCACCGTGGCGGCCCTGTCCAATCTGAGAACCGGCACCCTGGAGATCACCGTGGCGGCGGCGGCCGCCGACCCGGATCCGCACACGTCGCCATGGTCGGGAATGTCGGGGTCGGCGGTATGGGTGGGCACCCACATCGTCGGGGTGGTCGCGGAACACCACCGCTGGGAAGGCATGGCCCGGCTGACCGCGGCCCGTATCGACCACATCCTGCGCCGGGTCGACGAACCGCGCCGGGTGGAGCTGGCCGGGTTGTTGGGGATGCCGGGCCTTGAGCCGCTGCCCGAGGTGGGAGGCGAGCCGGGCCCGACGGCCCATGCCATGAGTGTGAACTCGGGGGACCTCCACGGAGGTTCCAAGGTCATCGGGCTGCCGGTGGCTCATGGGCTCGAACTGTTCAAGGACCGCGCTCATGAGCGCGAAATGATCGGCCGCCACCTCGCCGATCCGGCCATCCGCATGGTGACGGTCACGGGACGGCGCGGCATGGGCAAGAGCGCGGTCGCCGCCAAGGTCATGGCCATGCTGGAGGAAGGCGAGTGGCCGGGCCACCTCCAGGCGCCACCGCCTTCGGGGCTGGTCAATCTGAGTACCCGTACGTCGGGGATCTCCCTGGAGCGCATCTACTTCGACTGCGCCCACCTGCTCGGTCCCGAACAAGAAGCGCGGCTGCAGGGCGTCTGGGCCACGAATCGATCCATCCACGACAAGCTCGGCGAGCTGTTCGCCGCGATGGGGGACCGGCTCTTCGTCATCCTGGTCGACAACTTCGAAGATCTCCTGCAGGACGACGGCGGGCTCGAAGACGAGGAACTCACGGTCTTTCTCGACTGCCTCTTCCGGGCGAGATCCACGCCGCGACTGCTGGTCACGTCGCAGGTGCCGCTACGGCTAGCGCCCGAGCTGCGCCGTTTCGCCGCAGAAGTCGAACTGTCCGAAGGGCTGCCGCCCGAGGAGGCCGTCGCGTTGCTGCGCGAACTCGACCAGGACGGCAGCCTGGGTCTCGCGCAGCTGTCCAACGAGCAGCTGCTGCAGGCGGCGGTCCGGGTCCACGGGGTCCCGCGCGCGCTGGAGCTGCTGGTGGGCGCGATGGCCGACGACACCCTGGTCCTGCCGACTCTCCAGGAAGTGCTGGAGAGCTTCACCCTGCGCGGCGACGTCGTCGCGGGCCTCGCCCAGGACCGGTACCGCCGGCTCGACCCCGACAGTCGCGCCGTCCTGAACGTCCTGGCAGTGCTGCGCACGCCCGTATCGAGGGAGGCGATCGAGTGGATCGTGGCCGGCCTCGACTCCGGTCTCGACGTCGCACCGATCCTGTCCCACCTGGTACGGGTGCGCATGGTGTCGGTCGACCGGGCCAGCCGCACCTTCGCGCTGCACCCGATGGACGCCGACCTCGCGTACGGCGCCATGCCACGGGACGGCGTGCTCGGGCGGCAGTCCGTGGAGCGGCGGGCCGCCGACTGGTACGCGAGTGTGGCGCCGCCCCGCTCGGACTGGCGGACCTTGGACGACATCCAGCCGTACCGGCGGGAGTTCAAGCACCGGGTGCGTGCTGGACAGTTCGATGAAGCCGCTTTGGTCCTTGGTGCGATCAGCGAATGGATGGTGTGGGAAGGCTCGGTGCTGAACGCTCTCTCGATGCATCTCATTTTGGAGGGAAAGTTGAGCGACGAACGAGCGCGTCTTACCCACCTGGCTGCGTTCGGGCACGCCCGGCTCAGTGGCGGCCCGATGTCCCACGCGGTCGAGCTGTTCACCGAGGCCGCCGACCTGGCCGAGCGTCTCGGCGACCGCCGCGCACTGCAGAACGCCGTGTTCGGCCTCGGCGACACCTACCGGCAGCTGGGCCGCCTCGACGCCGCGGTGGAGCCACTGGCCCGGGCCGCCGACCTGGCCCATGAGATCGGCGACTTCGAGAACGAAGTGCACTCGATCCTCAGTCTCAGTCTTGCCCACAGCACCCTGCGCGACGGGGAGAAGGCCCTGGCCGGTGCCGACCGCCTGACCGAACTCGCACGGACGTCAGGAGACATGCTCACCGAGGCCCGTTCGTGGAACGCCCGGACGACCGCGCTGCTGACTCTGGGTCGCTGGGAGGAGACGATCGCGGCCGGCGAGCAGGCCGCGCGTGCCTATCGCGACGCGGGCAGCCAAGAAGCGATCACGTACGCACTGAACGCTCAGGGTCTCGCCTTGATAGCGCTGGGGCGGGCGGCGGAAGCGGTGGCCAAACTGGAGGCGGCGCTCCACGAGGCTTCACTGATGGAGAATCCACGCGCCGAGGGACTCTGCCTCTACAACCGCGCCTGGGCGTACTGGACCGACGGCCAGTACGAGCAGTCGTCCCAGGCAGCCGAGCGAGCCGCGATGTCGCTGCAGATCGCCGGGGCGGCGGAAGCGGCGGCCGCGCAAGCGCTGGCCGAGGCCGCCCGCGCCCGGGCCGCGGACGACACCCAGGCGGCGGCCGACGCACTGATCCGGGCGGCCGACGGCGTCGGGCGCAACGTCGAGATGGTCAGCCCGGCATGGCTCACCGAGCACGCGCAGCGCTTGCGAGGCGAGGCCTGACGCAGGCGGCACCGACGGCCGCCACAGATCCGACGGCCGGCCCGGCCCCGACGCCCAGCCCTTCCCCGCCCGTCTCCGGTCGCCTCACCCCCTTGGTTATGCTGCACGAATGGACGGGGAGGCGATGAGCGAGGCGCAGGAGCACCAGGAGACTCCCGAGGCGGGGAAGCGGGCCGGGCACGGTCCGGCCGCGCGGGAGATCGATCAGCCCGCGCCCGTGGAGGGTGCCCTGGAGCGGGCGATCGCGGCACAGGTGCGCCGGTATCGTCAGGCCATCGGGCTGACCGTCGGTGACATGGCGACGCGCGCCGGGATCTCCAAGGCGATGCTGTCGAAGATCGAGAACGCCCAGACCTCCTGCAGCCTCACCACGCTCGCCCGGCTGGCCGCCGCCCTGGACGTGCCAGTCACGGCCCTGTTCCGGGGAGCGGACGCCAAGCGGGAGGCGGTGTTCACCAAGGCGGGGTCGGGTGCGCGCATCGTGCAGCGCGGGACCCGGGTCGGCCACGACTACACGCTCCTCGGCGCGCTGCGCGGACCGCACAAGCGGATGGAGGCCCACCTCGTCACGCTGACCGAGCAGAGCGAGGTGTTCCCGCTCTTCCAGCACCCCGGCACCGAACTCATCTTCATGCTCGAGGGCGAGATGGTGTACGGGCACAGCGACGCCAGCTACCGGATGGAGCCCGGGGATGCCCTCCAGTTGGACGGCGAGGGTGTGCATGGCCCGCAGGAGCTGGTGAAGCTGCCGATCCGCTTCCTCTCCGTGGTGGCGTACGGGGACATCGAGCCCTGACGCTCGCCAGGCGGCACAGCGTCAGATGGTGTGCCTGCGCTGTTCTATGGCTCCGGGCAACACGTTCTTTATCCAGCGCACGGCGTCCCGTAACACCGATCGTCCACTGTCTCTCAACATTGATTCTCTTCAGGAGACGGAAACGGTCTCCCGTCAGGAGACAGGACGGCAGGCGGCATCCGGCCGTCGCCCGATCTGGAGGACGACGACAGCATGGACGCAGCAAGTACCGCATGGATTCTCGCCGCCTTCACGGCGGTGAGCCTCATGGTGCCCGGCCTCGCGCTCTTCTACGGCGGCATGGTCGGCTCCAGGAGCACACTCAACATGATCATGATGGTGTTCGGCGCCGTCGCCGCCGGAGCCGTCGTCTGGACCCTGTACGGCTACTCCGCGGTCTTCGGTGACTCCTACGGCGGCCTCGGCCTCCTCGGTGACATCACCGAACACGCCGGCCTCTCGGACGTACTCAAGGGGGACAAGGAAGCGGCCATTCCCCCCGCCCTGTTCGCCGCGTTCCAGGCGCTGTTCGCGGCGCTCACGGTGGGGATCATCGCCGGTGCGCTCGTCGACCGCGTCCGCTTCGGCGCGTGGATCGTGTTCTCGGCCCTGTGGGTCACGCTCGTCTATCTGCCCATCGGGCACTGGGTGTTCTCGCTCAGTGCAGAGGACGGCTCGGTCGTGGGCGGGTGGATCCTCAACAAGCTCGGCGCCGTCGACTTCGCGGGCGGCACCGCCGTGCACATCAACTCCGGTGTCGCGGGGCTCGCCGCGGTACTGGCCCTCGGTGCCCGGCGCGGCTGGCCCCGGCAGCCGCGCCCGAACAGCATTCCCCTCACCGCGCTGGGCGCCGGCATCCTGTTCTTCGGCTGGTTCGGCTTCAACGGCGGCTCGGCGCTCGCGTCGGGCAACAGCGCGTCGGTGGTCGTCCTCACCACCATGAACGCGGCCTTCGCGGCCATGCTGGCCTGGCTCGGCGTCGAGCGGATCATGGACAAGCACGCCACCGCGCTGGGCGCGGCATCGGGCCTCGTCGCCGGTCTCGTGGCGATCACCCCGGCCTGCGGCGCCGTGTCCCCGATGGGCTCGCTCGCCGTCGGCGCGATCGCCGGCGCCCTCTGCCCGCTCGCCATCCGCCTCAAGTACAAGCTGGGATACGACGATTCGCTCGACGTCGTCGGCGTCCACCTGGTCGGCGGCATCGCCGGAACCCTGATGGTGGGCCTCTTCGCGACACCGGACGCGCCGAGCGGGGTGACCGGTCTGTTCTATGGCGGCGGCTTCCGGATGCTCGGCATCCAGACCGTGGCGGTGCTGGCGGTCCTCGCGTACTCCTTCGTCGTCACCTGGCTGCTGGTCAAGGCCATCGACAAGACGATGGGCATGCGGCTGGAGGCGGAAGCCGAGGAGAACGGCGTCGACGTGACCGTCCACGGCGAGGTGGCCTGGGACCTGGAGGGCGCCATGTACGGG
Source organism: Streptomyces sp. NPDC002896 (assembly GCF_040295225.1). Taxonomy (NCBI): domain Bacteria; kingdom Bacillati; phylum Actinomycetota; class Actinomycetes; order Kitasatosporales; family Streptomycetaceae; genus Streptomyces; species Streptomyces sp. NPDC002896. Next base: position 41,198 of record NZ_JBEOVA010000032.1, on the reverse strand, counting down.
CCCGCGCCCAAGCTCGCCGAGCGTAGCCGCGAGGTCGTGGAGTCCGCGGAGGCACTCGCGTCGGCCGCGGCCGAGCGCGGCAAGGGCTGAGGCCGGCGCGGCCCGGGACGCAACCTCACCCGGGTGCATCGTTTGCCTCGGCCCATCTGGCTACTCGACCCGGCCCCGGACCTCAACGGGGCCGGGTTCTCCGCTTGTTGAGGTTTTTGCGCATGGTGGCAGGTCCTAACGGCTCACCAACTGAACGATTTCTGTGCAGATGCGGCATTTACGGGTTATGGGAAGGGGGTCTGGCGGGATGGCGGCGGGCTCGGCAGGTGCGAGCCCGACAGTGGCGGCCACGTCGACTGGCGTCGCGCGGGCCTGTAACGCGCTTTTACGGTCGCGTAACCCGCAAGCTGTTTCCTCGTGTGATACTCAATTTCACGACAGGATACGAGCAAGGAGGCGAGGATGACCACGACCGAAGGCGCGATCCTGAAGGTGCAGGACGGTGCCGCCAACCTCCCGAGCATGAACGTCGAGGGCTCGAAGGCCTTCATCGGTGACGCGTTCGCCAACCCGGCCGGCGCGGTGATCTGTTCGGGCTTCTTCGAGCTGTTCCACTCCGAGCCGCTCGTCTACGAGTACACCTACGACGAGACTAAGTTCGTTGTCGAGGGGGAGTTCACCCTGACCGACATGGCGACCGGGCAGGTCGTCCATGCGGCCCAGGGCGACGTGCTGTTCTTCCCCAAGGGCACCACCGTCAAGTTCGAGACACCGGACCACGCCCTCGGCTTCTACGCCGGCCACCGTAGCTTCGCTCCCTGACATGGGCCTCCAGCACACGAGTGTCCCGCGCTGGCCGACGGAGGATCCGGGCGTGGACCGCACCGGCCAGGCGTATGCGGTGATGTCCTTCGGTCCGGATGCCGCGCCCGTCGCCGCGGGCTGGGAGAGCGAGCTGCGGTCCCTCGGACGGCCGGTGTGGTCGTGGCACGGCGAGGAGGCTGGCGACGGCTGCCTCGCCGAGCTCCGGGGGCAGGTCGAGTCCGCCACCGTGGGGTGGCGCCTGATGCTGGCAGGCCCGCAGTGCGACGTCCTGCGGGCCCATGCGGAAGCCCTCGCGGGCGGCGTCCTGGAGGCGGAGATCACCGTCCTCGTCACCGACGCGGCGCGGACGCGGGTGTGGTGCGCGCACTGCGGGGCCACGACGCTCGCGGACGCCGCCATCGGAGAGACCGCCGGCTGCTCGGGGTGCGGACGGTCCCTGTACGTCTACCACCACGTCTCCCGGCGGAGTGGCACTCATCTGGGGTTCCAGGTCGATGCGGAGGAGTTGCAGTGACCCTGAAGCTCGTCGTCCGCCGCAGCACCGAGATCGCCGAGGGCATCCGCGAGATCGCCCTCGCCCGCCCCGACGACGGACCGCTGCCCGCCCACCCTCCGGGCAGCCATGTCGTCGTCGACTGCGGCCCGCAGCGCAACGCCTACTCACTCACGAACTGCGGCATCGACCCGCACGAGTACACCGTCGCCGTCCTGCGCCGCCCAGCAGCCGAGGGCGCAGGCGGAGGCTCGGAGCAGATGCACCGCTTCAGGCCCGGTGACCGCGTCGTAGTGTCGTCGCCGCGCAGCGCGTTCGCCCCAGTGTCCACCGCCCGCCGACATCTGCTCATCGCAGGCGGCATCGGCATCACGCCCATGCTCAGCCATGCGCGCCACGCGGTGCGGTGGGGTACGGACGTACGGCTGCTGTACGTCCACCGGGCCGGTGCCGGAGCCTACGCCGGTGAGCTCGCCGAGCTGCTGGGTGAGCGTGCCCAACTAGCCTATCGCAAAGGCGAGTTCGATGTTCTCCTGCGGCAGGCGCTGGTCTCCCAGCCGATGGGCACCCATCTGTACGTCTGCGGTCCGCCGGCGCTGATGGACGAGGTGCTCGACCAGGCCGCCGCGGCCGGATGGCCCCCGCAGCGGCTTCACATGGAGCGGTTCACCCCGGCCGAGCTCGATCCGGGGCAGCCCTTCACGGCGCGGCTCGCCCGCTCGGGACTGCACGTGTCCGTACCGGCGGGCGCCACCTTGCTCGACGCGCTGGAACGGGCCGGGGTCATGGTGCCCCGCATGTGCCGGCAGGGAGTGTGCGGCGAATGCCGGGTTCCGGTGCTGGCGGGGCGGCCGCTGCACCGCGATGAGTATCTGTCCGACGACGAGCGGGCTGCGGGCGACAGCGTCATGTGCTGCGTGTCCCGCAGCGAGACCGAGACCCTGGAGGTGGACCTGTGACGACTGCGGCCGCACTGCCCCCTGCCGCGCTGCCCTCGCGGATCGCGGGCTTCCCGTTCCCGTTCCGCGCGGACACCTACCGGTACGCCACGAATGTCGAGCCCGCGCGGGTGCCGGTCGCCACCGAGGCCGGGAGCTGGGGCGGAGGCATCCTCGACATCGACGGCGAGTACGCGGCCGAGCTGGCCGAGCGGCAGCGGATACTCGCCGCCGATCCGACCCGGCTCACCGTTCTGCCGCACATGCGCCCCGCCTGCTGGGACGCGCTGCGCACCCTGCTGCGCGAGCTCGCCTCCCAGCATCCCGACGTGATCCAGCTGCGCAGGGACGGCGACGAACTCGTCTGGCGCAACGACCTGCTGGGCATCGAGCAGCGCTTCCGAGACGGCGACGATGACAGCCTGCCCGGCGGCCCGCTCGGGTTCCTCGGCAGCCAGATCCAGGACGACATCGTGCTGCTCGACCAGCGCGAGGGCTCTCTGTGGGCCGACGCGGGCCTGGTCACCTTCGCCGCCGACTGGTCGCTGCGCTTCGACGTCGGCATGCGGTTCCTCGAGGTGCACGGTCCCGTGCCGCGGGTCCACGAGGAGGGCGTCATCACGCGCGCCGAGCGCTTTCTGATGCGGCTGGAGCCCGGGCAGGAATACCGGCGTACGAACTGGAGCATGTCGGTGGACCGGCGTCTCGATCAGTCCACCGAGATCTATCCGGAGTGGGGCAGGGACCGACGGCTGATCGCCGAGGCGCCGGCGGAGGAGCTCGCGGAGCGACTGCACCTGCGCGTCGAGGTGCAGCACCTCATCCGGCTCGGGGCCTCAGGCGCAGTGCTCTTCCTGATCCGCACCTATCTGCTGTCGCTGGCCGAGCTGGCGCACGTGCCCGCCTGGCGGGTCCGGCTCGGCCGAGTCCTCTCCGAACTGCCCGACGACATGGCCGAGTACAAGGGCCTCACCCGGTTCCGCCGAGCCGCTGCGGACTGGCTGCTGACCGACTCCTGATCACCCTCTGCCTTAGTCCCGCCACTTCTCCTCTTGACCGCAGCCCGACCCGGAACCGGGAGTCCCCATGACCGTTGATGTCTCCACGCCACCAGCCGAAGCCGCTCGGGATGAGGCTCCCAAGGACCTCGCCACACTCGCCCGCGCCGACGGCGTGAAGTTCCTGCTGGCCCTCTTCGTCGATCTGACGGGCAAGCCGTGCGCCAAACTCGTCCCGGTCGAGGCCGCGGACGAGCTCCAATACGAGGGCGTCGGATTCGCCGGCTACGCGGCCGGGGCCATGGGCCAGCAGCCCAGCGACCCGGACCTCATCGCCCTCCCGGACCTCGCCTCGTACACCCCGCTCCCGTGGGTGCGCGAGGGCCTCGCGCTCGTCCACTGCGACCCGCACGTCGAGGGCAAGCCCTGGCCGTACGCGCCCCGCGTGATCCTCAAGACGCTGCTGGAGCGCGCCCGGACACAAGGGCTCGAGCTGTTCGCGGGCGCCGAGGTCGAGTACTTCCTCGTCTCGCGAGACGCCGACGGCCGGATCGCACCCGCGGACGCCAAGGACACCGGCGCCCAGCCGTGTTACGACGCGCGCGGCCTGACCCGGATGTACGAGCACCTCACCGCCGTCTCGACGGCGATGAACGCCCTCGGCTGGGCCAACTACGCCAACGACCACGAGGACGGCAACGGCCAGTTCGAGCAGAACTTCGCCTACGCGGACGCGCTGACGACCGCCGACCGCGTCATCACCGCCCGCTATCTCATCTCCGTGCTCGCCGAACAGCGCGGCATGACGGCCACGTTCATGCCGAAGCCGTTTACCGACCGCACCGGCAGCGGCATGCACCTGCACCTGTCGCTGTGGCGGGACGGTGCCGCGCTGTTCCCCGACGGCGCTGACGAGCGCGCGCTCGGGCTGTCGGAACTGGCGTACTCGTTCCTCGCGGGAATCCTCGAGCACGCACCCGGGCTGCAGTCCGTGCTGGCCCCGACCGTCAACTCGTACAAGCGCACCGGCGCGGTGTCGACCCGCTCGGGCGCCACCTGGTCGCCCCGGCACGCGAGCTACGGCGGCAACGACCGTACGCACTTCATACGCGTACCCGACGGCAACCGCATCGAGATGCGCGGCGGCGACGGCTCCGCCAACCCGTATCTGGCGCTGGCCGGCGCGCTGGCCGCTGGCCTCGACGGGATCGACCGCGGCCTGGACCCGGGCGCACCCGGAGCGGACGACGGCCTGAAGCGCCCCGAACTACCGCTGACCCTGCTCCACGCGGTCGACGCACTCAACGCCGACCCGGTGGTGGGCGGCGCGCTGGACGCCGCAGGACCCGGAGTCTGCGACTACTTCGCCGGGCTGAAACGCGAGGAGTTCTTCGCCTGGCACAACACGGTCGGCCCGTGGGAGGTCGACCGCTACCTCACCGCTTTCTGAACCGCTCTCTAACCCGGAAGTTCTAACCGCGAGTTCTCACCAGAAATGCTGCACGAACGCGAGAAAGGATGTGCCGATGTGCGGGATCGTCGGTCTTCATCTGCGTGACCCCGGACTGCATCCGCAGCTGGGCACCCTGCTGGAAGCCATGCTCGGCCAGATCGTCGAACGCGGCCCGGACTCGGCCGGTGTCGCCGTCTACGGCGACCGGCGCCGCTGTCCGGAGGGCCATGCCGCGGTGTCGGTCATCGGCACACTGCCGGACGAACTCCCCGGTCTGCCAGATGTGTTGGTGACCCAGGCGGGCGACACCACGATCGTGGCCGCGCCGGTCGCCCCCGACGTACTGGCGGCGGCCGTCCGCACGGCCGCACCGGACGCGCTGATCGTCGGTACCGGCACCGATCTGACCGTCTACAAGGGCACCGGCAACCCGCGCGAGCTCGCCGCCACCTACGGTCTGGCCGAAGCCCAGGGCTGGCAGGGCCTGGCCCACACCCGTATGGCCACCGAGTCGGCCGTCACACCGGAAGGCTGCCACCCCTTCTCCGTGGGCGACGACCAGTGCCTCGTACACAACGGGTCGTTCGCCAACCACGCCACCATCCGCCGCGAACTGGTCGCCGAGGGCGTGGAGTTCGACAGCGAGAACGACTCCGAGGTCGGCGCCCGCTTCGTCGCCGCGCGGCTGGCGCAGGGCGAGGACCTGGAGAAGGCGCTGCGGGCGCTGTGCGAGCGCTTCGACGGGTTCTACACGCTGCTCGTGACGAACGGCGACGGGTTCGCCGTCGTGCGCGACGCCATCGCCTGCAAGCCCGCGATCATCGCCGAGACCGACGCCTGGGTCGCGATGGCCTCGGAGTTCCGCGCCCTGGCCGTCCTGCCGGGCATCGACACCGCCCGTATCTACGAGCCCGAGCCGGAGAGGGTCTACGCATGGAGCCGCTGACCACACGTATCGACCTGGCGACCAGCCCCGTACGCGACCTCAACGCGAAGCTGCACACCGGCTCCGTCGAGACCTGCGAGGTGCTCAACCCACAGGGCAAGCACGCCCTCGCGGTCGGCCTGCGCCACCCGGTGACCGTCGACGTGCGCGGCCACGCCGGCTACTACTGCGCGGGCATGAACGACGGCGGCACGGTGACCGTGCACGGCAGTGCCGGTGTCGGCGTCGCCGAGAACATGATGTCCGGCACCGTCCGCGTGAAGGGCGACGCCTCCCAGTCGGCCGGTGCCACCGGGCGCGGCGGACTGCTCGTGATCGAGGGCAGCGCCTCCATGCGCTGCGGCATCTCGATGAAGGGCATCGACATCGTCGTGGGCGGCGACGTCGGACCGATGAGCGCGTTCATGGCGCAGGCGGGCCGGCTGGTGGTGTGCGGCGACGCGGGCGAGGCGCTCGGCGACTCCATCTACGAGGCCCGCCTGTACGTCCGCGGCACGGTTGCCTCACTCGGCGCCGACTGCGTCGAGAAGCCGATGCGCGACGAACACCGCGCCGAACTCGCCGAGCTGCTGGCCGCAGCCGGGCTCGACCACGACCCGGCCGAGTTCCGACGCTACGGCTCCGCCCGCACCCTGTACCACTTCGCGGCCGCCAACTCCGCCGCGTACTAAGGAGGACTTCCACCATGACCACCGAACATCTGCGGGAGTCCGCCACCTTCGACCGCGCCACCATCGCCGGCATCCAGCGCGCCGCCGAGACCGGCGTGTACGACATCCGCGGCTGGGGCGCCAAGCGGCCGCTCCCGCACTTCGACGACCTGCTGTTCCTCGGCGCGAGCATGTCCCGCTACCCGCTGGAGGGCTACCGCGAGAAGTGCGGCACAGACGTCGTGCTGGGCGACCGTCACGCCTCCTTCCCGCTGCACCTCGACATCCCCGTCACCATCGCGGGCATGAGCTTCGGAGCGCTCTCAGCGCAGGCCAAGGAGGCGCTGGGGCGCGGCGCGAGCGAGGTCGGCACCTCCACCACGACCGGCGACGGCGGTATGACCCCCGAGGAGCGCGGCCAGTCCAAGCACCTCGTCTACCAGTACCTCCCGTCGCGCTACGGCATGAACCTCGAAGACCTCCTCAAGGCCGACGCCATCGAGGTCGTGCTCGGCCAGGGCGCCAAGCCCGGCGGCGGAGGCATGCTCCTCGGCCAGAAGATCAGCGACCGCGTGGCCGGCATGCGCACCCTCCCACCCGGCATCGACCAGCGCAGCGCCTGCCGCCACCCCGACTGGACCGGCCCCGACGACCTCGCCATCAAGATCCTCGAACTGCGCGAGATCACCGACTGGGAGAAGCCGATCTACGTCAAGGTCGGCGCCACGCGGACGTACTACGACGTGAAGCTCGCCGTGGCCGCGGGCGCGGACGTCGTCGTGGTGGACGGCATGCAGGGCGGCACCGCCGCAACGCAGGACGTGTTCATCGAACACGTCGGCATCCCGACCCTCGCCGCGATCCCACAGGCCGTTCAGGCTCTTCAGGAACTGGGCCTGCACCGCAAGGTCCAACTGATCGTCTCTGGCGGCATCCGCACCGGCGCCGACGTGGCGAAAGCGATGGCGCTCGGCGCCGACGCCGTCGCGATCGGCACCGCCGCGCTCATCGCCCTCGGCGACAACCACCCGCGGTACGCGCAGGAGTACGAACAGCTCGGCTCCGCCGCCGGGTTCTACGACGACTTCCAGGACGGACGCGACCCTGCCGGGATCACCACGCAGGACCCCGAACTGGCCTCCCGCCTCGACCCGGTGGAGGGCGGCCGCCGCATCGCCAACTACCTGCGCGTCCTCACGATGGAGGCGCAGACCCTGGCCCGCGCCTGCGGCAAGGCGCACCTGCGCCACCTGGAGCCGGAGGACCTGGTGGCGCTGACGATCGAGGCGGCGGCGATGGCGCGCGTGCCGCTGGCCGGTACGTCCTGGATTCCGGGGGGTGGACTGTGAGTACATCCACTGCAGAGGTCGTCATCGTCGGCGGCGGTATCGAGGGAGCTGCCACGGCGTGGGCGCTGGCCCGACGCGGAGTCACCGACGTCGTGGTCTGCGAGCGCGACACCGTCGGCTCCGGCGGGACCGGCAAGTCCAGCGGCGTCGTGCGCTGCCACTACGGCGTACCCTCGCTGGCCGCCATGGCCTGGAAGGGCCTGCACCTCTTCGAGAACGCCGAGGACGTCCTGGGCGAGGACATCGGCTTCCACCAGACCGGTTACGTCGTCGGCGTCGGCGAGCAGAACGTCGACGCACTGGAGGCCAGCCTCAAGGCGCAGCGCGCCCTCGGCATCGAGACGGGGACGATCTCCCGCGACGAGGTGGCCGAACTGTGGCCCGTCGCCGAGCTGAGCGACTTCGCCGCGTTCGGCTGGGAGCCGCGGGGCGGATACGGGGACGCGTACCGGACGGCCCAGGCGTTCGCCGCGGCCGCCCGCCGGGACGGCGTGCGGATCCGGCAGGGGGCCGCGGTGGCGGAGGTGCTAGTCGGGGACGGCGGAGTACGCGGGGTCCGGCTGGCGGACGGCGAGGAGATCGCCACCCGCTCGGTGGTGGTCGCGGCTGGGCCGTGGTCGGTGGGGCTGCTGGCGCCGCTGGGCGTCGAGCTGCCGATCACCGTGCACCGGGAGCAGATCGTGCTCATATCGCCGGGTGCGGGTGCGGGTGCGGGTGCCAGTCCCGGTTTCGACGCCGCCAAGGTCCCCGTCTTCTCCGACCTGGTGTCGCTGCAGTACATCCGGGCCGAGACCGCCGGTGAACTCCTCTTCGGCAACAGCGATCTGAGCGAGATCGAACCCGCCGACCCCGACCGCTACGCCAACCATGCCGACCCGGACTTCCTCGAGGCCGCGGTCATGAAGATCGCGCATCGCCTGCCCGGCCTGCCCGACGCCTCGGTGGCCAGCACCTACGCGGGCTGCTACGACGTGACCCCGGACTTCAACCCGGTCATCAGTCCCACGGGCATCGACGGGCTGATCGTCGCCGCCGGTTTCAGCGGCCACGGCTTCAAGATCGCTCCGGCCGTGGGAGAACTGCTCGCGGACCTCGTCATCGACAGCCGCTCGAACAACCCAGCCGTCCCGGCGGACGACTTCCGTCTCAGCCGCTTCGCAGAAGGACGGCCGCTCGTCAGCCCTCATCCGTATGTCGGGGCGGGCGAGATGCGCTGAGCACGCCGAACGCCACGAACCGCCCTCTTGGACGCGGTGTCCCGGTGCGCCGCGTCCAAGAGCCGCCAACCGGCCCTGCGCCCGCAGTGTTGACGGGGCAAGGTTTCCCGCGGACTGTTATATACATGTCAAATAGCGTGGTGCGTCGCCTGATCGGTGTACTCGCGCTCCTGGCCGGGTTCGTGACCTCGGCCGGCGCGCCGTCCTCCGCTGCCGACATGGCCGACACTGCCGGCGCCGCAGGAACGCTGACCGACGCCCTCTGGTTCGACGGCCCTGCCGCCGCCACCCTCACCGCCGCCGACGGCCGTTTCATCGACGCCCTCGGCCGCGAAGTGGTGCTGCGCGGCTACAACGTCTCTGGCGAGACCAAGCTGGAGGAGAACGGCGGCCTGCCCTTCGCGTCCGCCGCCGACGCCCGGAAGTCCGCGATCGCGCTACGGGCGCTCGGCGGCGGCAACACCGTGCGCTTCCTGCTGTCGTGGGCGCACGCCGAACCGGTACGCGGTGAGGTGGACACCGCGTATCTCGCCGCCGCCACCGATCAGATGCGAGCCTTCCTGGACGCAGGGATCCGAGTCTTCCCCGACTTCCACCAGGACCTGCACTCGCGCTACCTGTTCGACGAGGACAGCTGGTACACGGGGGACGGCGCGCCCAAGTGGGTCGTCGATGCGGGCGACTACCCGGACGAGTTCTGCGGGATCTGCCTCTTCTGGGGCCAGAACATCACCCAGAACGAGGCGGTGAAGCAGGCGTCGTACGACTTCTGGCACAGCGCCCGCGGCGTCCAGGACGCCTTCCTCGACACCGCGCAGACCACCATGACCTACCTCGCCGGGCACCTCACCGCCGACCAGTTCGCTCGCGTCGCGGGCTTCGACCCATACAACGAGCCGCACGCCGGCACGTACGACTCCGGGCAGACCAGCCGCACGTGGGAGCGCGACGTCCTCTGGCCGTTCTACGAGAAGTTCCGGGCCCGCATGGATAAGGCCGGATGGCAGAACAAGCCGGCCTTCGTCGAACCGAACCTCTTCTGGAACGCCAACCTCGCCTTCCAGAAGCAGGAGGGCGGCCTCCTCGACGCGGGAACCCTCGGCCCGCGCTACGTCTTCAACACCCACTTCTACGACCAGAAAGCGATCTCAGGCGTCTTCATGCCCGGCAAGGCAGGCGACGGCCAGTACGCCACCGACTTCGCCACCGTCCGCGACCGTGCCACCGCCACCAGTACGGCGGCGGTCGTGAGCGAATTCGGCCACCCGCTGTCGGGAGCGGTCTCAGACAAGGCGCCGACCGTCCTCAAGGCCATGTACCAGGCGCTCGACTCCCGCCTGCCCGGCGCCGACTGGTGGTCCAGCCCCACCGAATCCGGGGCCGTCCTGTCCGGCACCCAGTGGCAATGGGACATCTACAACGGCCGGCACCACGAGCTGATGAACGGCAACCCCGACAAGGTGCAGACCGAGGGCGACGCCTGGAACGACGAGGACCTCTCCGCCGTCCACCTCGACGACTCCGGCCGGGCGGAGCTGCGCCAGGACGCCCGCCTCCTGGACCGCCTCTACCCCAGCGCCACCGCGGGCCGCACCGTCGCCTTCACCTACGAGGACCGCTCACGCGACGGCTCCACCACCCTGGCCTGGAACCCGGTACCGGACTCCCTACCTCACGTCGCCGAGTTGGTGGGATCGGGCCAGTACGGCCTGCTGCTCTGGCGCTCCGAGCCCAGCCCGGACGGCACCCGCGCACCCACCGAGCTGCACCTCCCGGCGTCCTTCCCGACATCCACCACCACCATCGTCTCCGACCTGGGCACGGTGACCGGACCGCCCGCATACACCGAGAGCGCTCCCATCGCCGTCGCCCCGGAACCGGGCGGCACCGGAAGCCGCCGCCTCCTCATCACCGCCCCCGACTCGGGCACCCTCCACTACGCCCTGGTCACCAACGGCGCGACGGCCCCGCCCGCCGCCCTACTCAGCGCCGCCAGGTCCGAACTGGCCTCCTGGGCCGCGGCCCACACCTGACGCGGCCCACGCCGACGCGGTCCACACCTGGCGCGGCCCACGCCTGACGCGCCCGGCCATTCCAGGTGTCAGGCGTTCTTGAACCCGTCCCACAAGCGTCCGCCCGCGCTCTCCAGCACCTCGTCGACCAGCGCGACCAGTGCCTCAGGGCGAGCCTCGAGAGCGTTGCGCACCGCCGGATCGAGACGCTCGGCGAGACCGGGTTCGGCCGCCTGGAGACGCCGGGCGAGCCACTTCCCGCCGCCGAGCCAGCGCCCGCGGACGAGCAGCGCCAGTTCGGCGGCGCGCTGCGCCAGCGCCGTGACGATGAAGAGGCGCTCGGCAGGATCGGCGCAGCCGGCAAGATCATCGAGGAGATCGGTCAGTGCGTACCGGCGGTGCTCCAGCTCCTCCGGGGTGGCCGGCGGTGGGCCGGCCGCGAGCCGCTTCCTGGCCTCCTCGGCGAGCCGGGCGCCCGAGCCGTCGTGGTCGAGGAGCAACTCGCCGTGGGCGCACATGAAGAGCAGCGGCGAGCTTCGACCGGCCGTCTCTCGCTCCACGAAGTCGTGCCAGGTCTCGTCGGTGTGCACGAACATCTCCACCGGCCAGCCGGCTTCGACGAAGCTGCTGCGGTACGGGGCGGGCGCGCCGTCCAGCATCACCACGAGGTCGAGGTCCGAGTACGCGGTGCGGTGCTCGGTGAGCACGCTTCCGCACACGAAGGCGGCCACGGCCTCCGGGTGACGCTCCGCAGCGATCCGACGCGCGGCCTCCACGGGTCCGAGTCTGTTCATGGGCCCTCATCTTGACGGAGCGCGCCGGACGGGGCACGCGGATTCCGTCCCGGCACCAGGAAGCGGCCCGCCGGGAACGCCAGGAACCACCCCGTGATGACCGGAAGAGATGAGCGAAAGAGCGACAAGCCATGTCGTGATCGGAAATGTGAGGCACCATGCCGTGATCGGGAAAGCGAGGGACAATGCCGTGGTGACGGACTCCTCGGCTTCCCCGCCCTCCTCCTCCGGACGTATCACGATCAGAGGCGGCGGCGTCCGGACGCCGCTTCGCGACTTCCTGAGTACGGAGACCGGCAGTGCCATGGTGCTGCTGGCCGCGACGGTCGCCGCGCTGGTGTGGGCCAACATCTCGCATGCGTCGTACGACAGCTTCTGGCACACGCGCCTTTCGGTGACGATCGGGGAGAGCGGTGTTTCACTGCCCCTGCGGGAGTGGGTGAACAGCGGCCTGATGACGTTGTTCTTCTTCGTCGTCGGGCTGGAGGCGCGCCGCGAGTTCGACATGGGCGAGCTGCGGGAACGGCGGCGCGTGACGCTGCCGGTGATCGCCGGAGTCAGCGGCATGATCGTGCCGATCGTCGTCTATCTCGCCATCAACGCCGGCCGGGACTCGGTGCACGGCTGGGGCGCCGCAATGTCCACGGACACCGCGTTCGCGCTCGGCATGCTCGCGCTGCTCGGTTCGCGCTTCCCCGAGCGCCTGCGCACCTTCATCCTCACGGTGGCGGTCGTCGACGACTTCCTCGCGCTCGTGGTGATCGCGGTCGCCTACAGCGAGAACGTCGCCCTGCCCGCGCTGCTCGCGGCACTGGGCATCTTCTGCGTGATCCTGCTGGTGCGCGCGGCCGGGGTGCACCGCGGCTGGGCGTACGCGCTGCTCGGCGCGGCGGCGTGGGTGGCGCTGGTGAAGTCCGGTGTGGACCCGGTCGTGGTGGGCCTCGCGCTCGGCCTGCTGACGTACGCGTACCCCGCGCCGCGCAGCGAGCTGGAACGGGCCACCGGCCTGTTCCGGGCCTTCCGCGAACAGCCGACACCCGAGCTCGAGCGGTCGGTGCGCCAGGGGCTCAGATCGGCGGTATCGCCCAACGAGCGGCTGCAGCAGCTGTACCACCCCTGGACCAGCCATGTGATCGTGCCGTTGTTCGCCCTGGCGAACATGGGCATCGCCATCAGCGGCGACCTGCTGGCCCGCGCCTTCACATCCCCGGTGACGCTGGGCATCCTGTGCGGCTTCGTGGTCGGCAAGCCGATCGGCATCATCGGCGCCGCGTGGCTGACCAGCCGCCTCAGCCGCGGCCGTATGAAGCCGCAGGTCGGGTGGGGGTCCGTGGTGGGCGGCGGCACGATCGCCGGTGTCGGCTTCACCGTGTCCCTGCTGATCGTCACGCTCGCCTTCGAGGGCGACCAGCTGGAGGAGGCGAAGATCGGCATCCTCAGCGCGGTCATCGGCGCCTTCGCCGCCACCTGGGTGGTCGCCCTGGTTATCAGGGCCCTCCCGCCACGCCGCCGGGCGAAGGCCCTGATCGGCACGGCCGAGACCATCATCGACCTCGCCGTCCCCGTGGACCCGGACCGCGACCACGTACGCGGTCCCGCGGACGCGCCGGTGACCATCGTCGAGTACGGCGACTTCGAGTGCCCGTTCTGCGGGCAGGCGGAGCCGGTCATCCGCGAGCTCCTCGCCGGCCATGCATCGGTGCGGTACGTGTGGCGGCACATGCCGCTGACCGACGTCCATCCCCATGCCGAGTTGGCCGCCGAGGCGGCGGAGTGCGCGGCCGAGCAGGGCGCCTTCTGGGAGATGCACGACCTGCTCCTCGACCACCAGGGTGCCCTGGAGGTCCGCGACCTCGTGCGGTACGCCGAACAGCTTGACCTCGACACGGAGCGCTTCCGCCGGTGCCTGCGCGAACGTGTCGGGGCCGCCCAGGTGGCAGAGGACGTCGAGTCCGCGGACCTGAGCGGCGTGTCCGGAACCCCCACCTTCTTCATCAACGGCCGCCGCCACATGGGCGCCTACGACATCGACGCCCTCACCGCCGCCGTACACACGGCCAAGACACGCGCGCTGCTCGAAACGGGGTGACGCGCCACACGTGTCCCGTGCTGCGTCCGCCCACTCAGGCGGCAGCAGCCGTCGGCGGCCGCCACACCGCGAAATCGGTGATGCGGAAATGGCTCCACACCGTACGGAAGGCGAAGTGGCCACTCGTGTACGGCTCGGGGTCGGTGTAGTCGAAGACGAGTCGGCCGTTGTTCCACCACTGGACCGTCGAGCCGTTCGAGACGATCCGGACGTGGTTTGGCTCGTTCGCGGTGAGCAGCGGCTCCGTGTAGTCGTAGATCAGCGGGCGGACGCCCGGCTCACCGACGTAACGCCGCAGGCGGGTGGTGGTGTTGTAGTTGGCGCCGTAGCCCGCGTAGTACGTCGTGAGGTAGTCGTACTCGGCCAGGGTGCCGCCCCGTTGCGTGGCGAAGATGTCGTCGGGGGAGCGGACGTCGGTCGCGTTCCAGAAGTTGTTGAGGTCGGAGACACGGTCGTTGGCGCCGCCCGCCGAGACGGGTGTCGCGGTGTACTCGAGGACGTACGGGCCGACGAGCGGCTGCCTGAACCAGACCGTCGCACCGCCGGGCACGTCTATGTCGAGCACCCCGCGCTCCGCGGTGACGCTGCCGCCGCTCTCCAGCTCGACCGCCCACTTGCCGAGGCCGTGCCGGAAGTCGTCGTGGGCCAGACGCGGTCCGCGTCGGGAACTCGCCGCGGCGGCGGGTGTCGTCGGCAGGGCGGCGGACAGCACAACTCCGGTAGCCAGGGCGGCGAAGCCTCTGCGTGAGGGCGTCATGGCGTGGTGTCTCCCTGCGGGTCGGGGCCGTACGGCACGGGTGGGGCATGGGTTGGAACGATTCAACGGCCCACACCTTCTCTCGCGCCCCACAGAAGCGCAAGGTTCCGCGCACGATCGAACAGCACGGGCTCGACCGGGGCTTGCGGCCATACCAGCCATCCGAAGCCGCGATGGCCCCGGCGAGTCCGAATTCTTGTTCCGGCCAATGGGCGTACCTACGCTGCCTGACACCGCACTCCGGCGGTACCGGGACAAGGGACGAAAGCAATCATGGGTCGACTGGACGGGAAAATCGCGTTCATCAGCGGCACGGGAGCCGGAATTGGAAGGGCAGCGGCCCAGATATTCGCTGAGGAAGGCGCCTCCGTATTCGGCTGCGACATCGATTCCGACGCAGCGGAAGAAACGGTCGAACTGGTGGAGAAGTCCGGGGGAGTGATGAAGACCCTCGCCCCCGTCGATCTGTCGACCCAGGACGGCGCACGGGAGTGGATCGAAGCGGGAATCGCCGCACTCGGCGGGATCGACATCCTCTACAACAACGCCTCGGCGCTGCGGAACGGACCGTTCGAGACGATGCTCGCCGACGACTGGTACTTCACCATCAAGAACGAGCTCGACATCCCGTATTTCTGCACGCAGGCGGCCTGGCCGCACCTGATCGCGCGGGGCGGCGGCGCTGTGCTGAACGTCGCGTCGGTCGCCGCCGTGCGGGGCGCGCCGTTCATGCCGATGGTGCCGCACGGCGCCGCCAAGGGCGGGGTGCTCGCGATGAGCAAGCACCTGTGCGCGGCCGGCGCCCCACACCGCATCCGCGTCAACACCATCGCCCCCGGCATGACCCGCACCTCCGCGACCGCGCCCTTCCTCGACGACCCGAACGGTCCGAAGACCCAGCTCGAGGCGCGTATCCCGGTGGGCCGGATCGGACAGCCCGAGGACATCGCGCGAGCCGCCGCGTTCCTCTGCTCCGACGAGGCGGCCTTCGTCAACGGCGCCAACCTCATGGTCGACGGCGGCGACAGCGCGATGGCGGGCTGAGCCGCGATGACCCCATCGAACGCCGCGAACACGCGACTCGACCACGTCGGCGTCAACGTACGCGATCTGCCCGCCCAAACCGCCTGGTACAAGGACGCCTTCGGACTGAAGACCGTCTTCGAGTTCCACCTCGAAGGCCCCAGACTGAGGGGCGTAGTCCTGGAACACCCGCACGGCTGGCGCATCGAGCTGCTCGCCAGGCCCGGATCAGAGCCGGGACTCCGTGCCCCCGACCCGCTGACCGCCGCCCTCACCGAGGGATACGGGCACTTCGCGGTCACCACCCCCGAACTCGACCCCGTCTACGAGGCCCTGGTGGCCCACGGCGCCGGCGAGGCGATGAAACCGGGGCCCTCACCCGAGCCGGGCGTACGCATGGCCTGGGTGACGGACCCCGAGGGAAATCTCATTGAGCTCATCGAGAAGAATTCTGTGTGAGGGCGTGCCATGTCGCAATTGACTGGTTCCACCGGTTCCCTGAAAAGACTCGACCGCGGCACGCTCATAGCCTGCTGTCTCGCGGTCGCCGCCGCACAACTGTGTATCACCGTTCCCTCGCCGATCAATGGCGAAATCACGGCCGCATTCGGGGCATCCGGTTCCCAGGTGGCCTGGGTGACCTCCGCCTTCATTCTCCCCACCGCGATTCTCGAGCTGAATTTCGGAGTGGTGGGTGACCTCTTCGGCCGTAAGCGACTGCTGGTGCTCGGCGGACTTGTCCTCGCGCTCGGCGAACTCCTCAACGCCACCGCCCAGAGCATCACCATGCTGTGGATCGGTCAGGCCCTGGCGGGCATCGGTGCCGCCGCGCTCTTCCCCAGCTCCCTCGCGGTGATCGCGGCCGCAACCCCCGACGCGAAGGACCGCGCGAAGGCGGTCTCCACCTGGGCACTCAGCATCTCCATCGCCTCAGCCGCGGGGCCCCTGTCGTCCGGCGTCCTCGCCACGGTCGCCGACTTCCGCTGGGCGTTCGTACCGCCGGTCGTCCTCGGCCTGGTGGTCGCGGTCGCGTGCTGGAAGCTCGTCACCGACTCCAAGGCCCCTGAGGGCCGGTCGCTGGACTGGCCTGGGCAGATCACCATCGCCGTCGGACTCACCGCGCTGCTCTGGGGCATCATCGAGGGCGGCGAGCGCGGCTGGAGCAGCCCGGCGATCGTCGGTTCGCTGGCCCTGGCCGCCGTGGCCCTCGTCGGGTTCGTCATCGCCGAGAAGCGCGCCGCTTCGCCGATGTTCAACCTGGACCTGCTGAAGATCCCGTCGTTCGCCGCGGCCGCCGTCGTCGCACTCGCCGGCATGTTCGGCTTCATCGGCACCGCGTACTGCGTCTCGATCCGGCTCGGCGCGGTCATGCATCTGAGCGCTCTACGGGCCGGAATGCCGTTCGTGATCCTGCAACTGATCCCCCTGCTGCTCGCGCCCGTGCTGAGCAAGATGCTCACCCGCATCGACGCCCGCTGGCTCCTGATGGGCGGCCTGCTGCCCATGGCCGCGGGACAGTTCTGGATCGCCGCGATCCCGATCACCACGACCTCCCTCGCGGCCTTCATCGGCCCGGTGCTGCTGCTCGGCATCGGCTTCATCTGCGTCGTGTCCTCGCTGACCTCGGCCGCCGTGAACGCCGTGCCGATCGAGATGACCGGTATGGCCAGCGGCGCCACCAGCCTGGTGCGCGAGTTCGGCCAGGGCCTCGGCCCGGCCGTGATCAGCACGATCGCGATGAGCGCCGCGTCGTCGGCGCTGGTGGGCAAGCTCAGCGGAACCGACGCGGGCATGGAGGCGGCGGCCGGCCCGCTCGCCGTCGTCAACGCGGGCAGCGACAGCGCCAGGGCGGCCGCCCAGACCGCGCTCGGCCACGGCATGGCCGTGGGCGTGCTGATCTGCGGCTGCGCCTCGCTGCTCGGCGCGCTCGTCACCCTGCTGCTGGTCCGCAAGAACACCGCCCGTGCGACGGTCGGCGCGACGGACGAGCCGGCCGTGGGGGCGGCGTCCGCGTAGCGGCAGAGGAACTGCAGGAGAAGGTGAGCCGGGGCCGCGGACCCCGGCTCACTCGTGTCCGCCCTCGCGCAGGCGAGAAATGCTCACCATGGCGGAAGAAGGGTGTCGATTCGACGCCGGGCCGTTCGTCGGTTGTGTGCACGCGAGGCCGCCGAGGCGTACGCGAGGGCGCTGAAGATGGTGGAGAACGAGACCGAGCGACGCTTTCTGGAGAAGCGGCTCGCGGAGTGTCGATCGACGTAAGCGTTCGTCGGTGCGGCGGTCTTCGTCGAGGCGGCGCTGCAGCAGGAACGGCGGGGCCACGCCGTGGCCCCGCCGTTCACCGGCTACTGCCCGTCCAGTGCGTTGGTGATCGCCTTCACCCCGCCGTGTGCCGCGTACCCGCCGTCGATCGTGATCTCCGCGCCGTTCACGTACGACGCCTCGTCGGAGAGCAGGTAGACGACCAGCGGCGCCACCTCGTCGACCGTGCCGGGGCGGCCCTGTGGGGTCATCGTGAGGTGGGCCTGGACGAACACCGGGTTCGCGGAAGCCATCAGCGGCGTCTCGATGTAGCCGGGGTGGATCACGTTCGTACGGATGCCGCGCGGCGCCAGCTCCAGGGCGGCCACCTTCGACAAGCCGCGCAGCGCCCACTTGCTCGTCGTGTACGCGACCGCGTGATGGGCCGTGAGGCCCGCGACCGAGCCGACGTTGACGATCGACGAACCGGACGGCATCAGCGGGACCAGGGCCTGGATGCCGAGCATCGCGCCCGTGGTGTTCACGGTGAACGCCCGGTTCCAGTCGGCCAGTTCGACCTCGCCGAGGCGGGCCCGCATGGGGATGCCCGCGTTGTTGACGAGGCCGTGCACGACGGACAGGGAGGAGGCCAGCGCCGTCCAGTCGTCGGGCGACGCCACGTCCAGGTGCTGGTAGCGCACGTCCAGGCCGTCGGCACGCAGGGACGCGGCCAGCTTTTCGCCGGCCTCGTCCAGCACGTCGGTCGCGACCACCGTCGCGCCCTCACGGGCCGCCGCCTCCACCTCCGCGGCTCCCTGGCCCTGTGCGGCTCCGGTGACGACGACGGTACGGCCCGCCAGACGCGTGCGGCTCACGGCTTCCTCCAGTGGCTACGGGATGTCTCCCGTCCACGCTAGGAAGCCGCGGACAGCTCCGGAAACGCGCGTTCGTCATGGCTGGCATCCGCGACGGCGATCACCCCGGGCCCCTCGGGCCCCTCGGGCTCCGCGGTCTGCTCCAGGGGCTCGTCCAGCGACGCGCCCACCCTGCGTACGGTCTCTCGCAGCCAGCGGTGCGCTGGATCGGAGTGCCGGTTGTGGTGCCAGTACATGGCTTCCACCAGCGGCACGTCCGGGAACGGCGTCGGTACGGCGACGCAGCGCGCGAACCCCTCGTACCGCAGCGCGAGCCGCTCCGGCACGAGCGCCACCAGGTCCGTGCCGCCCACCAGGAACGGCAGCACACTGAAGCCGGGCGCGCTGACCTGGACGCGCGGGGTGATGCCGAGCGTCTCCAGCTGGCGGTCCGCGGGGGTCATGCTCTTGCCGAAGGCCGAAGCGGCATGCGGCATGTCGGCCAGGTCGCGCAGGGTGAGCCGCCCGTCCACCAGGCGCGGGTTGTCGGGGTCGACGATGCACACGAACCGGTCGTGCATCACGGCCTCGCTGATACCGGGCAGCCGGTAGCCGAGCGGCACCATCATCAGGTCGTGGCAGCGCAGATGCGTCTCGCTCTCCGGCTGGCCGTGCACGAGCGGGTGGAAGTCGATCCGTACGCCTGGCGCCTCCTGCGCGATGGCCCGCAGCAGCGGCTCCACGAACACTGTCATGACGTAGTCCGACATCACGACCGAGAAGCGCTGCCTGCTGCGCACCGGATCGAAGTGCCGGGTCAGCGACATGGCCTCCTCGGCCTTGTAGAGGGAGGCCTGGACGACGGGCAGCAGTCGCTCCGCGAGGGGCGTCAGCTCGTACTCGCGGCCCACGCGCACGAGCAGTTCATCGTTGAAGTGGCGGCGCAGCCGGGCGAGCGAGCCGCTCATCGCGGACTGGCTGGTGGAGAGCCGGACGCCGGCGTGCGTGACGTTCTTCTCCTCGAGGAGTGCTTCCAGCGCCACCAGAAGATTCAGGTCGATCGCTCCGAGACCCACGGATGTCCCCTTCCGGCCGCGTCTTTGAAGCTCGGTGAACCGGAGCGTAACTACGGGTGCGGGGCTGAGGAACCCCTGGCGGCCGATGTAAGCCGATTCTCAGGAAGACGCGATGCAAGACATCGGGGGCGGGAATACGCGCAGCTCAACGGCCTGTGCGGCGCGCTCGGGCCGCACAGGCCGTTGAGGCGGGGGCGGTTACGGGCGCGGCGTCCGGCCCCGCTTGCGGGCGCGCGGCAGATAGACGTCCGTCCGTCCGGGGACGATGTGGTTGGAGAGGCTGCCGAGGCGTTCCACAGTCAGCGTCACCTCGTCGCCGGGCTGAAGCGGCGGAGGAGTGCGTTCCCCCGCGCGGCCCCAGTGCTCCGCGAGCGCCCCCCAGCCGCAGGTGCCCGAGCCGAGGACGTCGCCGGGGCGCACCCAGGTGTCGCGGGCGGCGTAGGCGACCATCTCCTCGAAGGTCCAGGAGACGTTGGCGAGGGTGTCGCGGCCGATCAGCTCGCCGTTCAGCGTGACCGTCATCTCCAGGTCGAGGAAGCCGTCCCCGTCCCTGCGGTCCTCCACCTCGTCGGCCGTCACCAGGTACGGGCCGAGGGTGTTCGCGAAGTCCTTGCCCTTGGAGAAGCCGAGGCCGAGGTTCTTCTCCGGTTTCTGCAGGTCGCGGGCCGACCAGTCGTTGAAGACCAGGTAGCCCACGATGTGGTCGCGGGCCTGCTCCGGGGTGAGGTCCCGGCCCGAGCGGCCGATGACCGCGCCGACCTCCAGCTCGAAGTCGAGGACCGAGCATCCGGCCGGGACCGGCACGTCGTCGTGCGCGCCGTATGCCGCGTGCGGATTGGTGAAGTAGAAGTTCGGTGCCCGGTACCACTCCTCGGGCACGTGTTCGAGGCCGTCCAGGGACTTGGACACGCCCTCGATGTGGGCCTCGAAGCCGACGAAGTCCCGGATGGACGGCGGCTTCAGCGGCGGCAGCAACCGCACCTCGCCCACGCGCAGGTCACTGCCGCGCGCCAGTGCCTGCGCACCCGCCTCGTGCAGGGTCTCCTGCTCGATCAGGGACAGCACGGTCACGCCCTCGGGCAATGGATGGATCACCCCGTCGCGCACGGCCCCGGCGCGCTCCGCGCCCTCGTGCTCGTATGTCGCGAAACGCATCGCTCACTGCTCCCAGTGGTTGGTGTTGGTGACGCTGCCGGCGCTCAAATAGCCGGCGAAGAGGGCCTTCGGGTCGCGCACGGCACGTATCTCCTGAAGCTGCCGCCAGTGCTCGTCGCCCATGAACTTCAGCTGCCGGACGGTGAAGTCGGAGTCGCCGAGGTACTGGCCCGCCGTGACCGGTTGCATGTCTGCCATGGCCTCGTCCAGCCAGGCCCGTAGCTCGCCGTCCCGCTCCGGCTCGTCGTGCACCACGTACGTGGCGCAGTAGATCTCCGACTGGAGGGAGAACGCCATGTCCGGGAGCTCGCGCAGCGGTGCCATCGAGAACCAGATGGTGAAGGTGCCTCGTGTCGGGTGGTCGGTGAAGGCCTTGCGGATCGCGGGGACGACCTCGTGGGCTGGGCCGGTCAGCCAGGCGTTGTCGACGAGGTAGCGGTGGCCCTCGGGGTTGGCCGTGCGCTGCATGTCCAGCTGCTCGGGGAGCGTGGTCGGCTGCGCCTCGACGCGGAAGAGCGCCTGGTCCGCGTACGGATTGGCGTGCAGCGGAGCCAGCGCCTCGGCCGCCTGCTCGGGCGTGTCCGTCATCGAGACGCCCGTCACCAGCAGTACGGGTTCGTCGTGGTCCGGCGGTGTCTGCGTCAGCGCGACGATCTCCACCAGGTCCGAGATCGTGTGGTGGGTCTTGTGCAGCCAGGTCATGACCTCGTCGAAAAGGTCGAGCGGGTAGGCGTGCACGGTGTGCGCGAGGTGCCGGGGGAGGGGCCGCGTGCGCAGATGGAAGCGGGTGACCACGCCGAAGAAGCCGGGGCCCGCGCCGCGGGCCGCCCAGAACAGGTCCCTGTTCCGCGTCTCGTCGGCGCGCACCAGCTCGCCCTCGGCGGTGACGACGTCGATGGCGGTGATGTTCTCGGCCGCCCAGCCCCAGCCGCGCGCGTTCCAGCCCTGGCCGCCCTGGAGGAGGAACCCGCCGATGCCGACGGAGGGGCAGTGCCCGCCGTTGAAGAAGCGCCCGAACTGTCCGAGATACGGGTTGAGTTCGTCGCCGCCTTTCACGCTCGGAGTGGCCGAGACGATGCCGGTGGTGTCGTCGTACGCCATCTCGCGGAACCCGCCGAGGTCGATCAGCAGGGCATCGTCGCGCACCGACCAGGCGGCCCAGCTGTGCCCACCGGAGCGCACGGCGACCTGCCAGCCGTGCTCGACCGCCAGCCGCACTCCCGCGACGACGTCCTGTTCGGTGACGGCTTTCAGTACGGCGGTGGGAGCGCGGTCGGTGGGTCGGCGGGCGTTGAAGACGCGGCCGAAGCAGGCCTCGTCGAAGTCTTCGTCGCCGGGGAAGTGGAGGGTGCCGGAGAAGCGGTCGTCTCGTGGCGGTTCGGGAGAGGTTGCAGTCATGGCCGGGCTGCTCACTTGATCGCGATGGGGTTGACGGGGGCGCCCACCGCGCCGGTCACCGGCAGCGGCGCCGCGACCAGCAGGAACTCGTAGACACCGTCGGCCGCGCAGTCCTCGGCCAGCGCCTCCAGGTCCCACATCTCGCCCAGCGGGAGGCCCATGTTGGGGATCGCGATCTGGTGCAGCGGGGACATCGCGGGCTCGGCGAACTCGTACGGGCGCACCTCCAGTCCCCAGGTGTCGGATGCGATCGCCGCGATCTCCGTGCGGTGCAGCCAGCCGAGCGTGGTGAAGGAGAGCCCGGGCGCGTCGCCGGCCGCGTAGCCGCCCCATTCGCCCAGCCGCCGTACGCGGCCGAGTTGCCCGGTGCGGACGAGGACGAGGTCACCGCGGCGGACGCTCGACGTCGCGCCCTGTGCCTCGATCGTGGCGCGCAGGTGTTCCTCCAGGATGGGGAACCCGTCGGGGAGTTCACCGTGCTCGTCGCCCACCGTCCGGCCCACGTCGAGCAGGACCCCGCGGCCGGTGAACGCGTCCTTCATGTGCTCGATACCGGTGACGGAGTCGCCGTCACCGTTCACGATGGTGCACGGACGGCCGTTCCACGCCTGCTTGTTGTCGTAGATGTGGCCCAGGCCGTCCCACTGGGTCGAGGCCTGCAGAGGCATCACGATGTGGTCGTCGGCGCCGCCGAAGCCGTGCGGGAAGCCCTGCGTGCCGGCGGCTGCGTCGGAGCCGGTGTCCTTCATGTAGTGGACCGGGTTGATGCGGCCGCGGAAACCACGCTGCGGACCGGACTCGTTGAACTCCTGGGCGAGGGAGAAGGCCCGTCCGCGCCGCACCAGGCCGACCGCGTGGGCCCGTATCGCGTCGTCGATGAAGTTGAGCGTGCCGAGCACGTCGTCCTCGCCCCAGCGGCCCCAGTTCCGGTAGGCGGAACGGGCCTTGGCGAGCTCTTCCTCGATGGGGCCGAGCGTCATCGAATCTGTCCTTTCAGAAGGAGGCCGAGAGCGTTCTCACCGGCGATGGCGCCCCGGTCGGCGGGGGAGAGGCCCGCCGCGTCCAGGCGGGCCACCGGGTCGTCCACACCCATGTCGAAGGGGTAGTCGGTGCCGAGCACCACCCGGTCCGCACCCACCTCCTCGACCAGCCGGCGCAGCGCGCGCGGGGTGTACACGAGCGCGTCGAACCACATGCGCCGCAGGTATGTGCTAGGCGGCTCGGCGCAGCCGCGAGCGTCCGGGCGTACGTGCCAGGCGTGATCGGAGCGGCCGGCATAGGTGGGCAGATAGCCGCCGCCGTGCGCCGCCACCAGCTTCAGGCGCGGGAAGCGGTCGAGGACACCGGTGAAGATCAGGTGCGAGAGCGCGACTGTCGTCTCGACCGGCTGGCCGACGGTGTTGCCCAGGTAGTGGGTCGCCAGCCGTTCGCCCAGCGAGCAGGCCCAGGGGTGGACGAAGACGACCGCGCCGAGCTCCTCGGCTTTCCGCCACACCTCGTCGTGCGCCGGGTCGGCGAGTTCCCGGCTGTCGACGGTCGTGGAGACGCTGATCCCGTACAGGCCGTACTCGGTGATCGCCTCGTCCAGCAGGGCGACCGCGAGGTCCGGGTGCTGGAGGGGAACCGTTCCCAGCCCGTACAGCCGCTCGGGCGCCTGAGCGCAGTGCGCGGCCACGGCCTCGTTGACGGTGCGGGCGAGGCGCACGGCCAGGTCGGGCTCCGCCCAGTAGTGGTGCATCGGCATCGGGCCGACGACCTGGATGTCGACGCCCATCGCGTCGAGGTCGGTGAGGCGCTCGGCGACCTCCGTCAACTTCCCCGACAGCCGTTGGAGTTGGGCCCGGTTGGCGGTCAGCGACGCGGGGGAGTGCGCGCGCTGTTCCGCCGCCAGCTCGGCGGCGAGGCCCGGGGTTCCGGCGACGAGGGCATCGGCGGCTGGGACGGCCAGGTGACCGTGGAAGTCGACGACCGGCGTGCTCATGCGGCCGCCGTCAGCGACTCGAGCGTCTCCGACATGATGCGGGCGGGGTCGGCGCCGGGCGTACCGGGGTTGATCTCCCACTCGGCCAGCCGCAGCGAGTTCTCCAGCACCATCCGCACCCGCGGCAGCCGACGGGACATGAAATGGTCGAGGGCCTTCTCCAACGGCTCGTCCCCGGTGACCAGTTCGGCCAGCAGCACCGCGTCCTCCATACACATGGCGGCGCCCTGCGCGATCAGCGGCGGACAGGCGTGCGCCGCGTCGCCGATGACCATCGTGCGGCCGCGGTGCCACGGCTCGTCGGCCAGGACCGCCTCGATCCAGCGGTAGTCGACCGCCGTGTCGTCGGGCAGCGAGGCGATGATCTTGCCCCAGGTGCCGCCGTAGCCGGCGCCGCGCTCGCGCATCAGCGACAGCGGGGCGCGCGGGCCGATCAGCGAGGCGTCGAGGTTCTCGTCGAGGAGGTAGGCGTAGCACTGGTCGGGGGAGATCGGGCTGTAGCCGGCTTTGAAGCGAGGGCCGCCGTAATACACCTCGGCGCAGTCCATCTCGGCGGGCCGCTCCGCCACCACCCGGAAGATCGACATGCCGACCGGGCGCGGCCGCTCCGTGATGCCGACGAGCCTGCGCATCGCCGAGTTGATGCCGTCGGCGCCGACCACGAGGTCGTAGCGGCCGACGGAGCTGTCCGTGAAGGTCACGTCCACGTGATCGGGTGACTGGTCGAGTCTCTCCACGGTCAGTCCCAGCCGGACCTGCACTCCCTGCGCGTACACCGCGTCGCAGAGCGCGTTCTGCAGGTCCGAGCGCAGCGCGCCCGCCGTGGACGGCAGATCAGGGCCGCCAGTGTGCGGGGTCGACAGCTCCGTGATCAGGCCGCCGTCCGCACGGCGCAACCGCATGATGTCGAACGGCACCGCCCGGGCCAGCACCCGCTCCAGCACGCCCACCGAGCGCAGCGCCTTGAGGGCGTTGCCCTGGACGGTGATGCCGTGGCCCACACCGAACCACTGGGGGGAGATCTCGACGAGGTCGACGTCGGCGCCGCGCTGGGCGAGCGCGAGGGACAGCACGCTTCCGGTGATGCCGCCGCCGACGACGAGCACCTTGTATACGGGCATGGGCGATCCTTGCGAACGTAGAAGAGAAGTGGGGGTCAGCCAGAGAAGCGCGTACCGAGCTCGTGGTAATGCTCGACGGCCGGGGGCTCGGCGAAGAACGGTCCGACCAAGGCCCGCCAGCGCCCGAAGCGCTCGGACTCCCGGAAGCCCACCGTGTGCGCCTCGACCGACTCCCAGCCGACCAGTAGCAGGAAGGTCCCCGGCCGTTCCTCGCAGCGCAGCAGCTCGGCCCAGCGGAACCCGTCGGCCTCGGCGAGCACCTCCCGCGCTTTGCCGAAGACCTCCTGGAACTCCTCTTCCCGGCCGGCCTCGACGGTCAGCTCCGCATGCTCGACGACCACGTGTCTCTCCTCGGGGATGGGGGAACCGCCCATGCCTTCAGGGCTATGGCGGAGGGTGCTCCGAGCCTGCGTGGGCGGTCGATGCAGGGTCAACGGATCGAGGCATCGGCAAGGGGGACGTCATCCATCCCGTACGGCGATGGAGCCGCAGTTCGGCGCCGGGCGGGCCCGCCGATGGCAGGCATCGCGAACGGCCATTTCCGCCGCCCCGCGCGGCTGCCTAGCGTCGAAGGCGAGCCCCCGAATCCGTACGAGGAGAGCCGCCCGTGCCCGATCCACTACCGACCCACGCCGGACCGTTCGCGCTCGGCACGTTCAGCAACAGTGCAAACGCCTTCCCCGGCCTGGTCACCGGGGCGCGTGTACGCGACCTGTCCGATCAGGTGCCGTCCGTACGCGCTCTCATCGACGGCTGGGACACCTGGCTGCCCCGCCTCGACGACCTGGCCCGCTCGGCCGACGGCACCTGGCACGACCTGGCCGACCTGCGCGTGCTGACCCCTATCGAGCCGGGCCAGATCCTGCAGAGCGGCGCCAACTACCGCAAGCACGTGGTCGATCTGGTGGCCGCCGAGAAGGAGAGCGTGCACGGCGCCACCCCCGAGGAGGCCCGCGTCGACGCCGAGAAGATGATGGACGAGCGGATCCGCAGCGGTATCCCGTACGTGTTCCTCGGCTCGCCGCGCGCGATGTGCGGCCCGTACGACGACATCGTGCTCCCCACGCTCGGCGAACAGCACGACTGGGAGCTGGAACTCGCCCTCGTCATCGGCAAGTCGGGCAAGAACATCCCGGCCGAGGAGGCGATGGCGTACGTCGCCGCCTACACCGTCTGCAACGACCTCACCACCCGCGACCGCCTCTACCGGCCGGACCTGAAGGCCATCGGCACCGACTGGTTCACCGCCAAGAACGCGGACACCTTCCTGCCGACCGGACCCTTCCTCGTCCCGGCGGCCTTCGTCGGCGACCCGAACGACCTGCGGATCACCCTGCGCCACAACGGAGTTGTCCGCCAGGACGAGTCCACCAAGGACATGATCTTCGACATCCCGCGGCTCATCGCTTACGTCTCCACGACCACGACCCTGCACCCCGGCGACCTCCTGCTCACCGGGTCACCGGCGGGAAACGGCGCGCACTGGGGTGTCTTCCTGAAGCCCGGGGACGTGATGGAGGCCGAGATCACGGGCCTGGGCCACCAGCGCAACACCGTCAGGAGCGGACAGTGACGACTTCCCAGAGCTTCCAGCCCATCACCCATCTGCGCCACGTCGACCTGGCCGTACCGGACTTCGACCGACAGCGCGCCTTCTACGGCACCACCTGGGGCCTGACCGAGGTCGCCGGCGACAGCGGCCTCGCCTTCTTCGCTGCCGAGGGCAGCCCCGAGCAGTACGTCGTGCGGATCCGCAAGGACAAGCGGAAGCGAATGGACCTGGTGGCCTTCGGCGCCGTCTCACCGGCCGCCGTCGACGAACTGGCCGTGCGGCTCGGGCGGGCCGGAGTCCGACTCGTCCATGAGCCGAGGCACCTGGACACCCCCGGCGGCGGCTACGGCCTGCGCTTCTTCGACCCGGACGGGCGGGTCGTCGAGGTCTCCGCGGAAGTCGAGACCCGCACGCACCGCAAGATCGAAGAGCGCGAGGCCATCCCCGTCCGGCTCTCGCACTGCGTGGTCAACTCCCAGGACCCGGAAGGGCTGCGGGACTTCTACATCCAGCACCTGGGCTTCCGCCTCACCGACACGCTGTACTCCACGCACATGGGCGACCTCATGTACTTCCTGCGGTGCAGCCCGCTCCACCACTCGTTCGCCATCGCGCGCGGACCCCATGTCTCCCTGCACCACGCCTCGTTCGAGATGCGGGGCGTCGAGGAGTACATGCGCGGAACGGGGCGGGCGCTGCGCGCGGGGACGCGGCTCACCTGGGGGCCGGGCCGCCATCTCGCGGGCGACAACACCTTCTCCTACTTCCACGACCCGCACGGCAACACCGTCGAGTACACGACCGAACTCGCCGTACTGGAAGAGGACCGGTGGCACCCGGGCCGCCACGACGTCGACGACCCGATCACCCAGGACCAGTGGGGCACCGCCGACCCGATGAGCGAGTCGGTCGCCAAGGAGCAGTTCAACGACCCCGACGTGCTCTTCGAAGCGCCGCCCGTCTGATCCGACTCCGCTGAGACTCCCTGACTTCCTTGAGAAAGGCCGCAGCTGTGGCAGCCATCCTGAAGCACGCCGTACCCCGGGCACAGGTCACCGCCTCCCTCGACCAGGTACGCGAGACCGTCACCGGCGTCATCGCGGACATCCGCGAACGCGGCGACAAGGCCGTACGCGAGTACTCCGAGAAGTTCGACAACTGGAGCCCGGAGTCCTTCCGCCTGAGCGACGAGGAGGTCCAGAAGATCGTCGCGTCGGTGCCCCAGCAGGTCATCGACGACATCCGGTTCGTCCAGGACCAGGTACGCACCTTCGCCCGCCACCAGTTGGACTCCCTGGGCGAGTTCGAGGTGGAGACCCTCCCGGGCGTGCGGCTCGGGCAGAAGCACATTCCCGTGCAGGCCGCGGGCGCGTACATCCCCGGCGGCCGTTACCCGCTCACCGCCTCCGCCCACATGACCATCGTCACCGCCAAGGTCGCCGGCGTACCGCGCGTCGTCGCCTGCACGCCGCCCATCCACGGCGAGATCCCGGCCGCCACCGTCGCCGCCATGCACCTGGCGGGCGCGGACGAGATCTGGCTGCTCGGCGGCGTCCAGGCGGTGGCCGCCATGGCCGTCGGGACGGACTCGATGCAGCCCGTGAACCTGATCGCCGGACCCGGCAACGCGTATGTGGCCGAGGCCAAGCGGCAGCTCTTCGGCGAGATCGGCATCGACCTCTTCGCCGGCCCGACGGAGATACTGGTGCTCGCTGACGACGACGCCGACCCCTTCACCTGCGCGGTCGACCTGCTCTCCCAGGCCGAGCACGGCCCGGACTCCCCGGCCGTCCTCATCACCACATCGAGCGAGGTCGCCGAGAAGACCATCGCCGAGGTGGAGCGACTGCTGCCGTCCATGCCGACCCGCGACTTCGCGGAGCCCGCCTGGCGCGACCACGGTCAGGTGCACGTCGTCGACTCGCTCGACGAGCTGTACGCGCTCGCGGACGAGTTCGCCTTCGAGCACGTCGAGGTACTGACCGCCGAGCCGCGTCTGGCACTGGAGCGGATGACCCAGTACGGCGCCCTGTTCCTCGGCGAGGGCACCTGTGTCTCCTTCGGCGACAAGGTCATCGGCACGAACCATGTTCTGCCCACCCGCGGAGCCGCCCGCTACACCGGTGGCCTGTGGGTCGGCAAGTACCTGAAGACGGTGACGTACCAGGAGGTCACCGACACGGGTTCGCAGGCGCTGCTCGGCCGGCTGTGCGGGCGCGCCTCGCGCGTCGAGCTGTTCGAGGGGCATGCGCGCTCCGGTGACGTACGGGCCGCGAAGGCCGCCGGCGACGAGCTGCCGTGGAACACCGCATGACCCTGCACGGACGTACGGCGCTGATCACGGGCGGGGGCGGACCGCTGGGGCGCGCGTTCGCGCTGGCCCTGGCGGGCGCCGGGGCCCGGGTGATCCTGGTCGGCCGGAACGAACAGGCCCTCGTGGACGCGTCGGCCCGGGTGATCAAGGAGGGCGGACGGGCGCGTGCGGCGGTGTGCGACGTGTCGGACCCGGAGTCCGTGACGGCCCTGGCCGCCGAACTCGACGACGAGGACATCTCGGTCCTCGTCAACAACGCGGGCGTCGCGGGCCCGGTGAAGCCGCTCACGGACATCGAGCCGGACGAGTGGGACGACGTGTTCGCCGCCAACGTACGCGGCGTCTACCTGGTGTGCCGGGCGTTCCTGCCGCCGATGCTGGCCGCCGGCCGAGGCGACATCGTCAACATCGCATCGGTCAGCGGCAAACGGCCCTTGCTCCACCGCACCCCGTACACGGCCTCCAAGATGGCGCTGCTGGGACTGACCCGCACCCTGGCGGGCGAGGTCGGTCCGCGTGGCGTCGCCGTCAACTCCCTGTCGCCGGGGCCGGTGCGCGGGCCGCGCATGGACCGCAACTTCCGGCTGGAGGCCGAGCTGAGCGGTACGACCGTGGAGGAGGCCGAGCGGGCCTTCGCCTCACGGGCCGCACTCCACCGGCTGGTCGAGGAGGACGAGGTGGCCAAGGCGCTGGTGGCGATGCTCGCGATGCCGGGGCTGTGCGGGGCCGACATCGATCTGTCGGCGGGGATGATCGCGCCGGCCTGATCCAGGTCCCCGGCAGATGTCCTGTCAGAACCACGGGTAGACCGCGCACGGGCATGGCTGGTCCCTGGACGCCCGGCAACCGAAAACCGCTATGGCCCTGATCTGTGGGCGCCCGACAACCGAATATCGCTATATCGCTATGAGGAGGCCGTCTGCGGGGCGCTGTGCCGTGCCCGCAAGGCGGCCTCCAGTGCGCGCAGCGCCGGCAGAGCGTGCAGGAGGGTTTGGGCGTCACCGGGGTCGAGGTCGTCCAGCACCTCGTCGATCAGGTGGGCCCAGGTGTCCTCGATGCGCCGGGCGTTCGTGACGGCCTGCGGCGTCGGCAGGACGCGGGTGGCGCGGCGGTCCGCCGGATCGGTCTCGCGGCTGACCAGACCGTGCTCGGTGAGGTGCCGCAGCGCCGCGCTGACGTTGCTGGGCTTCATCAGCAGCTCGGTCGCGAGCCGGCCAGGACTCACCCCGGGGTCGCGGACGATCAGCCGCATCATGTCCGCCTCCGACGGCGGCAGGGGATGGACGCCGGCGCGCTGTTCGGCGGCACGCAGCAGGATGCGTGCCGTGTCGCGCAGGGCGGGGGTGAACTCCCTGAGGGAGGTATGGCGGCCACTCATGGCTCTCATGCTAGTTTATTTATGGATTCATAAATAACGTTGTCTTGCTCATGTGCCGCCCTCGCCGCTGGAGAACCCCGTGTCCGAAGCCCCCGCCACCCCGACCAAGCCCGGTGTGTCCGGAGTGCTCCTCGCGGTCCTCGCGCTGCTGTCGGCCGTCGCTCCGTTCGCCACGGACATGTACCTGCCCTCGTTCACGGAGGTCGCCGCCGATCTGGGCACCGGTGCGTCCAGCGTGCAGCTGACCCTGACCACCTTCCTCATCGGCCTCGCCGCGGGCCAGCTCGTCATCGGCCCGCTGTCCGACCGCTACGGCCGCCGCCGCCCGCTGATCATCGCCACCGCCGTGGCCGTCGTGGCCGGAGCCCTGTGCGCCCTGGCACCGAACATCTGGATGCTCGTCGCGCTGCGCTTCGTCCAGGGCTTCGCCGGCTCGGCGGGCATCGTCATCGCCCGCGCGGTCGCCGCGGACCGTACGTCGGGGCCCGCCGCGGCCAAGGTGTTCTCGCTGCTCGCCAGCATCGGCGGTATCGCCCCGGTCGTCGCCCCGCTGGCGGGCGGCGCGCTGGCGGGATCGGCCGGATGGCGAGGCATCTTCTGGGTCCTGACCGGGATATCGGCCCTGATGCTGCTGGGCTCGCTCTTCGTCGTGTCCGAGTCACTGCCGAAGGCGCAGCGGCACGCGGGCGGCCTCGCCGAGACGGGCCGTGTCATGCGCCGCCTCGTCGCCGACCGCGGCTATCTCGGGTACACCTTCTCCTTCGCGCTCGGTTTCGCCAGTCTGATGGGTTACATCTCGGCGTCGCCCTTCGTCGTCGGGAACGTCCTTGGCCTGTCCACCACCGCGTACACCCTCGACTTCGCGGCCAATGCCCTCGGGATGGTGGCGTCCGGGCTGGTCAGCTCGCGCCTCGTGGGCCGCTTCGCCCCGGAGGCGCTGCTGCGGGCCGGACAGGCCGCCGTCCTGGTCTTCTCGGCGGTGCTGCTGGCGCTGCTGGCGGCCGGACTGCCGGCAGCGGCCGTTCTGCCGGCCCTGTTCGCGCTCACCTGCTCGCACGCCTTCGTCATGGGCAACGCCTCGGCGCTGGCCATCGGCCGTGCCCCGTACGCGGCGGGGACGGCGGCTGCTCTCATGGGTGCCCTGCAGTTCGGCATGGGCGCGCTGGTCTCGCCCCTGGTGGGGCTGGGTGGTGACGACACCGGAGTGCCGATGGGGCTCACCCTGGTGATCGCTGCCCTGCTGGGCTTGGGGGCACGTCTGGTGACGCGTGGTGCGGCTCCTGTCGCGGCGGCCGACAGCGCGGCCATGGACGTCGAGGCCGCCAATGCCGCGCGCCCCGCGGCACGCGGCTGACGCCAACCACCAGCGCGGCCCCCGCGCGCACCCTCCCTCCGGCGCTTCGTCCGCCGCTCCGTACGCCGCTCA
Organism: Streptomyces sp. NPDC002896; assembly: GCF_040295225.1. NCBI lineage: Bacteria > Bacillati > Actinomycetota > Actinomycetes > Kitasatosporales > Streptomycetaceae > Streptomyces > Streptomyces sp. NPDC002896. Next base: position 9,170 of record NZ_JBEOVA010000032.1, on the reverse strand, counting down.
TGCCTTCGACGCCGGCCATGTTTGCGCAGTGAGTGTGTCCCGCGCTGGTCGCGTCTCGTTCAGCTGGACCAGCGCGGGACTTCATGTCCCGCCGAAGCGGGAGGTCGTATCGCGCTGCAGGCTTGTTGGACGTCACCCCTCGGGGGTGACGAACCGAACCGGCGTACTGTCAGCCGCAGTTGCTGCCGACGGCGCTCTTGGCTTCGGAGACGGTGCTGTTCGGGTCGTCTGCCTGCTCGGTGGGCGTGCAGTAGGCGGTGACGCCGCAGCCGGAATCGCTGGCCGCGCTTGCCTCGGGCTTGTGGGTGGTGGCGGGCTTGGTGGCGCGGACGATGGCACCGAGGGACACGACACCGACGCCGGCACATCCCGTCTCTACCGCGCAGTTGCGTCGCCGCAGTCCGTCGCCGCGTCGGCGAGTGCGCGTACCAGTGGGGTCGCGCGGTCCGTGCGCCAGATCAGGGCCCACTGGACGGGCGGGGCATCGTGGAGGGGGAGGTAGACGACGTCGGTCTGCGCGTTGTAGCGCCGTCCCTCGTCAGGGACTGTGCACACCGCTTCGCCTGCCGCGACGAGGGCAAGGATCTCGTAGAAGGTGGCGACGGCCGGGCCGCGGCGGACGGGGCGTCCGGCGGGTGTGCGGGCCGGCAGCACGGCGGTCTCCCAGTAGGCGGGAATGGGGCCCTTCAGGCGCGGCACCATGTGGTCGCCGAGCACCTCCATGCTCACCGACTCCTGCCGGGCGAGCGGATGATCCGCGGCCACCATCAGGTGGAGTGGTTCCTCGCGCAGCACCACTCCGACGGTCAAGTCCGGCTCGCGGACCGGCAGCCAGGTGGTCACTGCGTCGACCTCACCGGACCGCAAGGCTCCGAACGGATCGCTGAAGAACACTTCCCGGAACCTGAGTTCGACGGACGGGTGCCGGGCCCGGAAGTGGGTCAGGACCGGGCGCATGTCATGCATCTGTGCGCCCATGACCCCCAGCGTCAGCGTGCCGGCCGAATGGCGGGCGATGGTGGTCACCTCCGCCATGGCTTCCTGGATGCCCTCGTATGCCGGCTTCAGCCGCTGGAGCAGCACTTCTCCGACGGGGGTCATCCGAACGTGGTGGCTGGTTCGCTCGAAGAGCTGGGCGCCGATGACCCGTTCCTGTTTCTTGATCGCCTGGCTGACACGGGCTGGGGAGACATGCAGGCGTTCGGCGCTGCGGCCGAAGTGGAGCTCCTCCGCGAGCGTCAGGAAGATCTCTATGTCCCGCAGTTCCATCCTGTCCCCCGGATTCGTGAACCTCTGGGTTAACGACCATAGCAAGATCGGCTGTTGTTCCCGGGCTGCCCGGTACGCATGCTGGGTAACCCCGGGCCCCGCCCACCGAGCACGAACCCCCACGGAGAGATTCCCGCGTGACATCTGACCCGAGCGCTGCCCGGACACCTGACCCGGCCACCATCCATCCGCTGCCTGCCCACGAGCGGGTCGTCTTCCTCAAGCCACTGGTCGCCGGGACGAACGTCGTGGCAGGTGACTTCACCTACTACGACGACCCCGACGGCGCGACCGACTTCGCGCAGCGCAATGTGCTGTACGCCTACGGTCCGGAACGGCTGATCATCGGCAAGTACTGCGCGATCGCCACGGGCACCCGGTTCCTGATGGCGGGCGCCGACCACCCGTCGATGGGGGTGTCCACCTTCCCCTTCACCATGTTCGGCGTTCAGTGGGCCGAGCAGACCCTCGACATCGTCACCGGCATGCCCAGCCGCGGAGACACGGTGGTCGGCAACGACGTGTGGTTCGGATACGGAGCCACCGTGATGCCGGGGGTACGGATCGGCGACGGTGCCGTGATCGCGGCCGGTGCGATGGTCACCGCCGACGTGCCACCCTACACCATCGTGGGCGGGAACCCGGCCAGGACGATCAGACAGCGCTTCGACGACAGCGGCATCGAACGGCTCGTGCGCGTCGCCTGGTGGGACTGGCCCGTCGAGCTGGTGACCGCGCATGCCCGCACCATCATGGCCGGTTCCCCGCAGGACATCGAGCGCATCGCCGCCGCCGAAGGTCTGGAGCAGCAGCAGTGACAACGCGGACCGTCGAGGAGTATGCGGTGTCCGGTCGCGACAGCGGCCCGTACGCGATCACCACCGGCCCGGACGGCGCGCTGTGGTTCACCCTGGTGCACAGCGGCCAGATCGGTCGGCTCGTCCCGGGACAGGAGCCGACCAGACATCAGCTCGCCGGGGACAGCGGTCCGACGGTCATCAGCAACGGGCCGGACGGCGCACTGTGGTTCACCGAGTACCGGGCGCACCGGATCGGCCGGATCACGACGGCCGGCCGGGTGACGGAGTTCGCGCTGCCGACCGCGCAGTGCAGTCCCTTCGGCATCGCCGCGGGGCCGGACGGCGCGCTGTGGTTCACCGAGACCGCCGCCGACCGCATCGGCCGCCTCACCACCGACGGAACGGTCACGGAGTACCCGCTGCCCCGCACCGGCGCGTTCCCCTCGGCGATCGCCGCGGCCGGGGACGCGATGTGGTTCACGATGAACCAGGCCAACGCCATCGGCCACATCGGCATGGACGGCCGCATCACGGTCCACGAGCTGCCCACCGAGGCGGCCGCGCCGGTGGGTATCGCCGCGGGCCCGGACGGCGGCGTCTGGTTCACCGAGATTGCGGCCGGTCAGATCGGTCGCAGAATGCCCGACGGCCGGATCACCGAGTACCCGCTGCCCGACCGCTCGGCCCGGCCGCACGCCGTCACCACCGACGCCGACGGCACGGCGTGGTTCACCGAGTGGGGCGGCAACCGCGTCGGCTCGATCACCTCCGACGGCACGGTCACCGTCCACGACCTGCCCACCCCGGCCTCCGAGCCGCATGGGATCACGGTGGGCCCGGACGGCGCCGTGTGGACGGCCCTGGAGACAGGCGCACTGGCCCGCATCGAACCGACCACCACCACAACCAACATCACCACCAGGAACACCGAACAGAGGAACCCCTCATGAAATACGCCCTCGTGATCTTCGAGACGCATGCGTCACGCGCCCGGATCCAGGCCGACCGCGACGCCTACCGGAAGGCGTACGAGACGTGGATCGGCGAGCTCGCGGCGGCGGGCAAGCTGGCGGGCGGCGACGCCCTCGACACAGAGCACCAGGGCCCCGTCACCGTGCGCAAGACGGCGGACGGCTCCGTGGCGGTGACCGAGGGGCCCGTCCACAGCGGCGAGGAAACCCTCGGCGGCTGGTTCGTACTGGACGTTGCCGACCACGCCGAGGCCATCGAGCTGGCCCGCGGCTTCCCCACCCCGGAGGCGCTCGAAATCCGCCCGATCCTCGAATCGGCCTGACCACCATGCGGCTCACGACGCCCTCTGCCCGGACACCCGGCGTGCCTGACCAGCACCACACACCGGTTCCAGAGCGCTGTACCCCTTCACAGGAGTTGACTTGACACTGACATCGGTGAGCTACCGACCTCTGACCGGCCCCGAGGAAATCGACCTCTTCTGCCGGCTCTCCTACGTCCTCGACCACGAACTGACCGACGACTTCGCCAACGGATGCCGCCGCCCCGAGTGGACCTGGGTGGCCCTGGACGGCGACCGTCTCCTCGCCCGGCTCGCCTGGTGGACGACCCCAGGCGGTGACATCCCGCTGCAGTTCGACTTCTTCGACATCGACGACACGCTGCCCCGGGCCGACCGCGACGAGATCGGCCTGCGGCTGTTCAAGACGGCGACGACGACCGTCTTCCCGGCGGGCGCAAAGCTGCCGGAGTACGGCCGCTTCGTCCCGCCCGACTGGCATCATGAGCCCGCAGCCCGCGAGGTGGTCGAATCACGCACGCGCGTGCTGGAGAGCACGGGCGCACGGCTGCTGGTCGAGCGGCTGCGGCTGCAGTGGACCCCGTCGTCCCTGCTCCCGGAACCCAAGGAGCGTCTCGTCTTCCGCCCGGTTGCCGACCGCGAGGACCTCCTCGCCCTGATGACCCCGGTCATGGAGGGCACCCTCGACGCCCACGGCCAGGCGGACCTAGCATCCGGACTGAGCCCGCGCGAGGCGGCGGAACGGCACTACGACGGAGAGTTCGCTAGGTTCAAGAGCCCGCACGAATGGTGGCGCATCGCTGAACTGCCCGACGGTGGCGGTCCGGTGGGCTTCGTGGTCCCGGCCCGCAACAGCTACCACCCGATCATCGCGTACATCGGCGTCCTGCCCGCACACCGCGGCAACGGCTACATCGACGAGATCCTCGCCGAGGGCACCCGCATCCTGGCCGCCGAGGGCGTCGACCGGATCAGGGCATCGACGGACCTCGGCAACGTCCCCATGGCGCAAGCCTTCGCCCGTGCCGGATACGTCACCTTCGAACGCTCCCTCAACCTGGTCTGGGACTGACCCCCTCTGCTGCGCCTCCGGATCTCTCCCCAAACGACCTTCGCCCCGCGCAGTAGACCTTCGCATGTGCGTCAGCTGCAGGAGCCGATGGTCTGGCTGCCGCCGGGAACGGTCGTAAGGCGGGCCACGAGTGGCGTACCGGTGGCGGGCTGAGGGCTGCGCAGCCGGGTGATCTCCTCGTGCTGGGCGGCGATGCGGGACAGCGCAAGGATCTTGAACTCGGTCAGGTTCTCGAGCGTTGCGTTCTGGCGGGCGATACGGTCCCGGAGGGTGTCGTTCTCGGCCTTCAGGCGAGCGATCTGGGCGTCTCGGGGGTCCGGGAGTGTGCCCGCTTCGTGCAGTGCCTTCAGTCGGCGTACGAATTCGTCGGCGAGGTGCTGGTATGGGCCGGCCCGTACGGTGCCGTTGGGGTCCTTCTTCGGATAGAAGCCGGTGCGGTTGATCCCGGCCTCCGCGGCCAGCGTCTTGAGGTCGCATCGGCCGCCGGATGGGAGTTCTCCGCGAAGGAGGCGGTCCATGGCTGCCCGGATCGCTTCCTCGGCGCGTCGGCGTTCGGTGCTACTGATCTGGCCCATGGGACTCTCCGTGATCTGCGGCGTCGATGCCGGCGACGATGCGTTCGGCGCGTTCGGCTTCGACGGTGAGTCGTGCTCGCTCGGTCCTCTGTCCGCGTCCGATCTTGCTGATGAAGGCCCGGCTGGTGGCGGCCGAGGTCGCCCATACATCGCGGTGACAGGAGTGGTGGGTGGCCTGCGGGCAGCGGGCCGAGTCGCACATTCCGGCCAGCGGCCGGCTGCGGTCGGAGCTGCGGGCGAGCTTGAGGCACAGTGCTTTGCCGGGATCGAGGAACCAGCAGTAGTTCGCCAGCCCAAGGTGCAGGGCCCCGGCCCGTCCGGCCAGTAGGTTGATCAGCTCCTGGTCGCTTCGTTTCACCGTCGGAGCCGTCACGTCCAGCTCCTCCAGCTGGCGCTCGACACTGGCGAAGAACGCCAGCAGGTCCCGGGCACCGGGCCCGGAGGGGCGACAGCCGGCCTGGTAGTCGCGGAACGCCTGCAGCGTCAGCGTCTGATTGCGGGACTCTTCTTCCTTGCCAACCTCGGCCAGGAAGACGGCCTGTGCTCCGCCGGGACGGTTCGCATATCCCTCGGTGGTGGTGACGGACAGGTGCTTGAGCTGCAGCTTCGCCGCGAACAGGCCGCCGGGCCGGTGGGCGAGTTCGACGGCCAGGGTGCGGCGCAGGACGCGGGGTGTGATGGCGTCGTTGGGCAGGTGCGGCAGGCCCAGCCGCTGTCCCTCGTCGCTGTTGATCCACTCCCGCAGGTCCCGGTAGCGGCCGCATAGGTCGAGATGGGCGGGGAAGAGGTGTGCGGCGCCGGGGTCGGCGAGCTTGCGGGCGATGTCGGCGGCCTCGTATGCCTCGGGGACCACGACCCACTCGTCCCAACTCCCGCCGTGACCGCGGCTCTTGATGACCTTGCTCTTGAGGCGGTGCCGCACCCGGTCCGGACCGTTGGAGCGGGGCGCGAGCTGGCAGTCGAGGGGGAGTTCGATCAGTACTGGCGGAGGGGGCTTATTCCGACCGTGCGCTATTCCCCCTCTTTCCGGCTCACGGAAACGATCTTTCGGGTGTCGCCTCACCGCTTCGCTGCGGAGTTCCCAGTGGCGGCAAGGAGAGCTTGCGCCTGTTCGCGGGCATGGCTGATGGGGTCCGCGAGGATGTTTAGGCCGTGGGCGACGAGCGCTCCTTCGTGAAGCAGCATGAGCGTTCGGCCCAGATAGTCGGCCCCGTCCGGGGTGATGTCCCCGGCGAGGTCGGTGAACAGGGCGAGCATCCACTGCTTTTGCCCGGTGATGATTGCGTAGGCCGGGTGGGACGGATCGCTGATCTCGGCGTGGGCGTTGACCATGCTGCACCCCTTCGAACTGTTCTTCGCCGACCACGCGCGTGAGGCATCGAAGACGGCCAGGACGCGCGCTGCCGACACCGGCTGTGCGGCGTCGAGGCGCTGGGCGAGGAAGGCCCGCCAGCGTTCATCACGATCCGCGAGGTACTCCACGACGATCTGCTCCTTGGAACCGAACCGGTCGTAGAGGGTCTTTTTCGTCACCCCGGCCTCGTCGGCGATCAGGTCCACCCCGACGGCATGGATGCCGCGCTCGTAGAACAGCCTCGCGGCGGCCTCCAGGACGCGCCGTGCGGCAGGCGTCATCGTGATCCGTCGCGGCCTCTCGGTAGTGCCCATACCTCAGGAGTATACCGATCTGTATAGTGAGTCGATGGGTATACCGATCTGTTTAGTGGAGGGTGAGGCGTGAACTTCCTGCTCTCGATCGCCTTCGTGATCTGCTGGAGTTCCGGGTTCATCGGAGCCAAGCTCGGCGCGGGCAGTGCGTCTGCGGTCACGATCCTGATGTGGCGGTTCCTGCCGTTGGCCGTCATTCTGATCGTCATTGCCACCGTCTCCAGAACGTCGTGGCGGGACCTCGCGGTGCGGGATGTGGCCCGGCAGGCCATGATCGGCATGCTGTCGCAGAGCGGCTATCTGCTCACCGTCTACTACGCGATCCAACTCGGGGTCTCCAGCGGCACCACAGCCCTGATCGACGGCGTCCAGCCCCTCGTCGCCGGAGCACTTGCCGGACCGTTGTTGCGTCAGCACGTCTCACACAAGCAGTGGCTCGGCCTGTGCCTGGGGGTGAGTGGCGTCGCCATCGTCACCATGGCCGATGCCGCGGTCGGCACCGGTGCGGCCTGGTGGGCCTATCTCATCCCCTTCCTCGGCATGTTCTCGCTGGTGGCGGCCACGTTCCTCGAAAGCCGCTCCCGCACGCGGGTCGCGCCCGCGGTGTCGCTGACCGTCCACTGCGCCACCAGTGCCGTCATCTTCACGGCACTTGCCGTGAGCGTCGGAGCCGCGAAGCCGCCCGCTGAACTCTCGTTCTGGGCCGCGATCCTCTGGCTCGTAGCCTTGTCGACCTTCGGCGGATACGGGCTGTACTGGCTCATCCTGAGGCGCTCTGGAGTTACCAAGGTCAACACGCTCATGTTCCTCATGGCCCCGGTCACGGCAGTCTGGGGAGCCCTCATGTTCGGCGAAACGTTCGGTCCGCAGACCGCTCTCGGCCTGGCCGTCGGCCTCGCAGCAGTCGTCATCGTCCATCGCGGTGACACCTCATCCACCAGGGTGTGCGCGCGGGATGCGGACACGGGCGAGGCCGCGAGGCCAGCCAAGTACGGCGCCTGATACCTCTGCCTGGTTAGAGAGGACGAGCTTCCTCGTCGTCTGCGGCCCGGGCCGCCAGGTATTCGGCCCAGTCGCGCCTGGCGTAGGCGACCCAGCGGAGTGCTGTGTGGCGGTGCATCCCGGTCACGTCGGCGAGGATCGGGCTGGGGAGATCAGCAGCGAGGGAGGCCAACGCCGCGTTGCGCGCGGTGCGAACCGGGATGCCGTGCCGGTTGAGTTTCTGGGTCATGCCGTGGGTCGAGATCGGCTTGCCCGGGACCATCCCCGGGAAGAGCCACCTGGGGCCCGCGTGGACTCGCGAGAGCTGCCGCCGTAGCTGGGGCTGTTCGGCAAGGTCGCGAAGGAGCTCGGCGAGTCGTGGAGGCAGCAACACGGGGTGGCGGCCCAGGACGAGGTGGGCGTGCTTGTCGCCGAACTTGAGGTGCTCGGGCGTCAGATGGCAAAGGCGCTCGCTGGACGGACCGAACAGCAGGGAGATCGCGCCGGCCGCCCGGACGTCCGTAGGTAGGACATCGTCAGTCAGACAGCGCTGGAGGAGTGACCATCGATCGTCCTCATCGAGCAGGTTCTGGGGCTCCTGCCTCGGGATAGAGGGGACGGTGAGCTCGCGGGTGAGCCGACGGCTCGTGGTCCACTTCAGGAAGTACCGGATCAGGTAGCGGCGTTGACTGGTGGCTCCGGCGATCCAGTCGTCGATGTGCTCCTGGGCGAGGTCGGCAAGAGCTAAGCCGCGTTGGTCCATCCAGGCCAGAAAGTCCAGGGCGACGCTGACACGGCGCCGCAGGTCGCGATCGGCGGAGGCAGGATGGCGGCGGGTGGCGGCCCGCTGGCGTGCTCGCCGAAGCAAGAACCACGGACCGCGTCCTGGAGCGCCTGCCGGTGTGCGGCCCACGCCTGAGCCACCGACCGCTCGGCTGCCTCGGTCAGCGCCTTCCACTCCCGCTCGGAGTAGGTCGGCAACGGCCGCCGGTTGCGGATCAGCCGCGGATGGAACGTTCGCCCGTCCACCATGCGCCGCACGTCCGGGGAGAGCACACCCTCCAGATCGTCCAAGCGCCGCAACAGCATCCGGTCATGCGCCTCATGCCGGTTGTCCTGCCCCATCCAGTACTCGGCCAGCACTGTGCGGGTGAGCGCACCCGCGTCTCCAGTGAAACCCAATTGGTGCAGGCCACGCAGCAGATGATGAATCCCGGACAGGCGTCCCTTGACCGTGCCCGCGCTGCCCAGCCCGCCGTGCGGCACGACCAGATCCGCCAAGGCCCGCAGCAGCTGCCGCGCGAGCACCGGCAGCACGTCTTCCCGCAGCAGGCACTGTGCCCGGGAACCGTCGAAAGAACACGCAGTCGAGGCCCAAGGGATCTTCCGTCACCGTGGCTGGCATCAGGCTCGGACTCCCTGATCTGCTTCGTCGAACTAGTGTGCTGCGCCGGAAATCCTGAGGGTTAGTCGGTTCCGGTTTGACTGTTGGGTGGGGCGATCCTGGCGAGGTAGTCGGCGAGGGACTTGAG
>NZ_JBEOVA010000031.1:0-91895 GCF_040295225.1 Streptomyces sp. NPDC002896 | reverse complement strand
AAAGGCGTATCCGCCCGCCGCCTCCGCCAGGAGTTTCCCGACCACATCCGAAAGTATCTGTGGGGCGCGCACTTCTGGTCGCCGTCATACTTCGCAGCCTCGTGCGGCGGGACCCCGCTATCGATCATCAAGGAGTACATCGAGAACCAGAAGCGACCCGACTGAGGTCAACAGTGCGGACCCGTGGGAACCTGCGCGTCAGAGCAGTCCAGAGAAGCGCTTCCTCCCGGGCGTTCACGACTCCGTTGGGAAACTCGTGATTCGAGCACGGTTGCGTCGTTCTTCTTACTGATGGCTGTGGTCGTTGGCGGGATGGGGAAGCAGGATGTCGCTGGAGTCGCGATCGGATGCCGGAGTGCCGGTGCTGACGGCTCGGGTGGTGCGGGCCGCGTTCCCCAAGGGGACTTTGGCCATCCGGATCCGGGAGGTGCTCGGTCCGCTGTTCACGGACGAGGACTTCGCCGAGGCTTTCCCCGGCCGGGGTCGGCCTGCGATCTCGCCGGGGGCCCTGGCTGTGGTGTCGGTGTTGCAGTATGCCGAGGGACTGTCCGACCGACAGGCCGCTGACCAGGTGCGGGCTCGCATGGACTGGAAATTCCTCCTCGGGCTGGAGCTGGATGACCCGGGCTTCGACTTCACCGTCCTGGGAGACTTCCGCTCCCGTCTGATCGCGCACGGACTCGAGGAGCGGGTCCTGGAGGTGATGCTGGCCCGGTTGTCGGACGCCGCCCTGCTGCGTGCCGGTGGTCGGCAGCGCACCGATTCCACGCATGTACTGGCCGGGGTGCGCACACTGAACCGGATGGAGTTCGTCGGCGAGACACTCCGGGCGGCGCTGGAGGCACTGGCCGCTGCCGCCCCCGGCTGGCTGACGCCGTTGATCAGCTCCGCGTGGGTGGAGCGGTATGGGGCCAAGGTCGACAACTACCGCTTCCCGAAAGGGGAGAACGTCCGCCGGGAATGGGCCGAACAGGTCGGCCGGGACGGGTTTCACCTCCTGGACGCCGTCGATGATGCCGCCGCCCCGGCCTGGCTGCGTGAGGTCCCCGCGGTGCGCATCCTGCGCCGGGCCTGGGCGGAGCAGTACCACCGGGAAGGGCAGGGGGTGCACTGGCGGGAGGGCAAGGACCTCCCGCCGGCCAGAGATCGGTTGTCCTCGCCCTATGACGCCGACGCCCACTTCGGCATCAAGCGCGGGTCGGGCTGGTGCGGCTACAAGGTCCACCTGAGCGAGACCTGCGAGTTGGATGACCCGCATCTCATCACGAACGTGGAGACCACGAACGCCACCGTCAACGACACCGAGGTCACCGCGGTCGTCCACCAGCATCTGGCCCGGCGGAAGCTGGCGCCACGCGAGCATGTGGTGGACGCGGGATACGTCACCGCCGCCCATATCCTGGCCGCCCGAACGGAACACGGCATTGACCTGCTCGGACCGGTCGGCATGGATACCCACCACAGCGGGCGCGACGCGCAGGCACCGGACCTGACCCAGGCCGCCTTCACCACGGACTGGGATGCCCGGAAGGTCACCTGTCCCCAGGGAGCGGTCAGCGTCAGCTGGTGCGAGCAGCGCAAAGCCAGTGGCACCCCCCTCGTCCGGGTGCATTTCGCACTCGCCGACTGCGAGCCATGCCCGCTGAGATCGAGGTGCACCAAAGCGGCCAACGGAAAGTGGGGCCGCAGCCTGACCCTGCTGCCCCAAGAACAGCAACAGATCCTGGAACAACGACGCGCGGACCAGCAAACCGACGCGTGGAAAGAACGCTACGACGCGCGAGCCGGGGTGGAAGGCACCATCTCCCAGGCCGTCCGCCGCACCCGCCTGCGACGCACGCCTTACCGGGGCCGGCACAAGACTCACCTGGCGAGCATTCTCTGCGCCACCGCCCTCAACATCGCGCGCGTCGACGCCTGGCTGCACGGCACCCCACTCGGCGCGACCCGTGTCTCCCACCTCGCCCGTCTCGCCCTTGCGGCATGACCTGATCACGAGAACCGCTTTGCGCCTTTCCCAACGAAGTCGTTCACGCCCGGGGTTCCGCGCTAGATCATGCTGAATATTCCGTACGCCTCGGCCGGCTCACTCATCAGGCTGAAACTCCGGACTCGGTACCGGTAGAGATCGTTGTTCGGCCGGTCTATCCGTCCCTCGTGCTCTCGGATCCGTCACGGTTCGTAATGGTCACACCGTGCGATGGAAACCCAGTCGCCGTTGATCAAGGTTCCTCGAACCATTCCGGCATCAACACGGATCCCGTCGACCAGGCGCGGCGTCTCGCCTGTGGCCGTTTCCCCGATGCGCTGGCCGTGATCCTTGCCGGGTCCACGGCTGCCGGGCGGGCCACTGCCAACAGTGAATTGGACATAGCGGTGCTCGTCGGGGACTGGTGCGAGACCCGCCGGGAGACTCCCAGCCGATCCGCTCGGCGATCAGCGTCGCGGGCATCGTCGGCGTCTCCCGCAGCAGTTCACGGATCTGCACTTCGACCGCGCCGACAGCCGAGCCCTTGGCCGGCCGCTGGTACTGCGGCGGCCGATCGCTCGCCAGGGCCCGCTTGACCGTGTTCTTCGAGATGCCCAGATGCCGCGCGATCGCCCGGATCGGAATCTGCTCAGCCCGATGCAGCCGGCGGATCTCTGCCCAGTCCTCCACGAGGATCACCCTTCCCTCCTGACCTTGATCACCACCAAGTCCGGAGTCAGACGAAGATCACCAAGTGGGTCACTTTTGATGCGCGGCGGATTCGGCCATCATCGAGACGTGCCAACTACCGTGCTGACAGGAGGCGCTGGGCAGCACGGACTCATGCCGGCGAGCCTGTGCTGCCGTGTGACCCGCTGGGCTGTCCCGCGGGCGCGGGCGGGTTGTCCGCATCGCGGGGGAGGTCAGCTCTGGGCGGTGGGGCGGACAACGATCTCGTTCACGTCGACGGTGTCGGGCTGTTCGATGGCGAACGCGATGGCCCGGGCGATCGCCTCGGGCGGGATCGCGATGTCGTCCCGCATCTTTGTGATCTCCGCACGGATCCGGCTGTTGGCTGATGCCTCGGCGAAGTCGGTCGCGGTTACACCGGGTGAGACGGTGGTCACTCGCAGGGAGCCGCCAGCTTCCTGGCGCAGTCCTTCGCAGATGGCCCGGACTGCGAACTTGGTTCCGGCGTAGACAGCCATGGCCGGCGCGACGCGAAACGCGGCCGTGGAGGCGATGGTGATGAAGTGGCCGGTGCCCTGCGCCCGGAAGACCGGCAGCGCGGCGCCGATTCCGTGCAGCACACCCTTCACGTTGACGTCGACCATCTGGTCCCATTCGTCGACGCGCAGATCGTCGAGCGGCGAGATCGTGCCGAGCCCGGCGTTGCTGACGAGTACGTCGAGCCGGCCGAAGCGCTCGCCGCCCAGCGCGACGAGGGCGTGCAGGTCGTCCCGCCGGGTCACATCGGTGCGGATCTGCACGGCCTCGCCACCCGCCTTCTCGATCCGGGCCACCAGCTCCTCGAGGCGCTCGGACCGGCGCGCGCCGAGGACGAGTCGCGCGCCGCGTTCGGCGAGCAGCAGCGCGGTCGCTTCGCCGATGCCGCCGCTGGCCCCCGTGATCGCCACTACCTTGCCATCGATTCCCGACATGATGTCGTCCTCCTCGCATCGCGTTCTGTACTTGGATCCACTGTGCGAGGCATTTAGCCTGGTATCCAGACCGTGTTTATTCTGGAATCAGGACTGCCACACACCATGCCGAAACAGCCGGATCAACGTCAGGAACTGGGCGCTTTCCTGCGCAGCCGCAGAGAACGCATCACGCCGGACGAGGTCGGCCTGCCGCAGACCGGTCGCCGCCGGACGCCGGGTCTGAGGCGGGAGGAACTCGCCCTGCTCGCCGGGATCAGCTCCACCTGGTACACGTACCTGGAGCAAGGGCGGGAGATCCGCGCTTCCGAACAGGTACTCGAGTCCCTCGCTTCGGTCCTGCGGCTCGACCGGCACGAGCGCGGACACCTGCTCCAGCTGGCCGGTCACGTGCCCCTGGCTGAAGCCGAGGCGCCCGAGCCGCTCACTCCCGAGGTGGCGGCCGTCCCGCTCTTGTTGCAGCCGCACCCGTCGTACATCATCGACGGCAACTACGACGTCCTCAGCCACAACCAGGCGGCCGACCAGCTGTTTCCAAACCTCATCACCGAGGCCGGCCGGCCGGCGAACTTCGTCCGCTGGGTCTTCCTCGAACCCGCGGCCCGGGACGTGTTGGTGGACTGGGAGCCGGAGGCGCGAGGCCTGCTCGCCCGGCTTCGCACACTGGCCGGACGCCATCCCGCCGACCCGCGGTACACCCGGCTGATCGAAGAGTTGCACGAGGGCAGCCCGGAAGCACAGACCTGGTGGCCCCAGTACGAGGTGCAGGCCCGGCACAGCGGACGGAAACGGCTACGGCACCCGGGACGCAAAACGATCGATTACACGTACACCGCCTTCCACCTGGCCGAACAGCCGGAACAGACGCTGGTGATCTATTTCGACAGCACTGAACCGGCCGAACGAGGGCGGAGCAGCGTCAGCGACCACGTCCCGGGCAGTTCCTGAGAAACCGGTGCCGCCCCACCGCGGTGACGGGTGGGGCGGCACCGGTCATTCTTCGACGCCGAGCTGCGCGCGGTTACTTCTCTGTCGGATCCGGGGCGGGCGCGACCCCGGTGGGGCACGACGCCTCCCCAGTTCGTCTCGAACGGGTCACCGAGCTTGACCCCCGTCCCTGTGGGGGCGCGGTGTCAGGTCCGCTCCCCCACAGGCTGCTTGGTGGCCGCTTCTAGGCGGCGGTGGTGATGCGTTTGACCGCTTCGCTGGTCAGTTCGTGGCTGTGGGGTGCGCCATCCAGGGCTCGGTGCAGGGTGAGTCCCTCGATGAGTGCGTCGAGCTGCCGGGCGGTGTCCGGGTCGAAGTGCCGTTCCAGCAGTTGCCGGCTGCGGCGCATCCATGCCTGGGCCAGCTCCTGGTATTCCGGTCGTCGCGCGGAGAGGGTGTAGAGCTCCTGGGTGAGGATGAGGTTGCGTCGGGGGCCCTCGGAGAGCGTGTGGACGAGGTTGGTGACGGCGTCACGCGCCTGTTCGGGGCTGCCGGCGCGGCCCAGGTGCTGCTCGAAGACGGCCACGATGTGGTCGGCGAACCGGGTGAAGGCTTCGCGGAGCAGGTCGTCGATGCCGGTGAAGTGGTACGTCATCGAGCCGAGGGGCACGTCGGCGCGGGTGGCGATCTTGCGGTGGGATACGCCGGCGACGCCTTCGTCGGCGATGTGGTCGAGGGTGGCGGCGAGGATGCGCTCGCGACGCTGCGGATCCGTGTGTCCGGTGGCCATCAGTGACGCGCCTCAGAGGTTGCGGATCGGCCGGGCGGGGTTGCCGACGGCGACAACGTTCGCGGGGATGTCCTTGGTGACCACCGCGCCGGCGCCGATGACGCTGTTGTCTCCGATCGTCACGCCGGGGCAGACGATGACGCCTCCGCCGAGCCAGACGTTGTCACCGATGGTGATGGGGCGAGCCGCCTCCAGCTTGTCGCGACGGGGCTGCGGCTCCAGGGGATGGGTGGGGGTGAGGAGTTGGACGTTGGGGCCGATCTGGCAGTCCTCGCCGATGGTGATCTGGACGACGTCGAGCGCGGTCAGGTTGTAGTTGACGAAGGTGCGGGCCCCGATGGTGATGTTGCTGCCGTAGTCGACGTACAGCGGCGGCCGCACCTCGACGTCCTCGCCTGCCGAGGCGAGCAGTTCATCTAGGACCGGCCGGGCCTTCCCGGGGTCCTCGAGAAAGGCGGTCTGGTAGCGGGCGGCAAGCTGCATGGCGCGCTGCTGCCTGCGGGCGATCTCCGGGTCGTCGGCGATGTAGAGGTCGCCCGCGAGCATGCGCTCCAGGTTGGTGCGCGGGTCGTCAGCAAAGTAATCCGTCGACATGCGTACGATCGTACACTCTGGAAGGTACGAACGTACGCTCATTCGGTCCCGGCCGGAGGCTCCGCCTGGTCCCCGCGATCAAGGTTTCTTCGTCCGGGCCTTGAGTCAGAGTGGGTTCTCGGAAGCCGATCGGCGGCCAACGGGGGCATCGGCGACCCGTTTCCGTTGCTGCACCGGCGTCACCTTCCCCGAACAACTGCACGCAACAATCCCCCAGGCATGAGCCCAACCCCGCAGTGCCGTTGGGGTACCGCATGCTGGCGAAGTCTGCAGAACGCTCGGACCGGCGGACGCGGCCGGCCCAACAGGCGCCGTGCTTAGCGCACTTGCTTCAAGTGCACTTGAACGTCCTAGCGTGGACGGCATGACGGTGATCGACAGCACCCCCGTGAAGCCCCCGCCCGTGGACGTCTGTGTGTCCGTGGGGCCGGCGCATCCGCGACCCGACGGCCAGGATCGCTACACGATCAGCGAGGTCGCGGCGTTCACTGGACTCAGGGCCCACACGCTGCGCTGGTACGAGCAGATCGGTCTGATGCCGCACGTGGAGCGGTCGCACACAGGCCAGCGCCTTTTCGGGAACAGGGACCTGGACTGGCTCGCCTTCGTGGGCAAGTTGCGGCTGACCGGGATGCCGGTCGCCGACATGGTCCGCTTCGCGGAGCTGGTCCGCCGGGGCGAGGTCACCTTCGACGAACGGCGGGAGATTCTGCAGCAGACCCGACGCGAGGTCGTCACACGCATCGCGGAGCTGCAGGACACCCTCGCCGTACTCGACTCCAAGATCGACTTTTATGCGGGCGCCCGCCGGGCGTCGGAAGGGGCCTGAACGCCATCATGAGCAACACCATCGAACAGATCAACAAGGTCGAGCTGGGCACCGGCGGCCCCCTCGTCGGCGTCCAGGGCTTCGGCGCCATGGGCATCAGCGTCGCCTACGGACAGACGGACACCGCGGCGGCCCGCGACACTCTGGAGGCCACGGTTGAGGCGGGCGTCACCCTCATCGACACCGCCGATATGTACGGCGTCGGTGCCAACGAGGAGTTCCTTGCCCCGTTCGTCGCCGCGCACCGCGACGAGATCACTCTGGCCACCAAGTTCGGCATCGAGTACCGTGCCGACGACCCGAGCTACCGGGCTATCCGCAACGATCCCGCCTACACCAAAAGGGCTGTCGAGGCGAGTCTGCGCCGTCTGAACGTCGAGGTCATCGACCTCTACTACATGCACCGCCGCGACCCCGCCGTCCCGCTCGCCGAGTCTGTCGGTGCCATGGCCGAACTGGTACAAGAAGGCAAGGTCAAGCACCTCGGCCTGAGTGAGGTCACCGGTGCCGAGCTGCGCGAGGCGCATGCCGTGCACCCGATCACTGCCCTGCAGTCGGAGTGGTCGGTCTTCAGCCGGGACGTCGAGCGCAGCGCGGTGGGCGCGGCCGCCGCGCTCGGGGTCGCCTTCGTGCCGTACTCGCCGCTCGGCAGGGGCTTTCTGACCGGCGCCTTCACCGACGCGAGCAAAGACCTCTCCAGCAGCGACTTCCGACAGTTGCTGCCGCGCTTCACTGGCGACAACGCCAAGGCGAACGCCGCTCTTCTGGCGCCCCTGCACAAGATCGCAGCCGACCATGGCGCCACCACGGCGCAGATCGCCCTTGCCTGGGTGCAGCATCGGGCCCAGGTGCACGGCCTGACCGTCGTGCCGATCCCCGGGACCCGCAAGCGCAGCCGCCTCCTTGAGAACGCCGCCGCCACCCGGATCATGCTGACCTCCGAAGAGCTGGCGCTGCTGGAGCCGATCGCCGGCCAGGTAGCAGGCGACCGCTACTCGGACATGTCATTCACCTCCGCAGCCCGGGAAGTCTAGGGCCTGTCATCAGAGGTGGCCTTGGGCGGTGGACCACGGTCGGGCGATACGCCGCCATGAACTGTCGGATGCCGAGTGGGAATTACTCAGTCCGCTGCAGCCGCGATCCGGGATGGGGCGACCACGTCTGGACGACCGCATGATGCTGAACGGGATCGTGTGGAAGTTCCGCCCCGGGGCGGGCTGGCGGGATGTGCCCGATCGGTACGGCTCCCGGGCCACTTTGCACACCCGGTTCCGGCGCTGAGCCAAGGACGGCACATTCGACCGTATGCTGCGGGCGGCCCAGGTCAAGGCAGACTCGGGCGGCGACATCGACTGGCTGGTCTCGGTCGACTCCGCGATCGTCCGCGCCCACCAGCACGCCTCCGGCGCGCGAAAGAGGGCCTCTGCAGTCACGGGTTCGGCCGTTCACGCGGCGGGTTGACCAGCAAGATCCACCTCGCCGTCGATGGCCGGGGCCGCCCGCTCGCACTCACGCTGGCTGTGCTCGTCGTGTTCCGGTTCGGCGCCGGGGTTGAGGTGGCGCAGGACGTCGAAGTCGTGGTGCCCTAGGCGGCTCAGCGTGATGTCGGTTTTGCGGCATTATGAGCCTGTGACGGCGGTACTCAACCAGGTGGCGCCGGAGAGGCATGCCGGGCCAGGCGCTGCTCAGCAGCCGAAAGGGGTGGGACGTGCAGGAACTGGCGATCATCGAGGCACCGTCCGTGCTCGGGCTGCGGCCATCCGGCGTCCAGGACCTCCCGGCGGCTCTGCTCGATGCCGGTCTGCGTGTCCACCCTGGGGCGGTGTGGGCCGGCCGGGTCGAAGCGCCGGCGTACGACCCGATGCGGGACGCTGACACCGGCATCCTCAACCCCGTCGGCATCGCGCAGTACTCCGTCCGACTGGCCGACCTGGTCGGCAGCGTCCTCGACGCCGGCCGCTTTCCCGTAGTCCTCGGCGGCGACTGCAGCATCCTGATCGGCAACCTCCTCGCCCTGCGCCGCCGCGGACGCTACGGCCTGCTGTTCCTCGACGGCCACACCGACTTCTACCAGCCGTCGGCGGAGCCGGCCGGCGAGGCGGCCTCGATGGAACTCGCCCTGGCCACCGGCCGCGGCCCTCGGCTGCTCACCGACCTCGAAGGCCGCGGGCCCCTGCTCCGGGACGAGGATGTCGTCGCTTTCGGCTTCCGCGACTCCGCCGAGTCCGCCACGGCGGGGATGCAGCCTCTACCGCCACAGCTGCATGCGATCGACCTCGACGGTGTGCGTGCGGCCGGCGCCGCCTCGGCAGCGCGCCACGCGGTCGGCCGACTCACCGGCGGCAAGAGCGCCGGGTACTGGGTTCACCTCGACGTCGACGTCCTGGATGACGCCATCATGCCTGCCGTCGACTACCGCCTCCCCGGAGGACTGACCTGGCCGGAACTGGAGAGCGTGCTGCGGACAGCACTCGCCGGCGAACGAGCCGTCGGCCTTGATGTCACGATCTTCAACCCCCATCTCGACCCCGAAGGGACGATCGCAGCCCGCCTCACCGAGTGCCTGAGCCGAGGGCTGTCAGCGCGGACCGACCGCTGAGTAGGTCCGGAGTGCGGTGCCGGGGTTGCTCCCGGTCCGTTTCTCCGGACTGCCGTCAAAACAAAGCGACATCACCAAACCCGGTCAGTCGGAGAGGTTTTCAGCTCTCGTTCTCGCGCTGGGGATGGCCCTCGCCGGGCAGCCGGTGGAGGGCGAAGCAGAGCTCCATGCGGACGTCCGGGTCGTCGAGGTCGGTGTCGAGCAGCTCCGCGATGCGACTCATGCGTCGCCGTACCGTGTTGCGGTGGAGCTCCAGCGCCGCGGCGGTGCGGTCCCAACTGCCGTACTGGGACAGCCAGGTACGAAGGGTCTCCAGGAGGACTGCGGCCCGGGCGCCGCGGCTTGGTCGAGCATGTGATCGCCGCACTGACCGTCGCCTACAACCTGCTGGTCGGAGGCCTGCTCGTACCCATCCTCGGTGCCCTGGTCCGGCGGCGCGGCAACCAGCAAGGCGCGCTCGCCGCGATGGCCTCCGGGGGGTGCGACCGTGATCAACCTGATGGTCCTCAAGGGCACGCTCGCCAGCGAGCCCATCTACTACGGCCTGGCCGTGAGCCTCGTCGCATACATCGTCACCAGCCTCGCCACCCGGCCCACCGAAACGGCTGTGCTGGAGAAGTGGGGCCGCCGACTCACCGGCCGCTCCGACGAGCACGCCGAAGCAGTGGCAGCCACGGCCGCGAGTTCCCCCGCCACCCTCTGAGCGGCATCCGCCCCTCCCCAACGGGCGAGACCGCGAAGCGCGGCAGCCGTCGGCATTGCGGCGCACCGCACTCACCACCCCGGAAATCCACCTTGCCGGACCACCACCCTCGGCGCCCAACAGGCGCTGCATTTCAAGGAGTTGCCCCAAATGGAAAAGGCACAGTTCACCCGCATCGACGAGAGCACCCGAGAGGGCTGGGAGATCACCACTCAGTACGACGAGGAGCACCGCGCTGAACTTCCGGGCCGTCTCCTCGCGCCCCTCGCGCGGATGGGTGACAACGAAAGCGACCAGCCCTACCAGGTGACCCGCCTCGAGCACTGCCTGCAGGCCGCCACCCGTGCCCTGCGCGACGGCGCCGAAGCGGAGATGGTGGTCGCCGCCCTCCTGCACGACATCGGCGATGAGCTGGCACTGTTCGATCACGCCGAGTTCGCCGCGGCCATCCTCGAGCCCTACGTCTCGCGGAAGACCCACTGGATCATCCAGCAGCACGACGTGTTCCAAGGGAAGTACTACTGGGACCATCTGGACCTCAACCCGGACACGAGTCGCAGCGCATTGAGAGCTGCGCTGCGGAAGTGCCGGCAAACGCCGTTGTACACGCGATGACGGCAAGCACTGTTCGGTGCTGTGGACCGGGATTGCCGTGCGGGTGGAGACTTCCGACTCCAGTCGCCGGCGGCCCCGAAACGCTCCACGAGGTGAGGGCGACCGCCCCCGGGCCCTCTTCGCCGCCGTCTCGCGTGGTCGCCGCGCGCGGCCCCGGTATGGAGGAGTTCGTGACCACCGTCGGCTGCGGAGCGACTCTGGACGCATGGCCAGGAGAAACGTCCGGCGGTGCAGGGACGCGGAGTGGGGTGGGACGCCAGCGGCGCTAGGCAACTCCGACGCGACGTGGCACGATCGTGCAGGTGACCAACAGTCCCGCCGCAGCGCAGCACCTGCGCGACCTCGCGCGGCTGCGCCGCGTCCGCGACCGGATCGACCGGGAGTACGCGCAGCCGCTGGACGTCGAGGCGCTCGCCCGCGGCGTGAACATGTCGGCCGGGCACCTCAGCCGCCAGTTCCGGCTCGCCTACGGTGAGTCACCGTACGCCTATCTGATGACGCGTCGCATCGAGCGCGCGATGGCGCTGCTGCGCCGTGGTGACCTCAGCGTCACCGAGGTCTGTTTCGCGGTCGGCTGCTCGTCGCTGGGCACCTTCAGCACTCGCTTCACCGAGCTGGTCGGTATGCCGCCCAGCGTCTATCGGCGCCAGGCGGCGAGCGCGACGGCGGGGATCCCGTCGTGTGTCGCGAAACAGGTGACCAGACCGATCAGGAATCGAGAAGCGCCGGCCACTGAGCCGCAGCTAGCGTGACGGCCATGGACATCACCATTCACACGAGCGTCCTCCCGCACGACGACCCGGACGCCGCCCTGGCCTTCTACCGCGACACCCTCGGCTTCGAGGTCCGCAACGACGTCGGAAACGGCAAGATGCGCTGGATCACGGTCGGCCCCGCCGACCAGCCCGACACGTCCATCCTCCTGGCGCCGCCGGCCGCCGACCCCGGCATCACCGACGACGAGCGCCGCACCATCGTCGAGATGATGGCCAAGGGCACCTACGGCTGGATCCTGCTGGCCACCCGGGACCTCGACGGCACCTTCGAGCGGCTGCAAGCCGGAGACGCCGAGGTCGTCCAGGAGCCGACCGAACAGCCGTACGGCATCCGCGACTGCGCCTTCCGCGATCCCGCTGGCAACCTGATCCGCATCCAGGAGCTGCGCTGAGCCACCCGGCAATCGCAGCCATGACTGACAGCTGCGACGAGCTCGAGCTCAGGTGCACCTTCACGAGGTCCCGTCGGTGCTCCGGCGCCTCGTCCCCTCCGCCTACCGGCCGGCGCTCGCAAACCCGCGTGTTCCGGCGACTGATCCTCGGCTTCGCGGTCTCGTACCCGGCGACAGGATGAGCTTCGTCGCGGTGGCGTGGCTCGCCATCGAGCTCGCGCCGCAGGCGACCGCGGGGCTGTGGGTCGGCGGCGCAGTGGCCGCCTACACGTTGCCGGGCCTGGTCGGCGCGCTGGTGTTCGGTCGCCGACTGCGCCGAGTGCCGGCCAGGAGGCTACTGCTCGCCGACACCATGGTGCGCGCCGTGTTCCTCGGCGCCCTACCGCTCGCCTGGCTCGCAGGGCTGCTCACGCCGCCGCTGTACGTCGTGCTGCTCGCGGTCTCGTCCCTGCTGCACGCGTGGGGCAGCGCGGGCAAGTACACCCTGCTGGCCGAGCTGCTGCCCGACGATCAGCGGCTCGCCGCGAACACCCCTCGTCAGCTCGCTCAACTTCGCTTCGAAGCTCTTGCCGAAGTAGTTCTTGTCGCCGATCAGCGTCTGCCCGGGGCGGGCTGCTACGAGGTCCCGCTCGGCGGCGAGCAGGTCCAGCAGAGTCTCGCGCTCGTCGGCCTTGGCCCCAGTGAGGGCGAAGGCGACCGGCAGACCGTGGAGGGTGCACCCCGGGTGCAGCCGCACGCCCCAGATGTGGCGTGAGTGGCTGGCGCAATAGCCGTACTCGGCCCAGCCGGCCAGGTCGGAGCGTTCGACGGTCTCGCGGGAGCGCCCGCAGTCGACCGGGGAGGAGGAGACCACCCAGACATCGTCGGTCCACAGCGTGGTGTCGCAGCCCGGCGTCCGGTGATCCGGCGGATCAGCTCGGCGGCCTTGCGTAGCCGCTTGTTGTAGCCGGGCTGCTGGGGCAGGTACGGGAAGAGGTGCCGCAGGTGGGCGCGGGCGTGGCGGAGCCATCGGGCCTCTGAGGTGAAGCCGAGCATGGCCTGCATCATCGCGGTCGGCTCGGCGTCGGCGTCGGTGAGCTGCGGAGCGATCCCCAGGTCAGGCCGCCACGAAGCGAGACGCGGCGAAGCTTTCAACAGGTCGTCGGTCCTCACGTACAGTGCGGTCGCGAGGGAGTCCAACTCTGGCGTCACAACCGTAGTTTGGGCTCCCGTGTCCCATGAGCGCAGCCGGTGCCCCTGAAATCGATCGTCTATGCGGTGGTACGCCTGCGCGCAAGTTGCTTGCTCTCCTCCGGTAGTGCGTCGGCGTCCAGCAGGCGCGGCAGCAGTTCCGGCTCACGTGTCATCGCGCGGAAGACGAGCGCGACGGTCACGTCATGGTCGGGCCGGCACACGATCTCCACCGGATCGGCGGCGCGGATTTCCCCCGGCTCAATCACACGCAGATACGCGCCCGGCAGCACGGCCTGAGTGAACCGCTTGATCCAACCGTCACGCTCCAGCCAGCCCTGGAACGTCGCGCACGGAATCCGCGGGCACGACACCTCCAGGACGACATCTGGCCCAATGCGCCAGCGCTCGCCGATCAGCGCGCCGTTGACGTCGAGGCCGACGGTCGTGAGGTTCTCTCCGAAGACGCCGTTCGCAAGCGGCCTGCCCAACTCGGCCTCCCACCCGTTGAGATCCTCGCGGGCATAGGCGTAAACGGCCTGGTCGGAGCCGCCGTGGTGCTTCACGTCGTAGACCCGATCGCCGACGAGACCGACCGTACCGGTGCCCTTGGGGCCGGGGGCGATCACAGCGACAGGCCCATCGACGGGCCGCTTGTCGATGCCCGTCGCGCTGAGGCCCTTCCACGGGTTGGGGCGAGGCTTGCCGACATTGACGGAGAGCAGCTTCATGCGGCCGACTGTACGGTCCGCTACCCGCGCAGGGCGACACATTTGCCTGCCCCTGCCGCCCTTGCGGCGTGACCGTCCGCGTCCTGCAGCGAATCCTCGCGCTGGCCGCCGCCATCCGGCGCAACGACCACACCGGCCAGCCGATCCTGCGCACACTGACCGCCTATGACCACTGAATTGAGGAGACCGCGCGGCACACCGCCCACGCTGACATTCTGCGCGAGCAGATCGACGGCGGTACAGGGCGCTAAGGTCCGCCACCGAGAGGTAACAATGGATGTTGCGTGGGAAGCTTGGCGCTTGCATCATCCCTGGATGGACGACACACCAAGCATGTTCCCAACTGCCCTGCCGGCGTTGCGCGCTGCGGCGCGCGAGGCGGGCTTCACCATGTCGTGTGAGGAGCGAACCGGCAGCTTGCTGGCCGTACTCGCGGCTGCCCGGCCGGGTGGGCGCATTCTCGAACTCGGCACGGGTGTGGGCGAAGGCACCGCTTGGCTCCTGAGCGGGATGGACGGAGCCTCTCGTCTGGTCACGGTCGAACTCGACGCTGCTGTCCAGGCGGTTGCCCGCGAACAGTTGGGGCCTGACCCGAGGGTGACTTTTGTGGCCGGAGACGGCGGCGAATGGCTGGAGGACTATGACGGGGAGCTCTTCGACTTGGTGTTCGCGGATACGTGGCCGGGCAAATTCACCCACCTTGAACGAGCCTTGGAACTCGTGGCCCCTGGAGGGACTTACCTGATCGACGACCTGTTTCCGCAGCCCGGGTGGCCAGAGGCCCACGAGTCCTCCGTGAAACGTTTGCTGGCCGAACTGGAAGGACGTCACGATTTCCGATCCGTCCGACTGGCATGGGCAAGCGGACTCGTCATGGCTGTGCGGGGTTCCGGCTCCGGGGCCGACCGCCGCCGGTGACCTTTGGGTGAACGTCGCGCCGCGGGGAGACCGGCCGGCGCAGTGGGACTGAGACTCCTCGGCACGCTTTACCACCTCTGTACCTGCTGTCCCACCCCCGGCCATGCGGAGTGATCAGACTTCCCGTCGCGCGCCATAGCGACGCGCGGCGAGGAGGGGATGCAGATGAACCGTCTGGGAATCGTGACCGCGGCGGCCACGGCCGTGGTGCTGTCCCTGGTCGGCACCGGGCCGGCCAGCGCCAAGGCGCTGAAACTCCAGGCGCGTGACGACGCCTATACGGCGCACGCCGGGCGGACGCTGACCATCGGTGCGCGGCACGGCGTACTGGCCGACGACACCGGCAGCCCGGCGACCCTCGTCGCGCACACGCAGACCGCCCATGGCTCGCTGACACTGAACCAGGACGGTTCGTTGGGCTACACCCCCGACGCGGGTTTCCACGGCACCGACACCTTCACCTACACGATCAGCGATGCCGTACGGCTGTACCAGACCCATCTGAAGCCCCTCGCCGTCATCGGCGGAGTGCCGGTCACCGCGGGGGCGTACGGCTCCTCGCTCTACCCGGTGCCCGGATCGAAGGACGAGTTCTACGGCCTCACCGACCGGGGCCCGAATGTCGACGGTCCGGACGGCGAGAAGGTGCTGCCGCTCCCGGACTTCGACCCCGCCATTGGCATGTTCCGGCTGAAGGGCACCAAGGCCGTACTGGAGCGGACGATCCCGCTGCGCGCCGCCGACGGAACTCCGTACAACGGGTTCGTCAACTCCCAGGCGAGCACCGGCGAGAACTTGTTCGACCTCAACGGCAACGCGCTGCCGCACTCGCCGTACGGCTACGACTCCGAGGGCTTGGTGGCCATGCGTGACGGCACTTTCTGGGTGTCCGACGAGTACGGGCCCTACATCACGCACTTCGGCCGCGACGGCCGGGCCATCGAGCGGCTGTCGCCCTTCGACAGATCCCTTCCCGCTGAACTCGTGAACCGCGTGCCCAACAAGGGCATGGAAGGGCTGACGGTCACCCCCGACGGCCACACCCTCGTCGGCATCATGCAGTCCGCGCTGCAGCAGCCGGACCTGCCGGGCAGCGTCAAGGTCAAGAACGTCACCACGCTGCGCATCGTCACGTACGATCTGCGCACCCGCGCCACGCACGAGTACGTCTATCTGCTGGACGACCCCAAGACGAACAGCGGCGCGGTCAGCGAGATCACCGCGCTCAGCAGCACCCGCTTCCTCGTCGACGAACGGGACGGGATCTTCGAACCCGGCGCCTACAAGAAGCTGTTCGCCGTCGACATCTCGGGCGCCACCGACGTCGGGCCGTCCTCCACGGTGCCGGGCGCCGTGTACGACGCCGCCAAGGGCGGGCTGCTCGTCGGCTCGGCCCAGCAGACGGTCGAGGCCTACGTGGGGGCGGGCGACACGGCGACCGCCGCCGCCGCTTTGGGGTCCGCGGGCATCACCCCCGTCGCCAAGAGCCTCGACCTCGATCTCGGCGGCCTGGTCAGCAGTCTCGACCCCACCGGCGGCTTCTTCGGCCACGACAAGATCGAGGGCGTCGCCACGACGGACGGCGGGCGCACCGTCGTCGTCAGCAACGACAGCGACTTCGGCGTCGACGGCGTCTCCGGTTCGACCCCGACTCCGCCCTACGCCCTGCACGCCAAGATCCTCCCCAACGGCAAGCAGGACGACGGCGAGTTCCTGGCCGTCGACACCACGCGCCTGCCCGCCGCCACCAGCACGGCGACCGTGACGATCACCGTTCGGTGACACCGTGCCCCGATCCCGAAAGGACCTCGGCATGAAACGTGCCGTCGTATCCGCCGCCGTCCTGGCCGCGTCCCTGGCACTGGCCTCCACCGCCCTCCCGGCGCAGGCTGACGCCACGCACGCCGAGCCGCACTTCTACACGGCCAAGACGCCCTACACCCCGCAGGAGCGCCTGGCCGACTACCAGCCCGTGCCCCAGGGCTTCACCCCCGTGTTCACGGAGAACGTCGCCCGGCACGGCTCCCGCGCCATGACGGACAGCAGCGACGGCGACGCGGTCCTCGCGGTCCTCGGCACCGCCCAAAACCAGGGCGCGCTGACCGGGCTCGGCAAGCGGCTCGGCCCGCAGGTGGAGTCGCTGCTCGCCGCGGGTTCGTCGATCGGCTACGGCAACCTGGCCGGCCTCGGCGTGCAGGAGCAGCGGCAGACCGCGCTGCGTATGGAACGCCGTCTGCCGTCGCTGTTCGCGGACATCACCGCCAAGGGCGAGCCGATCGAGGTCGAGACCTCCGGCGTGGCCCGCGCCGTGGCGAGCGCGAACGCCTTCACCGCCGGCCTGACGGCCGGCGGCCCGGCGCTTGGCCCGCTGATCCAGGCCCCGGTCACCAACAAGGACCTGCTGTACTTCCACAAGCAGCCGCAGAACGCCGACTACCAGGCCTACCTGGCGAGCGACCCGCAACTGGCCGCCGTGCTCGCCGAGATCGACGGCGAGCCCGCCACCGCGAAGGCCGCCGGGAACGTCGTCTCGCGCCTGTTCACCCCGGCCTTCACCGCGGCGATGTCCACGGACGACCAAATCTCCTTCTCCCGCTCGCTCTACGAGCTCTACAGCGCCGCCCCCGACCTGCGCGTCGAGGCACCCGACGTGGATCTGGACGCCTTCCTCCCGCCCCGGGACGCCGAGTGGTTCGCCTATCTCGATGACGCCGAGGAGTTCTACCAGAAGGGTCCCGCCTTCCAGGGCCGCACGATCACCTACAAGATGGCCGGTGTCCTGCTGGACGACCTGTTCGCCCAGGTCGAGGCGAAGGCCGACGGCACCAGCGACAAGGGCGCCGTGCTGCGCTTCACCCACGCCGAGGAGATCGAGCCGCTCGCCGTGCTGCTCGGCATGCCCGGCAGCACCAAGGCCGCGGACGCGGACGACCCCTACACCTACCGGAGCAACCCCTGGCGTGGCGCCGAGGTCGCCCCGATGGGGGCGAACGTCCAGTGGGACCTGTACGCCAGGACGACCTCCCAGGGCACGGAGTACCTGGTGCGGATGCTCTACAACGAGAAGGAGACCGCCTTCAAGCCCTCCTGCAGGCCGATCGTCAGGGGCAGTTACTTCTACGACCTGGACGAACTGGAGCGCTGCTTCGACCGGGGCTGACCCCGGTGCACGCTTCGTGGGGCCGGCGTCCCCCTCCGGGGCCCGCTGGACGGCCTCACCCCGGGCATCGACGCACTGCTGCTCGCCTGGCTCGACCGCGCCAACCGCGACACGATTTGTCTGCGCGCGCCGCGTGGCGTCGTCGGCCCGGCGTGACATAGTCGAATGCGAGGGCGCTGTCAGTTGCGCCCCTCATCCCAAGGGCTCGCGCTACCCCCCCAGCGGCGAGTCCTTGCAGGAACCGTCGCACCCCCCGCGCGACGAGTTCTCGAGGGCCCGCCTCCACCCCCCCAGGAGGCGGGCCCTTCGTGCTGTACGGGGAGGCGGCAGTGAGGGGCTAGGCCGAAGCGGTGCTCGGTTGCCCGCGTGGGAAGCGAGGCAACCGGGCACTGCCGTGCGGACGCGGCCGGCGTCGGAACTCACGGCCCACGTCAGGGTCACGCCGAGGCGGAACCGCTCCTGCGGCGCCGCACCATGATCACCGCGCCAGCGCCGGCCACCACGGCCAAGCCGCCGACTGCGGCGATCGTCGGCAGTGCGGAGGACGAACCCGTCTCGGCGAGGTTCCCGGTGGCCGAAGGGCTCGACGTGCCGCCCTGCGACCCGCCGGCGGTCGGGCCACCCGTGGCGGAACCGCCGCCCGTCTCGCCGGGGGCGAGCACGTCGAAGTGGACCTCCACGGTGGTGCCGTCGGTGCAGTGCTTCTCCGGCTCCACGTACGTGCCGCTGCCGGTGGCGTAGCTGTCGCCGGGTGTGGCCTTGGCGTCGATCTCCAAGCGGAATTTCAGGTCGGCGGACTCATGGGCGTTCAGATTGGTGTAGCCGAAGATGATGCCGGTGTCGCGGTCCTGGTTTTTGCCCTCGTCCTTCAGGGTCAGCCATGTGCTGCTGTCGGTGTCCCAGTACTGGAGGTAGGCGTGGGCCCACAGGTCCGCGTTCTCGCTGGCGCTGCCGTTGTCGACGCTGACCGCCGCTTGGACCGCGCCGATCGGCGTGCCGGTGGTGTTGGCCACGTTCATGGTGAAGGTGTGCCAGCCGCTGCCAGCCACGATCTTGCTGGGCAGGCCCTTGATCTTGAGGTGAACCTTGGAGGAGGGCCCGTTGCGGCAGGGGGTCGGCGATGCGGTGGACGGGGCGCTCGGCGAGCTGGGGGCGGACGTTGAGGCGGAGGCGGACGTTGAGGCGGAGGATGACGGCAACGCGGAGCCCGAAGGGGCCGCGCCGGCGCTGGCGGCGGGGCTGGACGACGGCGCAGACGGGGACGCCGACGATCCGCCGTCGGCGTGCGCGGCGGTCGCGGTCAGCATCGCTGCCGGGACGATCGCGGCGGTCGCGGCAGCAGCCGACAACGTGCGACGAAGCTTCATGTGTATGGGTCCTCATGGCGTGAGCGGGAGAAGAAGAGGCGCATTCACCTGTGTGACGCCAGTGACCCCGCCCGCGTTGTAGGCGAGTCCGGAGTGTTCGTGATGCGTTCAACGGGAGTTCGAACGGCGCCCGCACGACTATCACGCCGCCGTCCCCGTCCTGCCCGCTTTCACCGCCGCCCGGCTCAACCTCCCGCCGATGAAGCAGTACCGATTTCCGCGCGGTGATCCTGCCCCACGGCGGACCAATCCGCCCACTGCAAACGCCGCGGCCGGAACGGCAACGCGGTCGAGCACCGTTTCAGCCGCCTCAAACAGCCGCCGCTACGATCAACGGCGCGCGCGGCGTAACCACCGCGGCGGCGCTCGATGCCTGGATCGTCTTCCAGGACGAGGCCGCGCAGTCGCTGACGCCGCCGCGCTCCAGGACCTGGGGCCGCCGGGGCTGCACGCCCGTGGTGCGGGTACGCGGACGGGGATCGGGCCGGGTGTGCTGGCGGGGATGGTCTGCTACCAGCCGGGCCGGCGCACGCCCCACCGTCCTCCGTTCCTCTGCGAGCAATGATGGGAGGAATCAGAGCGAGGCCGCGGCCCTGCGGCGCGCACCGATCTTGACCGCGAGGTCGTAGGCGTTCTGGATCGAGCCGGTGTTGGCTATGCCCTTGCCGACGACTTCGAAGGCCGTGCCGTGGGCGGGTGTGCAGATGGGGACGGACAAGCCGCCGGCTACGGTGACGCCGCCGTCGAAGCCCATCAGCTTCATCGCGATCTGCCCCTGGTCGTGGTACATGGTCAGAATGCCGTCGAATTCCCCGGCCTTGGCGCGCAGGAAGATCGTGTCCGAGGGGAACGGCCCCTTGATGTGGATGCCTTCTTCCGCCATGTCTCCGATCGCGGGGGCGATGATGTCGAGTTCGTGACGGCCGAACTTGCCGTTCTCACCCGCGTGCGGGTTCAGGGCGCAGACACCGATGCGGGGCGCGGAGATGCCGGTTTCGCGCAGTACCTTGTCCAGTAGTCGGCCGGCGGCGGCGATGTTCTCGCGGGTGATACCGGCGTCGACCTCGGCCAGGGAGACGTGCGAGGTGACCCGTGCCGTCCAGAGGCCCGGCAGCACGTTGAGCTCGGAGGTGTAGTCCTCGGCGCCGAGAATGATTTCGAACCAGCGCAGTTCGTCGTTCTCCCGCATACCGGCCAGGTGCAGTGAGGACTTGTTGAGCGGGGCGAAGACGATGGCGTCCACGTCGCCCTTCTTCGCAAGCTCCAGCACATGGCGGAGGTTGCTGAGCGCCCACTGGCCGCCGGCCTCGGTGGCCGCCCTGCGCTCGAACACCTCGACCGGGCGTGCGGCACTGTTGTCGTAGAGCAGCGGCTTTCCGGGGGTGGGTTCGGTGACGTACTCGATCGGGCATCCTGCGTCCCTACCGGCGTCACGCAACTCTGTCTCGTCGGAGATCAGCAGGATGTCGGCGGATGCGACGTTCTCGGGACGGGACAGGAGCTTGGCTATCAGCTCGGGTCCCACGCCGGCGGGGTCCCCGAGGGTGATGGCGACGCGGGGCCGGACCTCGGTGGCGTGTGCAGTGTTCATGAGCGCCTTTCGGTCGATGTGTTGGAGGGATCGCGTTCACGATCGGGGCGCGGGTGCGTGCTGTTGTCGTCGGCTGCAGGACCGGAGCCGGTGTCCGCTTCGGCGGTCTGGACGCGGCGGCCGCGGCGGAGACTTTTGACGACGGCCGGTCCGGCCACCAGTACGAGGGCGAGCACCAGGATGCCCACCGCGGTCGGGCTGGAGAACAGCACGAGACTGTCCCCAGCGGCCAGCGCCGACGTCTGCACCAGCGCCTTCTCGAACAGTGGTCCGATGACCAGTCCGAGGACCAGCGGAGCCACGGGGAAGTTCAGGCGCTTCATCGCGTAACCCACCAGACCGAAGAAGATCACGATCCAGATGCTGAGCATGCTGTTCTTGACCGAGTACGCCCCGATAAGGCTGGTGGCGATGATCAGTGGGTACATGATCGAGTAGCGCACGCGCAGCAACTGCGCCATGACGGGAGCCAGCGGCAGGTTCAGCACCAGCAGGATCACGTTGCCGATGAAGAACGAGGCGAGCAGGCCCCACACGAGGGTGGGCTGGTTCTCGAACAGCAGCGGCCCGGGCTGGATGCCGTAGATCAGGAAGGCTCCGAGCAGGACGGCGGTGGTGGCGCCGCCGGGCACGCCGAGCACGAGCGTGGGCACGAAGTTCGCGTTGGAGGCGGCGTTGGTGGCCGCGTCCGGAGCGACGACACCCTCGATGGCTCCGCTGCCGAGTTTCCGGCGGTTCTTCGACAGTTTCTTCTCCGCGCCGTACGCCATGAATGAGGCCAGCGTCGTGCCGGCGCCCGGCAGGCAGCCCAGCAGGAAGCCGACGACGGTTCCGCGGGCAGTGGACGGGGCGGCCCGCTTCAGGTCCTCCTTGGTCAGCATCAGATCCCGGAACCTGGCCTTGACCGGCTCGGCGAGTCCGATGTGCAGCTGGTTCAGCAGCTCGCCGATGGCGAACAGGCCGATCATGACCTCGACATAGGGCACACCACCGAACAGGGAGATCTGGCCGAACGTGTAACGCGGCATGCCGCTGCCGACGTCCACGCCGATACAGGCGATCAGCACACCCAGCAAACCGAGGCCCATCCCGAGCAGCAGGTTCCTCCCGGAGAACACCACGATGGTGCACAGCCCCAGGATCATCACTGCCAGCATCTCCGGGGGCCCGAAGTCCAGTGCCAGCCTGGCGAAGAACGGCGCCACGGCCGCCAGGGCGAACAGCGAGACCATCGCGGAGACGAAGGCACCCAGCGCCGAGATCGCCAGGGCGGGCCCGGCCCGGCCGTTGCGTGCCATCCGGTAGCCGTCGAGCGTGCTGACCACGGAGGATGCCTCGCCGGGGGTGGCGATGAGGATGGCGGTGATCGTGGCACCGAACTGCGCGCCGTGGTAGATGCCCGCGAGCATGATCAGTGCGGTGAGCGGGTCGAAGGTAAGCGTGACGGGGATGAGGATGGCCACACCGGTGGCGGAGCCCAGGCCCGGGAGGATGCCGATGACGGTGCCGAGCAGCACGCCGACGAAGCACCACAGCAGATTCTCGGCGCTGAGCGCGGCTCCGAAGCCGGTGACGATGTTGTCGATCACAGCACGCTCCAGGTGGCGGGGTCGAACAGGCCGAAGGGCAGCGGGACTTGCAGCACCACGATGAACAGCAGATACGAGACCGCGAACACACCCGCTGACACCGCGGCGGCCCGCGTCAGCGGCAGGCGCTCGACAACGGCGGTGAGGAACAGCGTCATTACTGTCAGGGCGGGCAGCATGCCGAGGATCGGTATCAACAGCGCCGTGGCTGCCATGGTCAGGGTGACCACGAGCAGCTTGGCGCGGATGCGGCGGGTCTCCTCCGGGGTGTGCTCGGCGGTCTCGGCGACTTGGCCGTCGCCTTCGAGCACTGATCCGGTGCGGCTCTCCTGGCGGATCAGTGCCAGGGAAA
Source organism: Streptomyces sp. NPDC002896 (assembly GCF_040295225.1). NCBI lineage: Bacteria > Bacillati > Actinomycetota > Actinomycetes > Kitasatosporales > Streptomycetaceae > Streptomyces > Streptomyces sp. NPDC002896. The sequence goes on along the minus strand of NZ_JBEOVA010000031.1, from coordinate 69,162 downwards.
GCACGAACAGCAGGAGTCCGGCCACCCGGGGCAGGGCGCCGGCCCCGATTGTGCCGTCTTCCGGGTTGGTCCACGGATAGGCGAAGGAACCGAGGAAGAACGCCCCGCCCACAGCCGCGAGGCCGCAGTAGGCGACGAGGACGGGTCGGCGGCGGACGGGCCTCTCCGTACCGGTCGGAACACTCATCTGTACGCCTCCCGTACCTGCTTGTCATAGACGTCGAGGTATCGCGCGAAGCCCTGCCCGTGCTTGTCGGCGGGGATGAGCAGGTCGGACTTGATGTAGTCGCGGTAGGTTCCGGACTTCAGGGCCCGCTGGATGGCCTTGATCCAGTAGCGGCGCTGGACATCGTTGATGCCGGCGGGGGCGAAGACGCCGCGCCAGATCATGACCTCGGCGTCGAGTCCCTGTTCCTTGGCGGTGGGGACCTTGCTGAGGACGGGGTCGTCGTAGCGCTTAGCGGTCAGCGTGCACAGGGCCTTGAAGTCCCCGCTCTCGAGGTATGGCTTGGCTGCCGCGGCGCTGGCCGGGGCCACGTCGATCTGGCCGCCGAGCAGGCCCGTCAGGACCTCTCCCGTGGAGCCGTAGGGGACGACGGAGAACTTTCCTCCGCTCTTCTTGAACTCTGCGATGACCAGTGAGTCCGCGCCGGTCTTGCCGCTGGAGCCGGTCTTGACGGCCTTCTTCGCGCTCGCCTGGACAAGCTCGGCGCAGGTGGAGTACGGGGAGTTCTTGCGGGCCACGACGATCCGGGAGTCCTTGGCGAACATCACCAGGGGTGTGAAGCTGCGGTAGGTGAACGGCACGTCGTAGAGGATCGGCAGTGTGTTCAGCGCTGATTCCGCGACGAGCAGGGCGTTTCCGTTGCCCTTCTCGGACATGAAGGTGGCCCAGCCGACCGCGCCGGAACCGCCCTCCTTGTTCTCGACATTTACGTCGAACCCTGCTTTGAGTTCGTTGAGGCTCTGGGCGAGCACCCGGGCTGAGCGGTCGCTGCCGCCGCCCGGGGCGAAGGCGACCAGCGCCGACACCGAGCCTCGTGGTTTCCAGTTCTCGTCCATCGGAGTCTTGGCATTCGCCAAGGAGCATCCGGTGAGCAGCGTGGTGGCGCTCGTCAGGATGAGCGCGATGCGCAGCGGTGACTTCATCGTCAGCCTTCCTGCGTCGGGAAGGTGGACTCTGAGTGCCGCAAAGGCGGGCAACATCAGAGATCCTATTGGATATGCGGCTTGACGGTACGGTGACACCATCGGCCTGACAAGAGGCGGGACTCGAAGAAATCGGCACGGCCGTCCTCCGTCGGCGCGTCGGCACCACGCACTCGAGGGGCGCGCCATGATGGCGCGCCCCTCGAGTGCGTGGTGCTGACGTGCGGCTAGATCTCGACGGCCCACCGCCGGGCGAGTGCCGACATATGTGCGCGCATCGCCTCCACGGCACGCTGCGGATCGCCGGACTCGAAGGCGGAGAGGATGGCAGCGTGCTCGGCCACGGCCTCGTCGAGGTCCATTTCGCCATGGTCGACCGTCTGGCGCAGCCGGTGCACATGGGCGCTGAGCGACTCGGTCAACTGGAGCAGGAATCCGTTGTCCGCGGCGCGGATGATGGTGAGGTGGAACTCCCAGTCCGCCGTGAAGTACTCGCGCAGATCGGCGTAGTCGGGCGGTTGGGCGCCCTCACCACGCAGTTTCCTCACCCGGTGGGCGCTGAGCACATGCTGGGCGTGGGCGGCGCGCAGCTCCGGCACCAGGTCGTCGGCGTGGGCCGCGGCCCGTTCGACGGCGGCCACTTCCAGCACCGTGCGGGCGTCGATGAGTTCGGCCATCTGGCTCGGTGACAGCGGCTCCGCCACGCGGTAGCCCTTGAGGGCCACGCGGGAGACCAGCCCGGTGTGCTCGAGCTGCACCAGGGCCTCGCGCACCGGCGTGGGCGACACCCCCAGCTCTCGGGCGAGGGAGTCGATCGACATGGAGCTGCCGGGCGGGGTCGATCCGTCGAGCAGCTTCTCCAGGATCGCGTCGTACACGCCGTCACGCAGGGCACGCCGCGGCACCACGGACGCCTTGTTGGCACTCCGGCCGGTGACCGCGCTGCTCACGTCGTTTCTGTTCATCTCGCGGCGATCCTATGCGAGGAAATCCCTCCGCCTCCCCTACCAACAACAAAAAAGATCCTATATGGTCCACGATCCAAGAGCTTCGCTCGCACGGCGGATCGACCCCCGGAGACGACGATGTCCTACTCGGCAGTCAGCTGGCCCATCGGCGCAGCGCTCCTGCAGTTCCCGAACTCCACCAAGGACGGGCTCAGCGTCCAGGACGCCCCAGCCCGGCACTGGGCCAGTGTGTTCCGCGAAGTCGCCGCCGCAGGCTTCGACCATGTCGACCTCACCGATACCTGGCTGCGCCCGGGCGACCTCTCCCCCGAGCGCTTGGCGGAGCTCGCCCGGACCCTCAAGGAGGCAGAGCTGGGCCTCACGGCCGTCACCACGGCCCGACGCAGCGTCATCGATCCCGACCCCGACACCGCAGCCGCGAACCTCGAGTACTTGCTGCGCACGGTGAACGCCGCGGCCGAACTCGGCGTCGGCATGGTGTGCGTCGGCCTGCACCGGCCTCTGACGGCCGCCCAGCGGGAGGCCGTGTGGTTCTGGCATGAACAGGGCGGCCGGGACCCCGACGGCGACGAGCAGATGTGGGCGCTGGCCGTCGAGAGGTTCCGGGCCGTCGGCGAGCGCGCGGCAGGGGCCGGCGTACAGATCTCGCTGGAGATGTACGAGGACACCTACCTCGGCTCGCCGGAGAGCTCGGTGCGGATGGTCCGCGACATCGGCCTGTCCAACGTCGGCCTCAACCCCGACGTGGCCAACGTGGTGCGGCTGCACCGCCCCGTGGCGCGCTGGGAGGAGCTGCTGACCCCCGTACTGCCGTACGCCAACTACTGGCACATCAAGAACTACTACCGCGACCACGACCCCGTCACCGGCGCCTACTTCACCGTGCCCGCCCCCGCCGAGTACGGCGTCATCAACTACCGGCAGGCCCTGGAGCTTGCCCTGGACGCCGGCTTCGAGGGCCCGATCTGCGTCGAGCACTACGGCGGCGACGGCCTCAGCGTGGCCGCCCGCAACCGCGACTACCTCCGGACGATCCTCTCCGTGAAGCTGGCGGACCGGTCATGACCCTGTTGCACAACGACCCGCGATCCTTCGCCGACGAGGCCCTCAGCGGCTTCGCCGCAGCCCATCGCGACTCGATACGCACCGTCCACGGGGGCGTCGTACGCGCCACCGCCACCCCCGCCGGCCAGGTGGCCGTGGTGATCGGCGGCGGCACCGGCCACTACCCCGCATTCGCCGGCTGGGTCGGCCCCGGATTCGCCCACGGCGCCGCCTGCGGCAACATCTTCGCCTCCCCCTCGGCCTCCCAGATCTGCTCCGTCGCCCGGGCCTGCCACACCGGCGGCGGCGCGGTCTTCGCCTTCGGCAACTACGCCGGCGACGTCCTGCACTTCGGGCAGGCCGCCGAGCAGCTGCGCGCCGAGGGCATCGACGTACGCGTGCTGCGCGTCACCGACGACATCGCCTCCGGCCCCGCCGACGACCCCGCACTGCGCCGCGGCATCGCCGGCGACCTACCGGTGATGAAGGTCCTGGGCGCCGCCGCCGAGAGCGGCCTGGACATCGACGAGGTGGAGCGCATCGGCCGCAAGGCCAACGACGCCACCCGCTCCCTCGGTGTGGCCTTCAGCGGCTGCACCCTTCCCGGCAGCGACCGCCCCTTGTTCACCGTGGCATCCTGGCGCATGGGCGTGGGCCTCGGCATCCATGGCGAACCGGGCATCGAGGAACGGGCGTTGCCATCTGCCGACGAGGTCGCCGACCTGCTCGTGGACGGACTGCTGGCGGAGGCCAAGCAGGCATCGGCAGCGGTCGGCGGCGGCGCGGCCGCGGTGGTCCTCAACGGCCTCGGCGCCACCAAGTACGAGGAGTTGTTCATCGTCTTCCGGCACGTGTCCGAACGCCTCGCCGCCGAAGGACTCGACGTCGTCGCTCCCGAAGTCGGCGAGCAGGTCACCAGTCTGGGCATGGCGGGCCTTTCGCTCAGTCTCACGTTCCTCGACGACGAACTGCGGGACCTGTGGACAGCACCCGCGCTCACCCCCGCCTTCCGCCGCGGCGCGATCATCCCGGGACTACAGCGCACCGATGACCTCTCGCACATCCACCAGCCACCCCCGGTCGCCGCCGGCAGCGAGGCCTCCCGCTCCGCCGCGGCCCACATCGCCGACGCACTGCGCGTCGTACGGGACACCGTCACCACCCACGAGGCGCGCCTCGGCCACATCGACGCCGTGGCCGGGGACGGCGACCACGGCATCGGCATGCGGCGCGGCGCCGAGGCGGCCGCGGAGGCCGCAGCACAGGCCGTCCGCCTCGGGGCCGGCGCCCGTACCACCCTGGCCAGGGCGGGTGCGGCGTGGTCCGAGCGGGCCGGCGGCACCTCGGGTGCCCTGTGGGGGGCAGGTCTCACCGCCTTCGGCACCGTGCTGGGCGACACGGACGGGCCCGATGCCGAGGGGGTCGCCGCCGGCGTACGCGCCGCCGTGGATGTGGTGATGCGGCTGGGCGGAGCCACGCCCGGCGACAAGACACTGGTCGACGCGGTCGTGCCGTTCGTCGACCGGCTGGAGGCCGCGCTGCCGCGGGCCGGGTTCCGCGCGGCCTGGATGGAGGCCGCCGAGGCGGCCACCCATGCCGCCGAGGAAACCGCCACGATCACCGCCCGGCGCGGCCGCGCCCGCACCCACGGCGACCGCAGCCTCGGTACCCCGGACGCCGGTGCGGTCTCCTTCGCGCTGGTCGTGACCGCCCTCGGCGACACCCTCCGCTCCGAATCCAGGGAGAACACCTCATGAATCCCCTGCGCATCGTCGTCGGCTCAGACAGCGCCGGATACGACTACAAGGAAGCCCTCAAGAAGGACCTCGAGGCGCACGAGGCAGTCGCCGAGGTCATCGACGTCGGCATCACCGCCGGACAGGACACCGACTACCCGCACGTTGCCGTGGACGCCGCGCGGCTCGTCGCCGAGGGCAGGGCCGACCGTGCCCTGCTGGTGTGCGGCACCGGTCTGGGCGTGGCGATCGCCGCCAACAAGGTGCCAGGCATCCGAGCCGTCACCGCCCACGATTCCTTCTCCGTCGAGCGGGCCGTGCTCTCCAACAACGCCCAGGTGCTGTGCTTCGGCCAGCGCGTCGTCGGCCTGGAGCTCGCGCGCCGGCTCGCCCGAGAGTGGCTCGGCTACCGCTTCGACGACACATCGCCGTCCGCCGCGAAAGTCGCCGCGATCTGCTCATACGACGAGAACTGAGGGACGGTCCGTCATGCTCTGGATCGGCACGAGTTTCAAGATGACGAAGACCAGGGCGCAAGCCGCGGAGTACGCCGCGCGGCTGCGCACGGAAGTCGGCCAGAAAGGCGTCCCTGGCGTCCAGCCGTTCGTGATCCCCTCTGCGACGTCTATCGCGGAGGTGACCGCGGTGCTCGGCGACGACTCACCTGTGCTCGTCGGCGCGCAGAACGCGCACTGGGAGGACGCCGGCGCGTGGACCGGTGAGATCTCGGTGCCGCAGGCCGCCGACGCCGGTGCCCGCATCGTCGAGATCGGCCACTCGGAGCGGCGCGAGCATTTCGGTGAGACGGACGCCACCATTGCCCTGAAGGTCCGGGCAACCCTGCGGCACGGCTTGATCCCGCTGCTGTGCTGCGGCGAGAACGCGGAGGCGTTCGCCAGGGGTGATTCTGTGGAGCACGTCCTGGGCCAGGTCGCCGCGGCCCTGGACGGGCTGGACGACACCTCCCGGGTGCTCATCGCGTACGAGCCGGTGTGGGCCATCGGCGAGCACGGCCGTCAGCCGCACCCCGACGAGATCGCCGACGTGCTCGCGGCGCTCAGTGCAAAGTGGGGCGACCGGGTCACCGCCGTCCTGTACGGCGGCTCGGTCGATCAGGCCAACGCCGGCACGCTGTTGCGCATACCCGGTGTTGACGGGCTGTTCGTCGGGCGGGCCGCCTGGGACGTGGACGGCTTCCTGTCCATCCTGGCCACCGCCCGGGGGATGGCGGGCGGATAGCCCCCTGCCCATGAAAAGTGCGATCCTCACGGGCGACCGGCTCGACCATGTGGCGTATGCCGTCCACAGCATCGGTGTAGCGCTGCTGTGGTGCACGAAGGTGGCGGCCGCCAAGGATCATCGGCACCCCGTGATCGCGCCGCGGAGGCGAAGGCGATGCGGGGGACCTACGGTGGTCCGAGAGGGGCCTGTGAGCCGAACCTGCGTCGCGGAGGAGGCTGTGATGGAGGAGCACTTCGTCTGGGTGACAACGCGCCGCCTCCAGCCAGGCACGCTGGAGGAGTTCGAGAGGTCGTGGCGCCCGGACCCGTATCCGGAGGGCCTGCGCCGCGCTTACGCGTACTGGTCCGAGGACGGACAGGAGATCACCGGGGTTTCGTTCTGGGACTCCAAGGAGGCCTGCGACTCCTGGCGAGCGTCCGAACCGGAGGCGCAGAGGCGTGCGGCCATGGCCTCGTACGTCGTCGAGGAGCGGGAAGGCTTCTACCGCGGCCGTGAACTCTCTGTCCCCCAGCGGTAGCCGTGGGCGGCCGAGGCCACCCAGTGGACGAACACGTCCAGGCCGCCGCCGTCCGCTGTCTGAAGCCGAAGCCCTTGATCACCGATGAGGTGAGATTCGATGGCGGCCGGGCGCACGTCGAGGGACTGCGGTGTTCGGCGAGCCGCGCGCCGCTTCCCGTGCGGGTCGCGGGAGTGTTGGGTACGCGGTGACCGTGCTCCGGAAGCTGCCGGCCCGCTGCACTTCGCCGTTCGCGATCCGGGCGTCGGGACGCAGTCCACGGCTGCCACAGCGTTACGACAAGTGCCCGAGCTCATTCGACGCGGCGGTTACCGTGCCGTGCAACTCGCTGGTCACTTCGGCGAGGTGCTCCGGTGTGCCGATGCTCTCCGGCAGCACGACCGAGATGGCGAGCGGCAACGGGTCATTCGCCGCGAACACGGGTGCCGCGACGGAGATGATGCCCGGAATGACGCCGCCGTGCGTCACGGCGTGCCCGCGCTCGCGGATCTCGGCCCGCGTGGCGGCGACGCGCTCGCGCGTCCAGTCGGTCTCCTTTGCACGGAGTTCGTCGCCGAGCACCTCGTCCGTGAGGCTTTCGGGCAAGTACGCGAGGAAGACCAGGCCGACGGATGACGCGAGCAGGGGAAGTGTGGCGCCGACCCGCACCGTAAGCGGCAGCGGCCGGGAGCCGTACGCCCAGCTCACGACGATCGGGCCGCGGTCTCCCCAGACCGCGAGGTTCACGGAGTGGCCAGTGCGGTCTCTCAGCTGCATCGCGTGGCCGCTCGCGACCGCCACCTCGTTGGTGCGCCGCAGCGCCTCGGCCCCCATGCGGCGCATGGCGGCCCCGAAGTCGTAGAGGCCCGAGGCGGGGTCCTGCGAGGTCAGCCCTATGCGGCCGAGGCTGACGAGATAGCGGTGCACCTTGCTGGGCTGCATCCCGCTCGCCTGCGCGATCGCCGAGAGGCTGAGTGCGCCCCCGCCGCTCTCCAGCGCGAGCAGTACCCGCATCGCGGTTTCAACCGACTGGATCCCCTGTCGCCCGAGGCTGTCGGAAGCCGTGGGCTCCGAGTTCTCCCCGTTCTCGGTCGGGCCGGTCGACGCCACAGAGCCATCCTCTTCCTGCCGTTGCATGAACGCGCTCAGCGTATAGGAGCGGTCGGCCCACCTTCTCCCCTGCTTTGGCCTGCGGGTTTCCGCGCAGGCGGATCGCGCATCCGAGCTCGCACGGCAAGTTTCGCATTCACTATTGCGTAACGCATTACGTTCTGGTGAACTGCGTCCGGTGGCTCTCACAGCCACCCGGCTGCTCCCCGCCGCTCAGGCGGCTGACCCGGCGGCCGTCCAGAGCCGCCGTCCGGCAGCGAACACGCCGGCGACACACACCACCTCACACGCCCGGCCCTCCACCCCCTGGCGGCCGCTCGCTCGTACCCGGCGTGTCACCCGTCCCATGCGAGATCAACCGAGGAGAACTCCGCAATGAAGCTGATAGGCCTCGAAGAGCACTTCGTGACTCCGGAGCTGGTGGGCCACGGCGCGTCCACCGCGTCCATCGCCCAGCCCAGCGCCTGGGCCGAGGCCTCCCGCAGGCTCCTCGACCTCACCGAGGAGCGCCTCGACGCCATGGACGCCGCCGGCCTGGACATGCAGGTACTCTCGCTCAACTCCCCCGGCATCCAGGCGGAGAAGGACCCCGCCGCGGCCGCGCGCCAGGCGGCCACGGTCAACGACTTCCTCGCCGGTGTCATCGCCGAGCACCCCGACCGCTTCTCGGGTTTCGGCGCCCTGCCCCTGCAGAACCCCAAGGCCGCGGCCGACGAGCTGGAGCGCGCGGTGACGCAGCTCGGCCTGCGCGGCGCCCTCGTCAACGCGCACACCCACGGCATGTACCTCGACGACCCCGCCCTGCGCGTCGTCTGGGAGCGCGCCGAACACCTCGACGTACCGCTCTATCTGCACCCGGCCAACGGCGTCGACACCGCGCACGTGTTCTCCGGACATCCCGAACTCGTCGGACCTATGTGGAGCTGGGGAGTCGACACCGCCACCCACGTCCTGCGTCTCATCTTCGGCGGCGTGTTCGACGACTTCCCGAACGCCAAGCTGTTGCTCGGACACATGGGAGAGGGACTGCCCTTCGTGTTGTGGCGCATGGACTCGCGCTGGGACTTCCACGCGCACCACGGCATCGAACTCAAGCGCGGGCGCCCCTCGGAGTACATCCGCCACAACCTCTACATCACCACCAGCGGCGTCTGCTCCCCCGCCCCACTGCTCACCGCCCTGCTCTCGATGGGCGCCGACCACATCCTCTTCGGCACCGACTACCCCTTCGAGGACATCGAGACGGCCACGAACTTCCTGCGCAACGCGCCGATCAGCGACGCCGACCGGCTCAAGATCGGCCACCAGAACGCAGAGAAGCTCCTCGGCCTCGGCCCCGCGGCCGCGTACGCGGGTGTCTGACCGGAGCCGGTAGCCATGACACGCCAACCGGAATCCGCACCGGAACAGAAGGGAACCCACGTGTACGACGTCGCCGTCATCGGGTACGGCCCCGTGGGCATGGTCACCGCGGCACTGCTCGGGCAGGCAGGCCACGACGTGATCGTGCTCGAGCGCTACCCCACCCTCTACAACCTTCCGCGAGCCGCCATCTTCGACGACGAGACGATGCGGACGTTCGACCGCATCGGCATCGCCGGCGGCCTGCTGCCCACACTGCACGTCCAGCGGAACTACGAATGGCGCAACGGCGCGGGCGAGCTCCTGATCGAGCACGACTTCGCCGCCGTCGGGGGCCAGGGCTGGGCGGAGTGGTACATGATGTACCAGCCGTACCTCGAGGACGCCCTCGACAGCGTGGTCCGCGGTCTCGGGAACGTCGAGATCCGGATGGACTCCCGGGTCACCGCACTCCAGAGCACGCACCACGGCGTGGACATCCAGGTCGAAGGAGACGACGCGGTCGTCTCGGCCCGGTACGTCGTGGCCTGCGACGGCGGCAACAGCTTCACCCGCGGATGGCTCGGCATCGAGCAGGAGGACTACGGATTCTCCGAGCCGTGGATGGTCTGCGACTTCCGTCTGACCGGTCCCGCGGACGTCCCGAAGGCCCGCCAGGTCTGTGACCCCGAGCAGCCGATATCGATCATCTCGCTGGGCCCCGACCACCACCGGTTCAGCTTCATGCTCGACTCGGCGGACTCCTTCCCCGTCGAGCGGGAGCCCGACCGGGTGTGGGCACGCGTCGGCGCCTACCTCGACCGCGAGCAGGCCGAGCTCATCCGCGTCGCCACGTACACGTTCCGCTCGCTCGTCGCGGAGCGCTGGCGCACCGGCCGGATCCTGCTGGCCGGGGACGCGGCCCACCAGATGCCGCCCTTCCTCGGGCAGGGCATGTGCTCGGGCATCCGCGACGCCCAGAACCTCGCCTTCAAGCTCGACGCCGTGCTGCGCGGTGCCGACGACGCGCTGCTCGACACTTACCAGAGCGAACGCGAACCGCATGTGCGGGCCATCATCGCCAAGGGCATCGAGCTCGGCCGCGTCCAGACCATGCGCGATCCGGTGGCCACGGCAGAGCGGGATGCCCGCCTGATCGCCCAGCGCGCAGCGAACGGGCACCCTGACAAGATGCGTTTCCCGGGCCTCGGTCCGGGTCTGCACGACGAGTCCCCGCAGGCAGGGCACCTGATGCCGCAGGGCCGGGTAGAGTCGCGCAGCACCGAGGGGCTCTTCGACGACGTGCTCGGCCGCGGATTCGTGCTCCTCGTCGACGGCCGTGACGGCACCTCGCTCGACGCCTCGGCCACCGAGCTCGCCGACGGGCTCGGCGTGGCCGTCCACCACCTGACCGATCGCCGCCTCAGCACCGAGGGGATCACCGATGTCGGCGGCGTCTACGGGCGCTGGTTCGACGAGACCGACCGCGCCGCCGTCCTGTGGCGGCCCGACTTCTACATCCTCGGCACCGCGGGCGTCCTGTCCGACGTCCCGGCGCTCCTGAAGACGCTTGCCACCGCAGTCGAGCCGGTCCAGGCTCCTGCCACCGTCGGAGAAGGGACCCGGCCATGACCGCACCGTCCGCCATACGCCCGCACGTCCGCAGAATGCCCGCGAGCACGTTCATGCTGCTCGCCGCCTGGGTCGTCGCGTCCCTCGAGGGCTACGACCTCGCCGTGTACGGCGTCAGCGTCCCTGCCATCCTGGGCGATCCCTCGCTCGGCATCGACAAGGCCGAAGCCGGCACCATCGGCTCGCTCGTCGGTATCGGGATGCTGATCGGCGCGGCATTCGCCGGAGCCCTCGTCCACCGCACCGGCCCGCGCCGGCTCCTGCTCGTCGGCACCACCGTGTTCACGGTCGGCATGGCGGTCTGCGCGGCCGCCAGCGGGGTCCCGTCCTTCGGCGCCGGACGCCTTGTCGTCGGCCTCGGCCTGGGCGTCGTACTGCCGACGATCAACGCCTTCGTCGCCGACCTCAGCGAGCCGGGCCGCCGCAGCCGCAACGTCGCCCTGATCATGAGCGGCTACGCAGCCGGCGCCCTGCTCTCCCCGCTGCTCGGCACCGCCCTGCTCCCCGACGTCTCGTACCGCTGGCTGTACGTGATCGGCGTGCTCCCCGTGTTCGCGGCCGTGCCGCTGCTGCTCCGGCTCCCGGAGAGCCCCTTCCACCTCAGCCGTACGGGCCGGGCGGACGAGGCGAGAGCAGTGGAGGAGCGGCTCGGCCTCGCCCCGTCCGACATCGCGCCGGCCTCGGACCCGGGTCGGTGGCTCGGCCTCGGCTCGCTGCTGACGGGCGGCCTCGCGGTCTCGACGGTGCTCTTCTGGGCCATGTCCTTCTGCGGGCTGCTGCTCGTCTTCGGCATCAGCACCTGGCTGCCCAGCATCATGCAGGCCGCCGGCTTCTCCCTGGGGTCGGCGCTGCTGCAGACGGCGGCCATGTGGCTGGGTGTCGGCTTCGGTGCCATCGTCGGCGGACGTGTCGCGGACGCACTCGGCGCCAAGCGCGTCGTGGTCGTCGCGTTCCTGGTTGGCACTCTGAGCCTGATCGCGATGAGCACACGCCCGCCGACGCCCGTCATGTTCGTGCTCATGTTCATCAGCGGATTCGGCTTCATCGGTTCCCAGATCCTCGGCAACGCGTTCATCGTGACGAGGTATCCGGACGCAGTGCGGGGCAACGGCCTCGCGTGGGCCCTGTCCGTGGGGCGTTTCGGCGCCATCGTGGGTCCGTCAATGGGCGCCTTCGTGCTCGCCTCGGGCGCCGGCGTCGAGTGGGCCTTCTACGCCTTCGCCGTCCCCGCGCTCATCGGGGCGGTCGCTGCGGGCGCCGTACCGCGGCTGCGGGCGGCGACGGCATGACCGCCGCCCTTCTGTCGCCGGTCGTGTACGAGTCCTGGGGCCAGCGGGTCGTCTTCGGCTCGGGCACCGCCCGGGACGACGTGGCGGCCGAGGTCGCCGGGCTCGGCGCGACCCGGGTCCTGCTGATCGCGGCCGAACGGGAACGCGCCCTGGCCGAGGACGTCTGCAAGGACGTTCCCGTCGTGGCGACCTTCAGCGCCGTCCGTCCGCACGTGCCTGCCGATGTGGCGCAGGCCGTGCGGGCGGCCGCCCGCGAGCACGACGCCGACCTGCTGCTGAGCGTCGGCGGAGGATCGACGACGGGCACCGCGAAGGCGGCGGCGCTCACCACCGGGCTGCCGATCCTCGCCGTCCCCACGACCTACGCCGGCTCCGAGGCGACCCCGGTCTGGGGCCTCACCGAGGAAGGCCACAAGCGCACCGGCGTAGACCCGAAGGTGCTCCCCCGCGTCGTCGTCTACGACGCCACGCTCATGCTGTCGCTGCCGACACGCCTGTCGGTGACATCTGGGCTCAACGCCCTCGCCCACTGCGTCGACGCGTGGTGGGCACCGCGGCACAATCCGATCAGCTCCGCGCTGGCCGTCGAGGGCGTCCGGTCGCTGGCGTCCTCGCTGCCGCGCATCGTCGCCGACGGCCAGGATGTCGGGGCCCGTCGCGACATCCTCTTCGGCACCTACCTCGGGGCCGTCGCCTTCGCCGGGGCCGGTTCCGGACTACACCACAAGGTGTGCCACGTCCTCGGCGGCGCGTACGACCTCGAACACGCCGCCCTGCACTCCGTCGTCCTGCCGCACGTGGTCGGCCTCAACCTGCCCGCGGCGCCGGACGCGGCACGCCACCTCGGAGCGGCGCTCGACGACGCAACCGACCCCTTCGACGCGCTGCTCGACCTCTACTCGACGCTCGACCCACCGCGTTCGCTCCGCGACCTGGGGCTCGCCGAGCAGGAGCTCGACCGGGCCACCGAACTGGTCATGGCACAGGTGCCGGACACCAACCCGCGCCGGGTGACACGCGCCGAGATGCGGGAGGTGCTGGGGCGCGCATGCCGCGGCGACACCCCGGTGCTGGTCCCCCTCACCGACGTATGAGCCACGGCTCCGGACCCTCGATCGAAAGAGCACATCGATGGCAGACGAACGCACCGCCGAACTCCTGGATTTCAGCGGGCTACAAGCCCGTCGCGAACACGAAGTGACCGACAAGGTCGTCGCGAGCTTCGACTCCGCGAAGGACGACCGGTTCCGCGAGGTGATGCAGGCGCTCGTGCGGCACGCACACGCCTTCGTGCGCGAGGCCCGGCTCACCGAGGACGAATGGACCGCGGCGATCCAGTTCCTGACGGCGGCCGGACACATCACCACCGACACACGCCAGGAGTTCGTCCTGCTCTCGGACGTCCTCGGCATCTCCATGCTCACCGTCGCGGTGAACGAACCCGACCTCGGCGACGCGACGGAATCCACCGTCCTCGGCCCGTTCTTCGTCCAGGACTCGCCCCGGATCGACCTCGGCGGCGACATCGCGCACGGGGCGAGCGGCGAGCCGTCGTGGGTCAGCGGCGTGGTCACGGACACCGACGGCAACCCGGTCGGCGGGGCCCGCATCGAGGTGTGGGAGGCCGACGACGACGGCATGTACGACGTCCAGTACGACGACGGCACCCTCGCGGGGCGCGCGCACATGCTCACCGACGCCGAGGGCCACTACCAGTTCTGGGGTCTCACCCCCACGCCGTACCCGATCCCGGACGACGGCCCCGTCGGCCGGCTCCTCGGCCATGCCGGCCGCTCGCCGATGCGCGCACCGCACCTGCACTTCCGGGTGACAGCGCCCGGCTTTCACACTCTCACCACGCACATCTTCGTCTCCGGCGACCCGTATCTGGACACCGACTCGGTCTTCGGCGTGAAGCAGTCGCTCATCCGTCCTTTCGACCGTCACGAAGCCGGTACGCCGACGCCGGACGGACACCGGCCAGAAGGCACGTGGACCTCGGCGAGCTTCGACATCGTCCTCAGGAAGGAGTGAGGCCTCTCCTCCGGCTGCGGTCCCGCGCGGGACGCCCGCAGGGGCCGGGCCGCTTCGTCGTCCGGCCGCCTGCAGGGCTTCGATGTGGTTGAAGGTGAGGCTCAGCGCCCGAGGCCGCCGGGCACATGGATCACTGTGCCCGTGTCGGACAGCGTCAGGTTTCCAGAGGAGTTCCCGACGTGAACGGCGAACTCGCCGACGGGCGTGTGCCACGTGTCGGCATCGGCGTTCCACACCGACAGGGGGTGGTTGGAGGCCGCTGGGTCGACGGTGATCTCCACACGCTTTTTCTCGCCCGGCTGGAGCTCCACCTTGTCGAAGCCGACGAGCCGCTTGGGTGGCGCGTTCTCCGACTCGGGCAGGCTGAGGTAGACCTGGGGCACCTCAGCGCCGGCCACGTCACCGGTGTTCTCGACCAGGAACTGGACCTTGATCGGCCGTGTCCCGTCCGAGACCCTCGGGGTCACGGCCAGCTTCGAAATCTTGAACGTGGAGTACGACAACCCGTGGCCGAACGGGAACGCCACACACGGGTTGGCGCCCTGGTCGGTCGTGGGACAGCTGCCGCTGACGTTGCCGTCGTACCAGCGGTATCCGATATCGACGCCTTCCTCGTCCTCGACCGTCTGCTTGTCCCCCACCATGACGCCAGGGAACTGTCGCGCGCCGATGTTGTCGAGGCAGCCCTTGCCCGCATAGGGGTACGTCATCGGCGACTTGCCGGAGGGTTCTCCACGCCGAACAGGAGGTCGGCGACGATGTTGCCGTCCTCCTGGCCCGGGAACCATGTCTCGAGGATGGCCGGCCCGGCGTCACCGACCAGGGCCGGGTCCATCGCGACGCCGGCGTTGTCTTTGAGCACGAGTGTGGTCTTGCTCGCCATCAGCCCTACGAACGCAGCCGCCCCCACTTCGCCCGGGGCGCGCTGCAGCTGGGTGGTGGGCAGGCCCCTCACAGAGGTCTGTGACTTGAGGAGGCGTCAGCTTCGCCTACCTGGTTACCTTCGTCGCCGAGCCGTTCAACGAGGAGCATCGCCGCATCGTCCGCCAGGCAGCCCTCAGTGTGGCGGATCAATCCCTTGTGCAGTTGTTCCAGGAACTCCGACGCCCTGCACGAGTGCACCGCTTCCATGGCGTCGGGCAGGGCGAAGAAATCGCCGTCAGGGCTGCGAGCTTCGATCACGCCGTCGGTGTGCAGCAGCAGACGATCACCAGGCGCGAACAGATAGCTCTCCGCCTCGGCAGGACGAACGGTAAGGAATTCTTCCAGGCCCAGGGGCGGCAGTGGTGAGACAGGCATCAAGGCTTCGACCTTGCCCTTGCGAAGCACCAGCGGGGGCGGATGGCCGCGATTGACCACCTGGACCACAAATCTGTCGGGCACCTGAGCCACGAGCGCGGTGACGAAAGTCTCGTACTGATCTTCCTCATCGTCCGCATCGACCGCACTCGGCACGGTGCACTCCCGTTCCAGCGCCGCCGCGCAGTGGTTCATCACCTCCACCAGTTCCTCCTCATAGTGCACGGCCTCCCGAAACGCCCCCAGCACGACTGCGGCCAAGCGCACGGCAGCCAATCCCTTACCACGGACGTCACCGACGATCATCCGAACCCCGTACCGGGTTTGCACCGCCTCGTACAGGTCGCCGCCGATCTGTGCTCCCGTCTCTGCCGCGACGTACATGCTGGCCATCCGCACCGGACCCAGCCGGGCCGGCACAGGCCGTAGTAGGGCTCGTTGTGCTGCCTCGGCGACCCGGCGAACCTGGTCGAGCTCGCTCTGCCTGTGCGTACGCATGGCATTGCTCATGGTGACACTGGCCACTGACACCACGAGTAGCGACAGGAGGTTGCTGTAGACCTGCCCACCCCAGCTCTGGTGGAGGGTGGCTGTGGTCACGGTGACCGCGAAAGCTCCAGTCGCGGCCGAAAGGGTGGCTTTCGGGCCCATCGCCAGCGCAGCCAAAGCCGGTATCGCGGCGAGGATAGGACCGGTAATCACAGCGTGCGCGGGCGAGAGCTCGATCCCCAGCGCAACCAATACGATCACGAACGGCACACACTGCGCGAGCCTGAGAAGGACCCGGCTGTGACCGCCCGCTCCTGATGAGCCGGATGAGCGGAAGAGCGACCGCATGGCTACAGCCTGCCTCCCTGAAGTCGAGGGTTCCACTCAACTTCCTCGTGCCCTTCCAGGACATACGGCGACCCCACCTCCGGCCAGGGCATCGACGAGGTAAAGGAGATCGCAGGGCGCGAGCGCCGACGCCGACATGGTTGCGCTCCTGCTGCATCTCGCGCAGCAGGTCGCCGGCCGCCACATCGGCGTGGGCACCCCGGCCTGCTACCGGCCCTGTTCATGCAGGGCGTCCGCAGGGGCGGCAAGGTGGTCAACGTCGGCGGTGTGGCCGACCCGGTGCCGGTGGACGTCAAGTGGCTCATGGACGACCGTTCCGACGCCTGGCCGTCTCGTGACCCGGAGTTCCCGCGCGGATCGCGCGGTCCGGCGTCAGCCGGGTGCAGCACCCCGGCACGCTGATGCACCCATGCCCACCCCGCGGCGCTCCTGCCCGCCGCGGGGTGATTGCATACTCGATGCTCTCGTTGGCACAACCCCCAGCAGGACGGAGGAGCCGGTGGAACTGCGCTGGCTGGAATCGTTCGTCACCGTCGCGGAGGAACTGCACTTCGCAAGGGCGGCGGACCGTCTGCATCTGGCTCCGTCAGCACTCAGTGCCCAGATCAGGGCGCTGGAGTCGCACCTGGGTGCACGCCTGATCGACCGCGGACGGCGGGCCCGACCGGCGCTGACGAGCGCCGGGCGGCTGTTTCTCGAGGAGGCGCAGCGTACGCTCGCGCAGGCCGCCCGTGCCGAGGCCGTGGGTCGGCGGGCCGGACGCGGCGAGCTGGGACATGCGGAGATCGCCTACGTGGCCTCGGCCGCCTTCTCGGGTGTGCTGACCGATGTCCTCGCCCGGTGTGCGGCCCCCGGAACCGAGCTGACGGTGCAGGTGCGCGAGCTGGAGACACCGGCCCAGCTGGAGGCGCTGGCCTCCGGGGACATCGACGTCGGCTTTCTGCGCTGGCGGCCTGAGTACCCGCCGGGAGTCACGGCCACCTGTCTGCTCACCGAGGAGGTCGTGCTGGCCCTGCCCCCCAGCGCGCCTCTCGCTGCGTACGAGGCCGTGCCGGCGGCGGAGCTGTGCCACGAGCGGTTCGTGGCTCCCCACTTCGACGAGGAGTACGGCTACCGCGACCAGATCCTCGAGGTGGCGGAGCAAGGGGGGTTCAGTCCGCAGTGCGCTCCTGCGGTACGGGACTTCATCGCCGCCCTCACGCTGGTGGGCGGCGGTCTTGCCGTGGCTCTGGTGCCGGATTCGCTGCGCCGCGTGCAGATACCGGGGGTCACCTACCGTCCGCTGGCGGACGTACGGCTGACCACCCGGCTGGTCGGCGCCTACCGCAAAGGCGAGACCTCGCCCGCCGTGCGCGAGGTGATCCGCCGCCTGCGGGAGGCGGCGACCGCCACGGTCGGTATCAGCTGAAGGCCGGGCTCGTCAGCTGAAGGCGCGGTGCCCGGTCAGCGCCTGACCGATCACCAGGGCGTGCACCTCGTCGGTGCCCTCGTAGGTGCGTACGGACTCCAGGTTCGCCATGTGCCGCATCACCGGGAAGTCGCTGGTGACCCCGTCCCCGCCGAGGATGGTGCGCACGTTCCTGGCGATGTCCAGCGCCTCGCGCACGTTGTTGAGCTTGCCGACGCTGATCTGTGCGGGGTCCAGCCGGCCGTCCTCCTTCAGGCGTCCGATGTGCAGGGCCAGCAGCAGCCCCTTCTGGTACTCCACCGCCATGTCCGCGAGCTTCTGCTGGGTCAGCTGGAACTCGGCGAGCGGCTTGCCGAAGACCTGCCGGGTCGTGGAGCGCTCGACGGCGGCGCGGAGACACTCCCGGGCGGCCCCCATGACGCCCCAGATGATGCCGTAGCGGGCTTCGTTGAGGCAGCTGAAAGGGCCGCGCAGACCGATGACGCCCGGGAGCACGGCGTCGGCGGGCAGCCGGAGGTCGTCGAAGAACAGATCGCACTGGATCGAGGCGCGCAGGGAGAGCTTGTTGGTGATATCGCGAGCAGCAACCCGAGCCGGTCGGCGAAGGCGAACGCCTCGTCGAGCGTGTTGACCGGGCCGCTGGCACCCCCGCGGCCAGCACGGCGGCCCTTGACCACGTCGGCCCCGAGGTCGGCCAGGAGCATGGTGGCGTACGGTCCCCCGAGGACACGGGAGAAGTCCGCGATCCGCAAGCCTTGAAGCGCGCCGCGCACCGCTCCCCCGGCACCGCCAGAACCGTCGGCCGGGGGGCCGTCCTTGGTACTCACGCCTGGCTCCTGATGATCGTCATCGGCCACCGGGCCTACCCCCGGCGCGATCAGCGTGACTCCCCGCAGTGCGGCCGGATGCGCCCATCCCATGGGGCCGTTGCGCCTGGCCGATCTCATCGGCCTGGACACGGTGGCAGCCGTCGGGGAGGCCCTGTACGAGGAGTACCGGGAACTGTCAGTACGCCCCGCCCCCGCTCCCGCTCCGCATGGTCGAGTCGGGCCTGCTGGGCCGGAAATCCGGACGGGGATTCTTCAGCTATGCGGTGGCCTGAGGGGAAGCTTTGACGTCAGGCCGACCGGCACTTGTCGAGAGCGCCAGTTGGGCGACTGTCCCGGATGCTGTCCAGGCACGAGCCCTCCAGCTGATCACGGAGTCATCTACGCTCAGTGATCACCTGGAGGGCTCGTGCCTGCCGTGTCCTGGGGCACCGAGGCCCCGTCCGGTGACGAGAGAGCTGGATGCTCGCCAGTGGACCGGAGCAAACAAGGGATCAAACGCCCGGTCGCCTCCGACGCGCGCGCCCACCGGGTCGGCACCAGTTCAGTGACCAGTGAGCAGAGTTGTCAACACTGCGTACGCCCTCTACGCAGTGCCTCCCCATAGAGGCCCTGTGCGTTAACGGTGGCCGGGGTCGGTGGCTTCGCTGCCCGGCTGCGGCCCGTCCTCGGCAGCCATGCCCTCGACCACGTAGTCGATCATCGGCCTGACCGTGATCACGCCCTCCACGCCCTGGGCGAGCCGTTCGGCGATCCGGGCGGTGCTCTGGTGCCCGGCCATTCCGCGCAGGGTGACGACACCGTCGTGGACCTCGACCCGCACCTCGTGACCGCCCAGCCGCAGCATCCCCTTCAGCACGTCGTCGCGGATCTCCTCCCGAATCTCCTCGTCCGGGCGCAGGAAGACGCGCAGCAGGTCCGGGCGGCTGACGACGCCGATGATGCGGTCCGCCTCGTCGACCACCAGCAGCCGCTTGACCCGGTGGCGTTCCATCGCACGAGCCGCCTCGGCGATAGGCCAGTCGGCGCGGGCGGTGACCACAGGGGTAGTCATCAGCCCGGCGGCGTTCTCCGCACGTGACTTGGCCTTCTCATACGCCCAGCCGGGCTGTGCTGACCGTCGGCCGGGCCTGTCGGGCAGCTCCACCTGTTTGCGCAGCAAGTCGGCTTCGGATACCAGGCCCACCGGCGCACCACTCGCGTCGGCCACGGGCACGGCGCTGATGCCATGGGTGCACAGGACGGACGTGATCTCCTTGAACGAGGTGTCCGGACGGACCGTGACGACATCGCGTGTCATCACTTCGCTGACAGTGCTGTGCTGGGTAGTCATCGTTGCAGCTACTTCCTTCCTGGACGTCCCGCGGTGGACGCCATACGTCGCGATCCACTGTGTGCATCCGCGACTGGCCCCGGCCAGGGCCAATGGTCCTCAATTGCCATCGGCACCTCACGGGCGCGGCCCTATGTCCGCGCGGTAGGCGCACCACGCCGGACACGGAACGGTGATCTCCACGAGGCAGCCCGGTTGTGGTCCCTCGAAGGGCCTGCCCGCCAGGTCGTGCCGGCGAGCGCCGCGGCGTAGCGGTACTTCAAGGCTTGCAGGGCGACGGTGCACCGGGCGTACCTGTTCCCCAGCGCCGGACAAGCTGCAGCAGACCTGGTGCCTCGGACTCCAGTACTTCCTGCGGCGTCCCGTGCCTGTGATCGAGGGCCACGTCGCCTACCTGGATGCGCCGTGGGCCATGGTGTCGATCAGCCAGGCCCAGTTCTGGCCCGCCCCCTTCGCCCGCACCTGGGGCGACGGACAGGTGCAGGACTGCCTTTCGGTCGTGATATCCAACTGGGACGAGCCGGGGATCCTGTTCGGAAAGCCGGCCAAGCACTGCACGCCCGAGGAGGTGGCCCGCGAGGTCTGGGCGCAGATGAAGGCCCACCTCGAGGACACCGGGCGCCAAGTCCTGGACGACTCGCTGATCCATACGTGGGCGCTGGACGAGGCGATCACCGACGCGGGTGGTGGTGTGCTCTCCAATGACGACCCGTACCTGCTCAACACCGTCGGGTCGTGGGACCACCGCCCCGACGCGGCGACGGGCGTCCCCAACCTCTTCCTGGCCGGCGACTACGTCCGGACCTACAGCAACGTCGACTTCACCTCGATGGAGACCGCAAACGAGGCCGGCCGCCGCGCGGCGAACGCACTCCTGGAAGCGGCGGACTCGAACACGTCACGCGTCCCGCTCTTCGAAGGCTACGAGGCCCCGGAGTACGCCGCCGCCAAGCTGGTCGACCGCGAGCGCTACCGGATGGGGCTTCCACACATCCTGGACATCGGCACCGAAGCACTGCTTTGACGCCTCCGCAACCCTATTCGGTCGCAGCATGGGGCGCTGATCGCCTACCGTCTCACCTTTTCTCCAAGGAATACCGATTCAGTTCGGGACGAGAAGGAGGGGCTGGACGTGCGCACCCAGCCCGTCCAGCAGAGCACCCAGGCGCTGCCCGCCCTGGTCAACGGCCAGGTCGACGTGATCGCGAGCGTCCCCCGGCCCCGGCTCGAACATCGCCTTGGACCTGCCGGTCGAACTGCCACGAGAACGGGACCAGATCACGACGCGGGGGTTGCCGGAGTTCGTGTCGCTGCGGGCACGGATCGGGCGGGCGGTGCGCTCCGGCAGCACACTGCCCTGACCTCCGACGACGTACCAGCGCCGCCCCAGTCGAAGACCCTCGCAACCTTGCGATTTCCTGCTGCAGGCGGCGCGGCCGTTGTTCAGACGGCCTGAAGTGCCTCAGGAACGAGGTCCTTGAGGGAGGGATATCCGTCCACGGCCATGAGCAGGTCCGCCTCGGCGAGCAGGGCGCGCAGAACATGGACGATGCCGTCAGTCCCGCCCAGTGCGCATCCGTAGGCATACGGGCGGCCGATGCCGACCGCTGTCGCACCCAGGGCGAGGGCCTTGACGACGTCGGCGCCGCTGCGGACGCCCGAGTCGAAGAGGACCGGCAGTCCGTCAGCGGCGTCGACGACGGCGGGCAGGACGTTGAGGGCCGGGAGGCCGCCGTTGGCCTGACGGCCGCCGTGGTTGGAGCAGTAGATCGCGTCCACTCCCCGGTCGCGGGCGCGGCGGGCATCCTCGGGATGGCAGATGCCCTTCACGATCAGCGGAAGGTCGGTCAGCGAGCGCAGCCAGTCAAGGTCCTCCCAGGTGAGGGGATTGCCGAAGACCTGGGTCCAGTGGAGGACCGCGCCCTGTGGGTCCTCCTCGGGTGACCGGCTGAGAGCGGCACGGAAGGCCGGATCGCTCGTGTAGTTGGCCAGGCAGTGGCCGCGCAGCTGCGGAAAGTTCGACGACGCGAGGTCCCGTGGGCGCCAGCCGGTGATCCATGTGTCGAGGGTGACGACGATGCCCTTGTAGCCGGCGAGTTCGGCGCGGTGGACGAGGCTCTCGGCGAGGCCCCGGTCCGTCGGGGTGTAGAGCTGGAAGAAGCCCGGGGTGTCCCCGAGTTCGTCCGCCACACGCTCCAGCGGGTCGACAGACAGCGTGGAGGCCACCATCGGAACTCCGGTACGTGCGGCGGCGCGGGCCGTTGCCAGGTCGCCGTGCCCGTCCTGAGCGCACAGACCGATCACGCCGATCGGAGCGAGGAACACCGGCGAGGGGAGGGTCATCCCGAACAGCTCTACGGTCAGGTCGCGTTGGGAAGCGCCGACGAACATGCGCGGGATCAGCCCCCAGCGGGCGAAGGCGGCGACGTTGGCCCGCTGGGTGTGCTCGTCCCCCGCCCCTCCGGCGACATAGGACCACACCGACGGCGGCAGCGCGGCCTGTGCCTTGGCCTCCAGTTCCGAGAATTCCATGGGGAAGGCGGGCAGTACACCGCCCAGCCCGCCCAGGTAGATCTCGCTCTGGTAGTCGGCGAACCCCATGCGGACACCCCTTCGCTCACCTGCGGCACGTACCCACCCAGTTACCGGTGTCCAGAGTGCGACACTGTGCAGCACAGGGTGCTCAGATGCAGCATTCCTGTTAATCCGCGGTCCTGAATGCAGGATACGGAGGGAGGCTGCGCCGTGCTGAGCGAAGGCGACCTCGAACTCGTCCACGCCCTGCAGTTGCGCCCCCGCGCATCGTGGACCGAGCTGGGACGCACACTCGACGTGGACGCGGTCACAGTGGCGCGCCGCTTCAGCCGCCTGACGGACCGTGGCGAAGCCTGGGTCAGCGTCTCACCGGGACCGAGGCTGTTCGACCACCTCTGTGTCGCCTTCGTCGAGATCGACTGCACGGCCGGCGCGGCCGCCGCGGTGTCCGGAACACTGAGCCGCCACCCGCACACCGTCACCATCGAGCGCTCCGCGGACACCCACCGACTCCTCGCGACCGTGGCCACCGCCGACGTGGCGGCCACGGCGCACTACACCCTCGACGTCCTCTCGGCCGTCCCGCACATCACCGCCGCCCGTACGAGGATCGTCACGCACATGTTCACCGAGGGCGGGCGCTGGCAGATCGATGCCCTGGACTCCGAGCAGCGCACTCGGCTCGCCCCGACGCCGGATGGGGCGGATACCGACAGGGCCAGAGGTCGCCTTCACATCACCTCTCGCGACCGCACCCTCCTTCGCCTGCTGTCCCAGGACGGCCGCTCGTCCTACCAAGCCCTGGCGGAGGCGCTGGACACCACCGCGTACACCGTCAGGCGGCGCATCGACGAACTCACCCGCCTCGGCCTGCTCCGCTTCCGCTGCGACTTCGCCCGCCCCCTCGGCGGCTGGCCCGTCGCCGTCACCTTCTGGGCCACGGCACCGGTCAAGGAACTGTCCGCCATCGGCCACGCCCTCGTCCGCCTCCCCCAGGTCCGCAACTGCGCCGCCGTCACGGGCAACCACAACCTCGTCGTACAGGCTGCCCTCCACTCGGTGAGCGACGTTCTCCGTCTCGAGACCCGCCTCACCGACACCCATCCCGGCCTCACCGTCACCGACCGCACCATGACCCTCCGCCACGACAAGCTCCTCGGGCGGATCCTGGACCCACACGGCCGGTCGATCGGCGTCGTCCCACCCGACGTGTGGTGCGCGCCGGGCACATGCGCCCCGGGCTGAGCAGCCAGGCCCCACCGGGAATCTCCGACTCAGGTCAACAGGCCCTGTCTGGTGGACCTTCCTGTGCTCCGTCCTTGCGTACCGCTGAGGGCTTCGACCTGGGCCGGCGTCCCGTAGCAGGGACCCTGCAGGCGTAGCGCCCGGGGGTGATGCCCACGAGCCGTTTGAAGTGCCGGGTCAGATGCGACTGGTCGTAGAAGCCGGCAGCGGCCGCCACCTCTGCAGGAGGCCGGCCGTCGAGGAGCAGCCGTCGGGCGCGGTCGACCCGGCGGGCCATCAGGTACTGGTGCGGGGCGATGCCGAAGGCGGCGGTGAACGCCCGCACCAGGTGCGTGGGGTGGGCGTGGACCAGTTTGGCGGCCTCCTCCAGGCTCACGCCGTGGAGCAGCCGTTCGTCGAGAAGATCCCGCAGGCTGTGGGCCACGCCGCGACCAGCCTTCGGCGGGGCGACGAGCCGGGGCCGCAAGTGGCTGCGCAGCCGTTCCCTGATCAGTGCGAGACGGCTCTCCGCTTCCAGTTCGTCGCCCCGGTGCGACAGGGCCGAGTGCAGCTGTCCGACTCGCTGGCGCAGCAGCGGGTCGACGATGTCGGGGCCGTCCACCGCCGGGCCGATGAAGCTCTCGTCCAAGTGGGTCAGGTCCAGGTACAGCACCCGCTTGCGGAAGCCTTGCGAGGTGGCGGATGAGCCGTTGTGCGGTACCTGCGGGGGAAGCAAGGACACCGTGTCATGCGGGGTGCCGTGCTCGCGCCGGTTCAAGTCGTAGCGGACCGCACCGTCGTCGACGATCAGCAAGGTCCAGACGTCGTGGACGTGCATCGGGTACGCGTGCTCGGTGAAATGGGCGTGGAAAACCTCCACGACACCCGGGATCTGCGGGCGCCACGCGGAAACCTCTTGCCGTACCACCATGCCAAGAACGTACAAGAAGGTGCGGCAGCGCGGTTGGCAGGCTCAGAGCATGACGTTCGAGAACACGCCCGTACGCTTCGACACCAAGATCGCCGTTCTGCTCCGCGAGGACCTGGAGCCCTGGCAGCGGCTGAATGTGACCGCGTTCCTGGTCAGCGGCCTCGGCTCGGAGGTCCCTGAAGTGATCGGCGAACCGTACGCCGACGCCGACGGCACCCCGTATCTGCCCATGTTCCGCCAGCCCGTCCTGGTCTTCGAGGGGACGAAGGAGACACTGACCGCCGCGCACGGCCGGGCCTTGTCCCGTTCGCTTCCTCGGTCGGTGTTCACCTCCGACCTCTTCGCCACCGGCAACGACCGGGACAACCGCGCGGCGGTGCGGGCTGTGCCGAAGGACCAGTTGGATCTGGTGGGTCTCGCCGTGTACGGACCGCGCAACGCGGTCGACAAGGTACTCAAAGGCGCCCGCATGCACCCCTGAGCACTGCCGGAAGGCCGGGCGGCAGGAGCCGGCGTCCGGTCGGGGCCAACGGTTCCGCTGGCGTGGCCGGTGATGGCGACGTGGATGGGCTGCGCGAGCGCAAGAAGCGGCAGATGTATCGATGGTGCCCAGCCGGCCATGGGCGAAGCGGATCCACTGCCGCGCGGACGGGAACCCCCGCAGTACCTGTGCGACGGCCAAGGCACAGCAGTTCCGCGTCCGACAGCTTCCCAGGTCGCCCGGTCCGGCGACGAGGGGCCACATGGCCGTCGATGACGACATACAGTGCCGACAGAAGGGCCTCCAAGCCAGAAGTCACACTTCAGCCGCGGGCGATGGACTGCTCGATGAGGGCAACGGTGGCGCGAGGGTCGTCGACCTCAATGACGAGGCGGTCGTATGTTGCGGCGTCGGCGAGTTCGATGACGACCGCCTTGGCTGGGTTTTTCACCTCCCAGAAGAGGCGTTCGCCGTCACGGCGGAAGCGGCCGGCGGTGATCACGCCGGGCATGTAGGTGCCGGCGACTCGGATGCCCCTCGGTTCGCGGGCGATGCCGGGGTCATGGGTGGCGCCACGCACGTGGGTGAGGGGGATTTCCAAGCGGCTCTTCAATGTCCAGAGCTTGTCGAGACCCTGAAATTCGGCGGTCAGTAGGTCGCGTTCACGGTCGATGGTGATCACGGCCATGTCAGTGCTCCTTGGGAGTGGTCGGCTGGGCGCGCAGGCGCAGGCGGGTACCGAGGACGGTGGAGGCGAGTTGGGGGGCGGCTTCGCCGTGGGCGGGGCGCAGGGCGTCCTCCAGCGCTGCGATGCCTTCCGCGACAAGCGCTGCAACCTCCGGGTCGTGGGGGGCGCGCTCGGCGGCGGCGAGGAGGAGGAGTCCGGCGGCCGGGCCGTCGTCGTACGAGGCGATGGCCGCCGTCAGTGCCTGCGCGGGGTCGGTGAGGGTGGCAATGGCGGCGGTGGCCGGATGGATCTCGTGGTCGAGGTGGTTGCGCAGGACAGTCAGATGCAGACTCCGTTTGGAACCGAAGACCTTGTAGAGACTGCCCCGGTGGATGCCGGTGGCGGTGACCAGGTCGTCCACCGAGGTGCCCTCGTAGCCGTGGGCGGCGAAGAGGACGGCCGCGCTGCTGATGGCCTGGTCGGTGTCGAAGGCGCGTGGTCGTCCCATGTCAATGACCGTAAAGGATTGAAGAACGACCAGTCAAGAACGATCGTTCTTTTACAGGTTGCTGGAGGCGCCGGGAAGCCGACAAAACCGGCGAAGCGAGTCCTCGCATTGGAGTGCGGGCCGTACAACACGGGCGCTGGACCTGCCAACGATGACGACGCATCGGTGGAGGAGTCTTACCCACGCCGTGTCTCGTCTGCGCGAGCCAGCCGGGCGAGCGCGTCGGCGGACCCGGGGCTTCGCGCCGTGAGTGAGTTGCCATGCGCCACGCCGCTCACGGCACGCTGCTCCGGGGGGCGGCCTGGGCGACAGGGCCCAGGTGAGGGGCGCTGCGAGCAGGGCGGCGGCACTGATGGCGTTCAGAGCGGCGGTGAGGCCCACGATCGCGACGAGGATAGGGGCGGTGAGTGCACCGACGATGGCGGCAAGGGAGTCCATGGCGAAGAACAGCGCGCCGACGCGGCCGAGCATGCCGGGTGGGGCGGTGCGCTGGATGTGGGTCTCCACGGAGATCAGCAGGATGCTGCCGGGTAAGCCGATCAGGACCGCTGCGGCGACGGCGGCTGCCAGGCTCGGTGCGTTGAAGAGGGCGAAGTACGCGATCCCGCTGGCGAGTTGGGTCGCGCTCAGCACCTGTCGGATGCCGTACCGGTCAAGGAGGGAGCGGCTGGCGACGGAGCCTACGACGAAGCCCACGCCCAGCCCCGAGATGAGGTAGCCGACGCTGGCTCCGGGGGCACTCAGGGGACCGGTGACGAACGGGACAAGGAGGGCGGTCAGGGCCGCGTTCGCGGTCAGGAACACGCCGTTGCTGATCAGCGGGCCTCGCAGTAGCGGGGAGCGGGCGATGTGGGCGAGACCGGCGCGTAGGCCGGCCGGTGTGTTCCGCTCGTTCCTGGCCGTTGCCTTGGGGGTGGTGAGGTGGTGCCCCACCCGCGCGATCAGGCTCACCAGTTGGATTAGCGAAACGTAGCGAACCTGTGGCAGAGTGCTACATGCACGCCCGGTGCCCAGGCGACATCGGGCACCCTCCTCGGTTGGGTCTGCGGCCTGACCGACCAGCGTCCGGAGGGCCGTGTCACGCGGGCTGACGGCTCCTGTCGTTCAGTACCAGGGCACGAACGCGATTGGCTCCCAACGCTGAGCAACGCTCAGGCTCACTAAGCCAATCAGAGACGCTTGCCGACGCCAGATAGCTGGCGACGTCGATGAGCAGCACCCATGTGATGCCGGGCCCGGCCAGCAACAGGGCGCCAAGGGGAGGCGCCGCCAGGCGGAGCACGCTGCCGGAGAAGGCGTTGAGCGCGTTCGCCGCGGTGAGTTGGGGCCCGTTGCCGACGACGGCGGGCGTCAGCGCGCGGGCGGCCGGCCGGCCGGCCGGAAGACGGTGGTCGCCAGGTTCTCTCCGAGGACGGCCAGGTAGAGCAGCCATACGCGGTCCGGGCTGTCCACGAGCAGGATCAGGGCGACGCTCCCGGCGGCGGCGAGGTCGGCCAGCCACATGGCGCGGGCCGGGTTCCAGCGATCGAGGAGCGCGCCGGCCCAGGGGCCTGCCAGCAGCGCCGGCAGGGCCTCCAGCGCCAGGAGGATTCCGGTCGCGGTCGGGGAACCAGTGAGCTGGAAGACATGGACAGGGAGAGCGACAACGAGCAGCCACGAGCCGAGGCTGGAAACGCTGCCGCTGGTCCACAGGGACGATTGCATCGGTGGCGGTGGACGCCAGCCTGTCGGTGCCGTACATCGCCAATCTGGAGAACGGCCGGGGCAATCCAACGCTGTCGGCGCTGCAGCAGCTGGCCGCCGCGCTCGGCACTCGTCTGGAGATCGGCCTGCGCGGTGACGACGGAAGCCCAGACGAGCCAGAGGTACCGGAAGCCGTGCGCCGGCTGATGGCATCGCCGCGCGCGCTGGCCGTGGCCCGGCAACTGGCCCGAAGGAACCGGACAGACGTGTCCATCGTGACGGAACGTCTGCAGGACGCGCTGATCGCGCTGGCAGCAGTCGCCGCTGGCGAACTCGACGAACGAGACCTGGACCGGCTCCTCGATTTGCTCCTGCTGGCGCGGGCAGGGCTTGAAAAAGAGGGATGATGCCGCGCGTCCGGCAGGCGGCGACCGGAGGGCCGCTGGGCCGAGCAAGGCCAGACACCCCCACGAGCGCCTTCAAGCAGAAGACCACGACCAGGCGTAATCGATCATTGTCAGCGGCACACCGATACAGGGAAGCGCGAACCTCAACCTGCCCACCGATCCTCAGTTGTCCTCAGGCCCGTGACGCTGGCCGTGCCACGGTCCTCGCTCCCGCCGGCGTTGCCTGATGCCCGAGTGACCTGACGGCCAAGTAAAGAGATCACGGGCTGCGCAGTCCCGGCAACGCGACCTGGGCGACGAGCGCATCAGCTACCTGTTCAACGGTGTGGGCGTCCGTGTCGATGCGCAGATCTCCGATCCCGGCATCTTCCAAGGCGGCGTCCGATGCCACCGCCTGGTCGGCGATCTGGAGCAGGCGCGTGACGGACTGACCCCGCAAGGGGTCGCCCGGCTGCGCCCAACTGCCGCCGCCTCTTCCGCGGAGCTTGATGCGCTTCGTCAGTTGCTCCCGTTCGGCGTGCAGACGGCACAGCGTGAGCTCTGCCGCGGGCAGCGCATCGGCGTACGCCTTGACCGCGACCTCGTTCTCCACCGGGCCGGTCATGATCAAGCACTGGGCCCCGGCCGCACGGTAGGTCCCCCAGACGGCGGCCACGTTACGGGACTTGACCCGGTGATTGCCGGGGTCATCGTGCGGAACCGGGTGGCAGAAGCCGAGCTGGTCGAGATCGATATATGCAGCGGTGACGCCGGCGCGCAGAACCCTTTGGTAGACCTCGAAGCCGACCGTCGACTTGCCGACGCCGGTCGCACCGCACAGCCACAGAACCGGACCAGCAGCCATAGGCACCGTCTGCGCCGAGGCCTGGCTCCTGTCCGGGGTGGTGACCGCCGCGGCCGCGGTCGGCTCGTCTGCGTCGGCTGAACAGCCCTGAGTCGGGGTGGGCCATCCCCTGGTTCGCTCCCTGACGAGCCACGCCACCTCGTTCACCGACAGTCCGCTGGTGTCGACGCAGGCGTCCGCGAAGGTACTCGCGTCCAGGACATCGGCTTCCCGCAGCACGTGGTCGACCAGTTCTGCAGGCTCTCCGCGGCTGGTGAACCGCTGACGTAGCTCATCCCGGTCGGCGCGCAGACGGCACACCGTCACGGCGGCCCGCGGAATCTCCCCGACGTGCACTCCGCGAGCGGTATCGACGACGCCGGAAACAATGAGACACCGGGCGCCGGCCGCCCGGAAAGCGGCCGCCACCGCATCGAGATTGCGTGCCTGCATACGATGCCGCCCCGGATCGGCCGCGGGCTCGGGGTAGCAGATGCCCAACTGGTCGATGTCGACGACCGCGGTCTCGATCCCGGCCTGCATGAGG
Organism: Streptomyces sp. NPDC002896; assembly: GCF_040295225.1. Lineage (NCBI taxonomy): Bacteria > Bacillati > Actinomycetota > Actinomycetes > Kitasatosporales > Streptomycetaceae > Streptomyces > Streptomyces sp. NPDC002896. The sequence goes on along the minus strand of NZ_JBEOVA010000031.1, from coordinate 39,611 downwards.
TGGGAGTACATTTCCCAGGCGACCGTGGTCTTACCGACTCCCGGCGGGCCGCACAACCACAGCACGGGGAGCGCAGCACCTCTCATCAGCTCACCCCCAGAGCCAGGCAACACGCCATGAGCGCCGAAACAGCCGACTCGATGACAGACGTCATGGCCCGGGATTCTTGCGATCGCGTACTCGCCTGTCGACAGATTTACCGCGCCGTCGACAGATTTGCCGCGCTCGTAGACAGCACGGCGGCTCTGACGAGACGCCCGTCTCCGCGCTGCCCTGCAGATACTCGATGTTTTGTCAGTAGCGGGCGAATCGTAGGCCGGTGGCAGCGGATGAAAAGCACGCCGTTGCTGTGAGTTGATGTTGTTCATTCCAAGGTGTTGGCCGTGGGAACCCGTCCGAAGTCGCGGCCGCGCATGCGGTAGCTGTCGCCCTTGAGGGAAATCATTTCGGCGTGGTGGACGCGGCGGTCGAGCATGGCGGCGACGGTTTCGGAACGGCCGAGCGTACGCGCGTGACGGAAATGCTCATCGAAATCTCGGTCGAACTGCCCGGCTTCGCTTCTCCCGCCGAGAGACTGCTGGCGGTGCGTCACTTGGTGGAGAGCCCTTCCGCGGGAGGGCCTCCGTCGATCATCGGTCGGTCAGGCAGCAGTGACAATCAGGGCGTGGGTGTCGGCGATGCGGCCTCCCACGCAAACCCGTCCGGATCGGTGAAAGGCCCGCCATCGCCGCCGATCATGAGCCGGTGCGATCCGGTGCCGTCGGCAGAGACGCCGGCGTCCTTGGCAAGGGCACGGCGCCTGTACAGCGCCAGCTTGACGGGACTCGACCCAGTGGCGAACTCGACGTACATGCGGCCGAAGCTCTTCGCCACGGCGAGGCCTCGGTCGACGTAGAACCGCTTGCTCGCGGCCACGTCCGCTACTCCCAGCAGGAGCACGATCTCGTCGATCTGCCGGGTGGCCGGGCCGGTGTCCTTCTTCGCCGAGGTCGCGACCTTCCAGATCGTCCCGTCCGGAGCTTGTACGACGCCGCCGTAGCCCCAGAGTGACTTGGCGGCCGGCTTCAGCGGCGTGGCGCCGACGTCGAGGGCGGCGTCGATCAGGCCGTTGACGGTAGCCGGCTGGGACACCGTGAGCGACAGCGTGAACCCACGGAAGCCGGTCGTCGGCGCCTCCGAGGCCCGCAGGCGTATCTGCGTGTCCAAACCGAAGGCGGTGGTGTAGAAGCGGTTGGCGGCCGTGGGGTCGGCCACGTCGAGGGTGACGGATTCGATGGATGCCATGGCCATCACGCTAGTTGCGGCTCGGCGACCGGCGCTTCTTGATTCCTGACCGGTCTTGTCACCTGCTTTGCCACACACGGCGGCATCCCCGCCGCAGCGCCCATTGCGCGGCGCCGGTAGGCGCTGGGCGGCATGCCGACCAGCTCGGTGAAGCGGGTGCTGAAGGTGCCCAGCGACGAGCAGCCGACCGCGAAGCAGACCTCGGTGACGCTGAGGTCGCCACGACGCAGCAGCGCCGTCGCGCGCTCGATGCGCCGCGTCATCAGGTACGCGTACGGCGACTCGCCGTAGGCCAGCCGGAACTGGCGGCTGAGGTGCCCGGCGGACATGTTCACGCCGCAGGCGAGCGCCTCGACGTTCAGCGGCTGCGCGTACTCCCGGTCGATCCGGTCGCGGACGCGGCGCAGTCGCGCGAGGTCGCTCAGGCGCTGCGCCGCGGTGCGTGCGCGCCCCCACGAGGGGTGACACATGAGAGAACTCCTTTCATCGATGTCCGCGAGCACCTGGGTTACCTGCCGAGTAGGCGGCGAGGTGCTCGCCGGTGAGGGTGGGGCGGGCGGCAGCGAGGTCGGCGGGTGTGCCCTCGCAAACGATCCGGCCGCCGTCGTGGCCGGCACCGGGGCCGAGGTCGATGATCCAGTCGGCGTGCGCCATGACCGCCGGGCGTTGCTCGACGACGATGACCGACTTGGCGGAGTCGACGAGCCGGTCGAGCAGGCCGAGCAGCTGCTCGACGTCGGCGAAGAACGCCTCGGCCTCGTGGCCGACATCGCGAGCACCTCTGCGAAGTTGCGGCCGTCGGGGGTGCAGTCGAGGGCGGAGGCCCGGAATAGTTGGCCGCCGTATTCTTCGCAGGTGGTCGCGGCGCCGGCCCTCATGGTCACATCGGTTACCGGACCGCTCAGCGAAGCTCCTGGATGCGGACCAGGTTGCCAGCGGGATCGCGGAAGGCGCAGTCGCGGATGCCGTACGGCTGTTCGGTCGGCTCCTGGACGACCTCGGCGTCTCCGGCCTGCACCTTCTCGAAAGTGCCGTCGAGGTCCCGGGTGGCCAGCAGGATCCAGCCGTAGGTGCCCTTGGCCATCATCTCGACGATGGTGCGGCGCTCGTCCTCGGTGACCCCAGGGTCGGCGGCCGGCGGCGCCAGGAGGATGGACGTGCCCGGCTGGTCGGCGGGGCCGACCGTGATCCAGCGCATCTTGCCGTTTCCGACCTCGCTGCGGACCTCGAAGCCGAGGCTGTCGCGGTAGAAGGCCAGGGACGCATCCGGGTCGTCATGTGGGAGGACGCTCGTGTGAATGGCGATGTCCATGGCGATCAGGCTATGTGCCGCTGCGTGACCCGCGCTTCTCGATTCCTGATCGGTCTTGGTCATCGTTTCGCCACAGCCTGAAGCACACTGATCCGTCCAGACTGCGGCTGAACGTGTACGTGACGTTCACCCGGGACAACTACGTGGTGCGGGTGGCGCACTACTTGACGCCGAGGGACCCACTGCTTGTCGCCGACGAGGATCCCTACCTGGACCTGAGCGGCGCCCCTGGCTTCTGAGCTGCGACGACGCCGTGATCGGTTGTCATCATTTGTTGTCAACACCAGTTCGCATCGGACGGCCTGAGACGGCCCAAACGGATGTCGGCACCACCTGCGATGATCCCCGAGTCACCCCGGTGGGAGGGATCATGGGAATCGGCTACAAGACATCATGGCTCGCTGTGCAGGACGCCGCGCCGGAGGAGGTCGCCGACGCCCTCGGCCTGCAACACCGGCGGATCGTGGACTGGACAGGCGGCACTAGCGCTGCCTACCGACAGGGAGTCTTCGTGGCCAGGCCGGTCCCCGACTGGACGATCGCCCACGGTCGGATCCATCTGACTCCTGGGACCAACGCCACCGATCCACGCTTTCCCGCCTGGCTCCAGACGCTGAGTACGCAACTTGGGGACGTCCAATACTTCGCCACCGACCGCATCGGCGACTATCACGCCTGGGCCAAGGTTGAATCCGGCGAGCTGACCCGCGCCTACTGCTACATCGGCGAGCGTGGCGAAGTCCCACTACATCTCGGCGAACGCACCGACCTTGAGAGGGAACTCGGTGTCGGGCAACGCTGGCTCGAAGACGGATGGCAGGACTGGCAGGAGCCCGAATGGGACGCCTGGTTCGCTGCCATGCCGCGAGAAGACCATGTAATGCGCATGGCCGAGCACTGGAGCATCTGCCCCCTTGACATCCCGGACGGCTCCGTCAACGCCCCAGGGATCTACGGCTTCCCGTCAGGCATCGAGCCCTGCTACGGACCCTGACTTCCGTTCGAAAAGTGGGGCTTAAGGGGCTGTGTGCAGGAGGCCGCGCCGTGTGGTGACTATGGCGCGCCACCGTTGGCGTCGGCACCCGTCCGGACCGGGCGCTCAGGCCGTCGGCGCGGCATTGTCCCGGGGCGTCTCGACTTCGCCGAGAGCGGTCCACGCCTTCGGCACGCGCTGGCTGCCGTTGGCCTCCTCAATTGAGGCGGATCACCACGCTCTGGTTGCTGCCGTATCCAGTCAACTATCGACGCTGCCCGGAGACTGGTGAAGAGTTGGTCAGCAGGAGCGGCAAGTGACGGCCCGGTGCTCCTACCTGTGACCCCAGGTGCAAAGTACGGGTGTCCGATCGTTTGCTGACACCAGATCAGCCCCAGGGGTAATCCCTCCAGACTGCCGAGAATCCGCTGGATCGAAGACCGGTACTCACGGACTTCCAGACTCTGTTACTTGACCACATACACCGTGGTCAACAGCCTGACGCTGTGGTGCGTCTCCGACCCGCTGGCGCCGTTTCGTCCCGGCTTCAGCGGAAGTCGGCGTACAGGTCCAGAGCCCGCTCTAAGCTCGGGCTCATGGCGTTCGAGCTGCACATCGTTGACGGCCTGCGTAATGTCCGCCAGCATCGGATGCTCGCGCCGCTGATCACCGTGACCGGGCTGAGCGAGATGTGTTTCAGCGGTCCGGTCGCTACCGGTTTGGTACTGCTGGCGGCCGAACGCGACTGGGGCGTCTCCATTCACATGCAGTGGTCAGTCTGCTGAGCGGGTGACCTGGCCTGGTGTGCGGCGACGACCATGACGATGACGGAGATCAGGACGATACCGGCGCCGACGTAGAGCGGCGCGGTGTAGCCGAGACCCGCGGTGATGGCCAGGCCCCCGAGCCAGGCGCCAAGGGCGTTGCCGAGGTTGGACGCGGACACGTTGGCGCTGGCGGCCAGTGCCGCCCCGTGGGCGAAGTCGGTGACGCGAGTGATCATGCCGGGCACGCTGGCAAACCCGAACAGCCCCATCAGAAACACCAGTATCACCGACGCGGTGCCGCTGCCGGCCAGCAGACCGAACACGGCCAGGGTGATGGTGAGTCCGAGTAGGGCGAGGACCAGGGCGCGGTCACGGTCACGGTCGGCCGCTCGTCCGCCGACCAGGTTCCCGACGACCAGACCGACGCCGTACACCATCAGCAACCAGGCGACATCCGCCGAGGAAAAGCCGCCGACCTCGGTGAACGTGTAGGCGATGTAGCTGAACGCACCGAACATCCCGCCGTAGCCGAGCGCGGTGGCCGTCAAAGTCAGCCAGACCTGCCAGGACCGGAACGCACTGAACTGGGCCCGCAAGCCGCTGGCCGGTATCGGGTCTGAGCGGCCCGTCACTGTCGGCGGCCGTGCCTCTCCCGCCCAGCCGGGGACGAGGGTGACGATTCCCGCCAGCGCGAGCACGCCGATTGCGGTGACCGCCCAGAAGGCCGCTCTCCAGCCCCAGCGCTCACCGACCAGCGCACCGAACGGCACGCCCAGCACGTTCGCAACCGTCAGCCCGGCGAACATGACCGCCACCGCGCGGGACTTCTTCTCCGGCGCGACCAGACTGCGAGCGACCAGCGAGCCGATACCGAAGAACGAACCGTGGCACAACGCCGCGACGATCCGCCCGAGCAGCATCACCGGATAGCTCGGCGCGAGAGCGGACAACAGGTTGCCGATGACGAACAACGCCACCAGGCCGACCAGGATCCCCTTGCGGGGCAGCCGCGCCGTCGCCGCGGTCAGCGCGATCGCGCCGATCGCGACGCTCAACGCGTACCCGGAGATCAGCCAGCCCGCGGCTGCCTCGGACACCGCGAAACTCGACGCCACCTGCGGCAGCAGCCCGGCGATCAGGAACTCGGTCAGACCGATGCCGAAACCGCCGAGTGCCAGCGCGATGAGTCCACTCGGCATTCGTCGCTCTCCGATCGACCGCCCAACGAGTAGCGGGGTACGGGACTTCCCGCCGCGGCTTGTGGATCGCCCGGATCTCGAACCGCATGCGCGTGGCTCGATGCCGGACCGCGCGGCACCGAGGCACCACTATGCCATCAGGGGTACGGAGTTCGTACGGGTGTCCGTCGACTTGTGCTGCCCGCGCGCCCAACTCCTTTGGTGCGGACTGGTGCATCCGCCGCCGGTGGCGGGCTCCTGGCCGGTGACCAAGCGCGGTCGACTGTGATGCCGTTGACGGTTGAGCGTAGGACTGATCACTTTGCACCGTGGCGATCTCCGGGTTCCTCCACGCCGCCCTCGAAGGTCCGCAACCGCATCCGCTCCCGAGAGACCCTCTCAGCGTCGGTCAGCCCACGCCCTGCGGGTGTCTCACAACCCAGTGGCGCGCAGGCTATCCGTGAGGGCACAGAATTGTGAGGCCACGCCACGGCCCTCTCACCACCCAAACGGTGACGGCCCAACCGCTCGGAGGACGCGACCCCCTTGCCTGCAGCCACACCCCGCCGAACTTCGCGAACCACTGGGTGCTGACACTCTCGACCTTGCCCGAGCGTTGATCACTCACTGGAACAGACCATAGATTACGGTCCATGACGACGGTTCGGATCGGCGTGATGTACGACCGCGACTGGGCACCGGAAGGGCTGCCCGAGTTCGCGCGGGAGGTCGAGGCGCTCGGAGTGGACGATCTCTGGGTGGTCGAGGACCTCGGATGGAACGGGGGTGTATCGGCCGCGTCCGTGGCGCTGGGAGCGACGGAGCGCCTGCGCGTGGGCATCGGCATCACGCCCGCTCCCTTGCGCAGTCCAGCGTTGCTGGCTATGGAGCTGGCGACGCTAGCGCGGGTGTTCCCGCGGCGGCTGGTGGCCGGAATCGGCCATGGGGTGCCGGAGTGGATGGCGTCGGTTGGCGTTGCGCCACGGTCGCCGCTCGCCCTCCTGGAAGAGACCATCAATTCCGTGCGGGCGCTGCTGCACGGGGAGCGGGTCGAGCTGGAGGGCCGGGAAGTGCGACTGGACGGCATCCAGTTGGTGCATCCACCCATCGAGCCGCCGCCGGTCGTCGCCGGCGTAGTGCGGCCCCGCTCCCTGGAGCTGTCCGGGCGAGTCGCGGACGGCACGCTGATCGCCGAGGGCCACGGGCCGCAGGATGTGGAGAGCGCTCGGGCATTGACCAGGAAGGGCGGGGCCTCCACCGACCACACTCTGACGGTGTTCGCCTTCTGCTGCGTGGGCGACGACGCCGATCAGGTGGCGCAGGCGCTGCAGCCTCATACAGAGGGCCATGGCGCCTGGCTCGGCCGCCCGGCGCGGCAGGTGTTCACCGTCTCCGGCACGGCTGAGGAGGCCGCCGAACGAGTCCGCGAGCTGGAAGCGGCCGGAGCGGGCACGGTCGTACTGCGGATGATAGGTCCCGAGCCGGCACAGCAGCTCGGGACCGTCCTGAAGGCCCTCGGACGCTAGGCCAGGCGCCGCGTGCTCAGCTGGCTTGGGATGCTGCCGGCGTGCCTGGCGGTCTATTCCCGCCGCTTGGACGAGCGCGACGCCTTGACCAGCGACCAGATACCTCTTGCGGATTCAGGTCGGGCGCGTAGGTGGGCAGTTGGAAGACCGTGAGCCAGTCCGCGTTCGCTTCGATGAACTCCCGCAGTGGCTTGGTTAAAAGCCTCCCACAATCTCGAGCCGCCCGTTCCCGAGGGCTACTTACGGGTGCGGCAGTCGCCACGCCCCTTGGATCGGGGGTGTCGTTGCTTGGTCAGGCGTGTCCAGCCAGTCGGCGATGAGCGTGACCGCATCCTCCACGATTGCGCGCGGGGCGCCAGAGGATTCGACCGAGGTGCGGGCTATCGCGGCGATCTGGGGGTCGGTGAGGGCGAAGGCCGTGCGGGCTGTTTCGTACTCCTCCAGCAGGCCGGGGCCGAACAGGAGGGGGTCGTCGGCGTTGAGGGTGCACCGGACGCCGGCTTGCAGCAGAAGCGGGAGGGGGTGGACGGACAGGGATCCCACGACGCCGAGGGCGACGTTGGAGGTGGGGCAGACGTCGAGGACTACGCCTTCCGCAGCCAGGCGGGCGACGAGAGCCGGGTCCTCAACCGCCCGTACGCCGTGGGCGATCCGTCGCGCGCCGAGCACGTCGAGTGCGGCGCGCACGCTGGCCGGACCGGCGAGTTCCCCTGCGTGCGGGGCGGAAATCAGCCCGGCATCAAGGGCGATGGCGAATGCCTCGGCGAACGGCTCAGGGGCATATTGGGCCTCGTCTCCGGCCAGGCCGAAGGAGACCACCCCGTTGTCTGCCCGCCGGGCCGCGAGGTGGGCGGTCTCGACGGCCTCCGAAGGGTCCGCGTTACGCCGGGCGAACACCAGGACGCCGAAGCCGATGCCCAGCCGGGCAGCGGTACGGCGGCCCTCGTCGATCACCGCGTCGAGCAGGTCGAGCGCGGCGTCCGGATCGTCCTCGTAGGTCAGGGGGTTCACCTGCGGCTCGATCCATACCGCTCCGTCTGCGGCGGCGTCCTCGACCACTTCGCGCACCAGCCGCAGAAGGTTCTCCCGCGGGCCGTCGCGCACCAGCCGCGCAGCGACGCCATACAAGGACATGAAGTCCTCGAAGGACGTGAAGCCGCCTAAGTCCGGCGGTTGTTCGCCACGCTCACCCGCTAGTTCCGCGAGCGTGGCGGGGCGCATCGCGCCTTCGAGATGGAGATGGAGATGGGCCTTCGGCAGACGGGCCAGGCTTCGCATGGTGCATCACTCTATGGCTACGCCCGTGACGGTCGTTTGGAGATGCAACGATCGCAACGTGGCCGAAGTGATTACGGCGGGCCGCCTCTGCGCTGCTGGGAGAGCTGATCGAGCCCGCGGACGAGGAGGCCGAGGCGGAGATGCGGCGCCTGCTGGCCACCCGCTACAACACCGTCCGCCCGTTCCTGTCTCTGCTCGGGGAGCCGCCCGCCCTGGGGGCGGCCTCTGCCGGTAAGCGGATCTTGGAGGCGGTGAAGCGGCTCCCGGTGCTGGCCCGGCGGAAGGTCAAGCAGAAGCCGCTGCTGCCGCGTGAGATCGACCAGAAGCTGGTGCCGCCGGCGTGGAAGCGGGCGGTGTACTCCAACCCGGAGCTGCTCGAGGGGGCGTGGACCGCGACGCCTGTGTGGTGTGCGTGCTGGAGCAGCTGTTCCGCGCGCTGAACCGGCGCGACGTGTTCGCCTCCCCCACCAGCCGGTGGGCGGACCCGCGGGCGCGGCTGCTGGACGGCAAGCAGTGGGAGGCCGTCGCCGAGGACTCCTGCACAGCCGAGCTTGGACGAGCCGGTCGAGGAACACTTGGCCGGGCGGGTGTGGGCGTTGGACGCGGCGTGGCAGCTGATGGCCGAGCGGCTGGATGCAGCTGCGGGCGCTGCCCGCCGAAGCACGCGAGCAAGGTCCTCCGGAACGTGCAGGTCGACGTAACCGTCGTCGAAAGCGCCCTTTCCCCCACGGTAGAGCGAACAGCCGAACCCTGCTGGGGCCCGTGGATAATCACGCGGGCTACGCGGGCGGTGTGCTGTTCCACACGTCGGGCCCACCTCCGCGCCACTCGATCAGCTCGGGGTCGTCGATCGCCGTATCGGCCTCAGGCAAGTCGGCGCCGTGCAGGAACTCCAGCAGATCGAACAGCGTGTAAGCCGTCCCCGCCGGCTCGCCACGGATCACCACCCGCCGTCCGCCATCCTGCTGCGGCGGGTACACGATCACAGGCGCCTCTTCGACCATGACTCCAGCCTCCCCCGGCTCTCCCGCAGAAGCAAAGACCCACAGCGCCGGTGTGCCCGCAGGCCCGGCCTGTCCTAGGAGCGTCGCAGCAGTCGGTGCAGCAGGCGCAGGCGACGGTGGGCGATGAGGGTGGCGGCTATGGCGACGAACGCCGGGAAGCGGAAGTGCTCAGCCTTGCCTCCGTAGCGGCGGTGCAGGCGGCGGAATCCGGACAGTCATGTCACGGTCCGGTCGACGACCCAGCAGCGTCGGCCGAGCCGCTGTGGGGACTCGATGCCCTTGCCGGGGATGCGGGGGCGATGTGGCGTTGGCGGCACCAGCGGCGCAGGTCGATGAGAACCCGGGCGGAACTGTTCGGCCTGCTCGTCTTCCGCGTCGACCCGCCGCAGGAGATCGACCGGGCGTTCACAGCGCATGCGTCGCCGTGGCGCCCGAGCGCTACGGCGCCGCGCCGAGGAAGCGATCATCGAACCTTGGGCAGAGGCTCACTCTGAATCAGGGACTACCAGCACACTGTCGGCCGCCCTGGCGGGAGCCGACTCATTCCACCCGGGACGCACCGCCGCTGCCGGAACGCCCCTGATCGCTGTTGGACTGGCACTCCGGGCACAGCTTGTGAAGCCCGCGGACGGTGATCACACTTCCCCAGCCACTGCATACGTCGCAACCGGCAGCCAAAGCAGCGTTGGCACGGGGGGTCGGGTCGGGGGCGGTAGCTACCCCATGTCCCATGGAGCTCTCCTCGGGTCGAACTCGTGACGACAGCGCACACCATGCACCGCTATGCCCATTTTAGTCCGATTTGCGTCCGAGTGCGTCTGGTTACATAGATTTAACGTCCGTTTATTTCCGATTTAGCACTAGCCCTCCCATTGGATCAAGAAATCACCCCTCTCCCGAAGCTCGGGCCAATGGCGGGCCGGTCGTCGACGCCGTGGCCCAGGCGATCAACCCCGAAAGGGTGGGATGCACGGCACCCCTCCTTACGCCTCCTTGGGCGCGAGGCCGTGGTCGCGCAGCCAGCGCAGGTGCTCCCCCGGCGTGGCGCCGTATCCGCCGCCGTGGTCTGCGAAGCGCCAGACGCGGATGTCGCGCTCGGCGGCGTACCGGTGGTAGGCGGCGTAGACCGTGGACGGCGGGCAGATGGGGTCCATCAGGCCCACGCTGAACAGGGCCGGGGCGGTGGCGCGGGCGGCGAAGTGGACGCCGTCGAAGTAGGACAGGGTGCGGAAGGCGGTCTCCGCCATGTCCTGGCTGTGCCAGCGCAGGTACTTGGCGATCTCGACGTACGGGCCGTCGGAGGCGACCTCGACGCCGCGTTCGTAGTGGCACAGGAACGGCACGTCGGTCAGCACCCCGGCGACCAGGTCGCGGGCGAGGCCCGCGACGGCGAGGGCGAGGCCGCCTCCCTGGCTGCCGCCGCTGACCACGACCCGGTCCGGGTCGACCTGGGGCAGTGCGCGGGCGGCGTCGACGGCGCGGACGCAGTCGGTCATCAGGCGGCGGTAGTAGTGGTCGCGCGGGTCCTCGATGCCCCGGGTCATGAAGCCCTCGACCCACTGCGTCCCGCCGCCCGTGCCGTGGTCGGGCGTGTCGTGGCCTTGGCCGCGGCTGTCGACGACGAGGTGGGCGTATCCGGCGGCGGGCGGCAGCAGGTGGTCGGTGGGCCGGCCGCGGCCGCCGCTGTAGCCGATGTACTTCACCTGGACGGGCAGCGGCCCGGTCGCGCCGCGCGGCAGGAGCAGCCAGGCGGCCACCGGTTCGCCGTTCCAGCCGGGGAAGCGTACGTCGTGGACGTCCACGGCGGTCAGCAGCGTGTCCTCGACGGGGGTCAGGACAGGGTCCCCGCCCTGGGCGCGGGCCTCGGCGAGGGTCCCGGCCCAGAAGTCGTCGAAGTCGGCGGGGGCTTCCAGGTCGGGCCGATAGCGGGTCAGTTCGGTCAGTGGCATGTCGGTGAGCGGCACGGCGGGGCTCCTCCTCCGGTTCGTAGGGGTACGAGGGTCAGGCCCCGCGCAGTTCCAGTACTCGGACGCCTCGCTCGGGCAGGCTCACGGTGTCGACGGGCGTGACGTCGAGGTCGTACAGGGTGGCGTCGCCCTCCACCACGGGCTTCACGGAGATCTCCTGGCGGGCCTGGCTGACGAGCCAGACGAAGACCCGGCCGTCCTCGTGCTCGAGGCGGTCCACGACCACCCTCGGGTCCGCGACCGTGACCGGGCGCCGCACCTGTGCGTGGGTGCCGAGGGCGTCGTACAGGGTGACGCCGTCCTCCGGGTTGACTCGCGGGGTGACCGCCGCCATGTGCTCGAGGGGGTAGGTGCTCAGGATCACGGAGCCCTCGCCGACCCGCCGCAGCAGCAGAGCGGGGCGGCCGTGGGTGTCGACCGCGAGCACCTCGGCGTCGGTGGGCTCGACGGGGAGGAAGACGCGGCTGTTCTCGGTCCCGGCGGCGCGGAAGGTGAGCCGGGCGCCCTGGGAGAGGTTGCCGAAGGGACGGATGAACGTGAAGGTCACCTCGTCGTCCTCGATGGGATCGACCAGGCCGTACTCCAGCTGGTGCTCGACGCCGAACATCTCGTTCAGATGGGCGTACCAGGGGCCGCGCTGCTCGTCGTGGTAGCCGGGGCAGTAGGAGACGTACACGGTGGCGCCGGTGCGGGCGCGGTCCTCCAGCTCGTACCAGGTCGGGGAGAGCAGCTGCTTCGTGGACGGTACGAGGTAGAGCCTGGCCTCGCCGGGCAGGTCGTCGCTCTCGCGGGTGACGGCCGGGGCGAGTCCGGCGAGGCGGCCGGCGACCCAGGCCTGGCGGGCGGTGCGGTAGACGTGGTCGGCGTCCTCGGGGCGGGTGAAGGGGTACTCCGTGTCGAGGTACGAGGAGATCACGACGGCGGTGTCGGTGTCGGCGCGGCGGGTGCGGCCGAAGTCCACCTTCTCGAGCAGCTCCGCGAACTCCTTCAGTTCGCGCAGCTGCGGCTTTGCGGCGCCCTTGGCGTCGGTGAGGCCGAAGTGCATCTCGAAGGCGTGGTGCAGGTACGGAGGTTGGTGCTTGAGGTTGTCGTAGTCGGTGTTGTTCCAGGCGATCCAGCCGGTGGCCCCGGCGAGCAGGCTGTTGTGCAGGACCTGGCGGTAGTAGTGGGCGGCGTTCGGGCCGGAGACGAAGTCGGAGCTGACGCCGAACTCCTCCAGCACGACCGGCCGCCCGAAGGTGCCGGTGAGTTCGCAGACCCAGGCGGCGGCGTGGTGCTGGCGGACCGGGTCGTCCTCCATGCGGTAGACGTGCGGGCCGAGGAAGTCGCAGATCTCGGCGGTGTAGCGGACCGAGAAGCCGTTCTCGTTGCCGGTGTTCTCACGGCCCCAGGCACCTTCGCCGAGGGAGAACGGCTGGGTGCCGCCGGCGGCGCGGACGGCGTCGGCGATGATCTGGGCCCAGGACGAGACGGCCTCGCGGTCCTGGGTGCGGTCGCCGTAGATGGGCATCTCGTTGGAGACCAGCCAGCCCGCGACGGCCGGGTGGTCCTTGAAGCGGCGCACCATCTGCCCGGCGAACCAGGCCTGGCGGGCGACCATCCACACGTCGGAGTACAGGTCCCGGCCGCCGCGCCAGGACGGGTCCCAGTTCTCACCGGACATGTGGCCGACGATGAAGGTCGGGACGGTGGTCATGCCCAGCTCGTGGTGCCGGTCGAGGAAGTCGGCGAACAGGGCGCACTTCTCCTCGTCCACCGTGTAGGGGGTGGGCATGAAGTCCGGCCAGTAGTAGAAGGACCGGGTCATGTTCAGCCCGTGGTCGCGCAGGACGCGCAGTTCCTCGCTCACCACGTCCGGATCGTAGGAGCGCCACATCAGCGGGCCTCCGGTGCGCGACCAGTAGTTGGCGCCGAGCCAGGTGACCGGAGTTGCGGCGGAGGTCAGCCGGGCGGAGGTGCGCTGCATGGGCGGGATCCTCTTCTGGAGTGGCGGTCGCTGCGGGGCCGGGCGGTACGGGGCTTCGGGTGCGAGAGCAACGCACCGGGGCGGGCCGGCGTCGACGGCGTGGCGGAGGGTTGCGGGGAGGCAGGGAGCCGACGGCGGTACACGACCGCGCACCGGGGCTCGCGGCTCCGCCCTGGCCTGGCGGTGTCTCGTTGCGCGGCGCATACGGTGTGGTGGCCGGGCGGCTCACCGATCGGCGGGATGATGGAACCACTGCACCGGTTTAGCGTCAAGACATCGCGGGGGACTCGGCCGAGATTCATAAACCGGTTTATGCCACAGCCGGATGTCGCCGGCCCGGACGGCGGCCCGTACCGCCTCCCTCCTCCGGCTCCCGGGCAGCGGCTGCTCTGGCGTGACACTCGTCCGGCCTGGAACTGTGGTCGTGGCGCTGTGGCTGACCCGCGTCGGCCGACGACCGACCGCCCGGGTCCCTCGGGTCATGGGCGAGCAAAACCGGTTCAGTTGGGTAAGAGGCCGAGCGCGCCGGCGCCGGCGAGATCAAAAACTTATTTGTTTTCGAAGTGTTGACAGCGGATTACCCGGACTCTAATTTTTGCCCACGCCGACCGTGACGGGGGCAACCATCTCCGTCCCAGCCGACCACGACGGGGAGCATCCATCCCCGCCCCTCTCGACGCACGTCACGCACCACGTACGGGCGCCCGCCGGGCCGCACAACTGCACAGCCGCACGCCTTTGCGCAGCCGCACAAGCACGTAGTTCCGCAGGGCTCAGAAACCTTGCCCTGACATCGTTGTCAGCCCGTGATGCACCCGCACCTCGTTTCATTCGCCTGACCGCAGCACTCCCCCAGCCACCACCAGCCCCCCACGCGTGCTCACTTCGCCCCTCGCCCTCACCCCTCCAACCCGCCCACCAATCAGGGGATCACCGATGAACGTCACGAGAACGGCCCGGCGGCGGCTCCTCGCCTTCGGCGCGGTACTGGCTCTGGCCGCCACGACCGCCACCGCGTGCGGCGGAGGCGGCTCCTCCAGCCCTGCCGCGACCGGCATGGTCACCGTCACGGCTTCCTCAGGGAACTTCACCAAGAACTTCAACCCGTTCTCGCCGAACGCCCAGCAGGGCACGCACGGCATGATCTACGAGCCGCTGTTCCTGTTCAACGCGGTGAAGGCCGGTGACGTCCAGCCCTGGCTCGGCAAGTCCTACACCTGGTCGGACGGCGGCAAGACCCTGCACATCAAGATCCGCACCGACGCCACCTGGAACGACGGAAAGCCTTTCACCAACAAGGACGTGGCGTTCACCTTCCGGATGGCTCTGAAGAACAAGGACTTCAACAGCTACGCCCTGCCCCTGACGTCGGTCACCACGGACGGCTCGGACGGGATCACGCTGAAGTTCTCGCAGGCGGCTTACACCAAGGAGTACTTCATCCTCGGCAAGGCCGACCAACTGCCCGAGCACATCTGGTCGAAGATCCCCGACGGCAAGAAGAAGACCGTCCTCAACAGCAAGCCGGTGGGCACCGGTGCCTGGACGGTCAAGTCGGTCGCGAACACAGTGATGGACCTGCAGGCGCGCAAGGACTATTACATGAAGGGCAAGCCCAGCATCAAGACGCTGCGCTACCTGTCCTTCAGTGGCAACACCAGTGCCAACGCCGCGATCACCTCGGGGAAGGTCGACTGGGCCGGCGCCTTCATCCCGGACATCGAGAAGAACTACCTCGCCAAGAACAAGAAGTTCGACCTGGTCAACATCCCGCTCGCGACCACCTACCTCGCGCCGAACTTCAAGCAGGGCCCGACCGCCGACGTGAACGTGCGCAAGGCCATCAGCGCCGCGCTCGACCGCGACTTCATGAGCAAGACGGTCTACAACGGCCAGGCCGGCCCGACCAACCCGATGGCGCTGCTGCTGCCCAACTACCAGTCAGTGCTCGACCCGTCGCTGAAGGACGCGACGTTCGAGACCGGCCAGGCGAAGGTCGACGCGTACCTCAAGGCCTCGGGCTACTCCAAGGGCTCGGACGGCATCTACGCCAAGAACGGCAAGAAGCTGTCGATCACGCTGGAAACGGTCTCCGGCTGGACCGACTACATCAGCATCGCGCAGATGGCCAAGCAGCAGCTCGCCAAGGCGGGCATCAAGCTGAACGTGCGCGCCGAGGCCTACGCGCAGTGGGTGGCCAACCAGTCCTCCGGCAAGTTCGAGATGCTGCTCAGCAACGACGGTTACACGCCGGATCCGTATGCGTACTACGACAAGCTGCTCGACAGCCGGATCGCCCCGAAGGACGGGCAGAGCGAGACCATCGGCAACTACGGCGGCTACTCCAACCCCGAGGTGGACGCGGCGCTGGACGCCATCGCCTCGACCACCGACCTGGAGAAGCAGAAGCCGCACTTCTACACGATCCAGCAGCAGTTCATCAAGGACATGCCGCTGATCCCGCTGTTCAACGCGCAGAACGAGATCGAGTTCAACGGCAACCACATCACCGGATACCCCACCAAGGACAACCCGTACGCTGCCCCGTCGGTCTGGCTGGCCCCGGACAACGGCTGGGTCGCCATGCGGCTCAAGCCGGTGAAGTGACGCGGCACTTCGCTGCCTGAACTCCGGTGCGGCGCCCCTCCCCGTCCCCTCCCTGACGCAGGGATGGCCGAGGGGCACCGCACCGGTCCCCGGCCGAGCCGCTAGGAGCTTTCGGATATGCGGTACCTACTGAGAAAACTCGGGTTCTATGCGATCGCCGCGTGGATGGCGGTCACCCTCAACTTCGCGCTGCCCCGGCTGATCCCCGGCGACCCGGTGCAGCTGATCATGGCCAGGCAGTCGCAGCAGGGCCCGGTGCCCCCGGGTGAGAAGGAGGCCCTGGCGAAGATGCTGGGCCTGGGCCACGGCAACATCTTCGTCCAGTACTGGGACTACCTGGTCTCCACGGCGCAGTTGAAGTTCGGCCTTACGGTCACCTACTTCCCGACCCCGGTGTCCTCGGTACTGCACTCCTCTGTGCTGTGGACCCTGCTGCTGATCGGCGCCGCCACCGTCATCAGCGTCGTCATCGGCATCACCCTGGGCACGGTGGCCGGATGGAAGCGCGGCACCTGGCTGGACTCGCTGGTGCCGTCCACCACCTTCCTGGCCGCCATCCCGTACTTCTGGCTCGCACTCCTGCTGCTGTACCTGCTGAGCCAGATCTGGCCGGTGTTCCCGGGGAACGGCGGCTACGACCCGGGCGTGACGATCGGCTGGAACGGGCCGTTCATCCAGTCCGCGGTGCAGCACGCGATGCTGCCCGCGATCACCATCGTGCTGAGCTCGGTGGGCGGCTGGCTGCTCGGCATGCGGAACATGATGGTCTCCACCCTGTCCGAGGACTACGTGGCCGCCGCCGAGGCGAAGGGGCTCAAGTCCCGTACGGTGATGATCGGCTATGCGGCCCGCAACGCGGTGCTGCCGTCGGTGGCGGGCTTCGCGATCTCCCTGGGCTTCGTGGTCAGCGGCTCGCTGGTCATGGAGATGGTCTTCTCGTACCCCGGCATCGGCTACACCCTGTTCCAGGCGGTCAGCAACAACGACTACCCGCTGATGCAGGCCGTCTTCCTTGTCATCACCTTCGCCGTGCTGTCGACCAACTTCCTGGTGGACATGCTGTACGGCTTCGTCGACCCCCGTACGAGGCAGGCCCGATGACCACCGCACCGATCACTTCGACCCTTCCCACGGCCACTCCGCCCGCGCCCGGGTCCGGCTCTTCAGGTGGCCCGGCCGCTTGGGCGCGCGGCGCCTGGCGGACGGTGCGCCGCTCGCGCCGCCTCACCGTCGGCTTCGCGATCATCACCGTGTTCGTACTGGTCGCGGCCTTCGGCCCGCTTCTCACCGGCAGCCCCGACACCTTCAGTCAGGACCTGTCCCAGGCGCCGTCCGGCGCCCACTGGCTGGGCACCACCCAGACCGGCCAGGACGTCTTCGCGCAGCTCATCGCCAGCACCCGGGGTTCGCTGGTCGTCGGCGCCGCGGCAGCCCTGGTGGCCACGGCCGTGTCGATCGTGATCGGTATCGGCGGCGGCTTCCTCGGGGGCTGGGCCGACGAGGCGCTGTCGCTGATCAGCAACGTCTTCCTGGTGATCCCGGGCCTGCCGCTGGTGATCGTGATCGCCTCGTACGTCAAGGGCAGCAGCACCCTCGCCACCGTCGGCGTCATCGCGCTGACCAGCTGGGCCGCCTCTGCCCGGGTACTGCGCGCCCAGACACTGAGCCTGCGCAGCCGCGACTACGTCCAGGCGGCCCGGCTGTACGGGGAGCGGCGCTGGCGGATCGTGCTGGTGGAGATCCTGCCGAACGAGATCGCGATCATCGTCTCGCAGTTCATCTTCGCGGTGATCTTCGCGATCCTCACCCAAGCCGGCCTGGCATTCCTGGGTCTTGACGACCCGTCGGCGATGACCTGGGGCAACATGCTCTACTTCGCCCAGAACGCCGAGGCGCTGGCCGGCGGTTCCTGGTGGTGGTTCGTCCCACCGGGCCTGTGCATCGCGGTCTTCGGGGCCGCCCTGTCACTGATCAGCTTCGGCCTTGACGAGGTCCTCGACCCGCGGCTGCGCGTCCACCGGCCGCGCTCCGCCCGCCGTACCCGTACGAAGGAAGGCAGGACCGTCCGATGATCGACACCGTTGCCGGCCTGGCTGCCGATCCCTCGGGCTCCGCCGCCCGGGATGTCGTGCTGCGCGCTGAGAACGTCCAGGTGGAATACGACGGCGAGCGCCCGACGCGAGCCGTGAGGGGCGTCAGTTTCGAACTGCGGCGCGGCGAGGTGCTGGGTATCGCCGGGGAGAGCGGCTGCGGCAAGTCCACGCTGGCGTACGCGGTCACGCGGATGCTGAAGGCGCCCGCGCGGCTGACAGGCGGCAACGTCGTCTTCCGCGACCGGGAGGGCCGGGAGACCGACCTGCTGGCGCTGGGCGGCGAGGAACTGCGGGCCTTCCGCTGGAACCGGCTGTCGATGGTGTTCCAGAGCGCCATGAACGCGCTGAACCCGGTCACCACCGTGGGGCGGCAGTTCGACGACATCTACCGCGCGCACCGGCCGCAGATGACGAAGACCGAGCGGGCCGACCGGACGAAGGCGCTGCTCGAGATGGTCGGCATCGACGCCGGCCGGGCCCGCAGCTATCCGCACGAGTTGTCCGGCGGCATGCGCCAGCGAGTGGTGATCGCCATGGCGCTCGCGCTGGAACCGGACGTCGTCATCATGGACGAGCCCACGACCGCCCTCGACGTGGTGGTGCAGCGGGAGATCCTCGACGAGATCGAGCGGCTCCGCGAGGAGCTGGGCTTCAGCGTCATCTTCATCACGCACGACCTGGGACTCCTGCTGGAGATCAGCGACCGGCTGGCCGTGATGTACGCCGGCGAGATCGTCGAATACGCCCCGGCGGAGCGGCTGACCGACGCCAAGCACCCCTACACCCAAGGGCTGCTGCGGTCGTTCCCCGACCTCGTCGGTGCACGCCGCGAGCTGCGCGGCATCCCGGGATCGCCACCGGACCTGCGCGGCGAGGTCGTCGGATGCGCCTTCGCGGACCGGTGCGAGTACGCCTTCGACCCCTGCCGCACGGTGGCGCCCCGCCTGCTGGACATCGCGCGCGAGGGTGCCGGGGGCTGGCACGCCGCGTGCCACCTGAACGACCCGGAACACCGCAGCTCCGCCTCCGCCGAAGGACCGCACTCATGACCGCCCTCGAAGTCCGCGACCTCGTCGTCGAATACGCCCAGTCCCGTGGCAAGCCCTACCGGGCCGTCGAGAAACTCTCCTTCTCCCTGCAGGCCGGACGGACCCTTGCCCTCGTGGGCGAAAGCGGCAGCGGCAAGTCCAGCGTCCTCAAGGCGCTCTCGCGCCTGGTCACGCCGGCCGGCGGGCAGGTGCTCCTCGCGGGTCGGGGCAAGGTTCCGGCGAAGGAGTACCGGCGCGCGGTGCAGATGGTTTTCCAGGACCCGTTCGCCTCGCTCAACCCGTCGCACAGCGTGGACCACCACCTGCGGCGTCCCCTGCTGGCCACCGGCCGGGCGCGGCGCGGGACCGAGGCGGACGCGGCGGTCGCGGAGCTGCTGCGGCAGGTGAACCTCACCCCGGCGGCGGACGTGGCGCGCAAGCGGCCGCACGAGCTGTCCGGCGGGCAGCGGCAGCGGGTCGCGATAGCCCGGGCGCTCGCTCCGGAGCCCGACGTGCTGCTGGCCGACGAGCCGGTGTCGATGCTGGACGTGTCGATCCGCCTGGAGATCCTCAACCTGCTGGACGAGCTGAAGCGGCAGCGCGACCTGGCGCTGCTGTACGTGACGCACGACCTGGCCACGGCCCGGCACTTCTCCAGCGACATCATGGTGATGTACCGGGGGCAGGTCGTCGAGCGCGGCCCGAGCGACGAGGTCATCCTCAACCCGAGGCACCCGTATACCCAGTTGCTGGCGGCCGCGGCGCCCAGGACCGGGGCGACGCGGGCAGAGATCCGGGCGGCGCGGCAAGTGCGTACGGCGGCGCGCTCGGCACGGGAGGCCGAGCGGCGGGAGACGGTGGTCGGTGACGGCTGCCGGTTCAGGCCGCGCTGCCCGTTCGCCATGGACGTCTGCTCCACCCGGCCTCCGGAGGCGGCCATCGGCAGCGGCCACAAGGTGCTGTGCTGGCTGCAGTCGGAGGGGAAGGCCGCCGCGTGACCGACCATGCAGGATTCGAGCCGGTCCACGGTTTCGATCAGGTCACCGGTTTCGAACCGGTCGCGACTCTGACCGTGGATCCGGACACCGCCCGGATCCTCGCCGAGGGCTGGCAGTCCTGGAGCGTCACCGAATCGCTTCCGGTCACCGCCGCTCAGTACCGGCCGACCCTCGCCAACTCCCTGGCCATGGACTGCCACTACAACGCCGTGCCGCCCGAGGGGGTCTTCCAGGGCGAGGGCGTGCTGGCGGTGGATCCCGGCGACGGCGGACCGGTGCACGTGTTCGCTGCCGAGCGCACCGACCGGACGGTTCCGCGCGTGCGCGCGGCGCTGGGGCCGGGCGGCACGCTGCGGATCTCGTCGGACGCGCCCGTGCTGCGGTTGGAGGGCGAGGACGGTGGGTCGGTGCAGGCCGCCCTCGGCGCCTGGGCCGAGGACTTCGCCCAGCGGGCCGGGGTGTCCGAGGGGCGCCTGACGCGGGCGGCGCCGACGGTGTGGTGCTCCTGGTACCAGTACTGGAACACCGTCACCGAAACGGACATGCTGGCGGAGCTGGACGCCATGGACGAGCTGGACCTGCCCTTCGACGTCGTCCAGATCGACGACGGCTACCAGGCCGCGCCCGGCGACTGGCTGCTTCCGTCGGACCGGTTCGCGGACCTGGCGGGATTGATCGGCCGGATCCGCGCGCAGGGTCGGCGGGCCGGAATCTGGACCGCCCCGCTCCTGCTCGGCTTGGGCAGCCGACTGTACGCCGAGCACCCGGACTGGGCGGTCACCGACCCGGCCACCGGTGAACCGGTGTTCGCGGGTGACGCGATCGGCGACCGCTGCACCGCGCTGGACGTGACGAACCCGGGCGCGGCCGCATACCTCAGGGAGGTCTTCGAGGCGATGCGCGGCTGGGGCGTCGACTACTTCAAGATCGACTTTATGTACGCGGGTGCGCTCGAGGGCCGCCGGTACGCGGACGTGACGGGTGTCGAGGCGTACCGCGAAGCGCTGCGGATCATCCGCGAGGCGATCGGCTCCGACTCGTACCTGGTGGGCTGCGGAGCCCCCCTGCTGCCCGCCGCCGGATTCGTGGACGCCATGCGGGTCGGACCGGACATCGCCGCGCACTGGTCGGCGCCGAGCGGGCATCCGTCCGAGCCGAGCCAGCGCAACGCCACTCGCAACGTGCGCGCACGCGCCTGGCAGCACGGCCGGCTATGGACCAACGACCCCGACTGCCTGATGCTTCGGCCGGGGGTCGAACGGCGCGAGGAGTGGGCGCGGACAGTGGAGACGCACCGTGGCCTGATGTCATCGGGCGACGGACTGCGCGCACTCGACGACTGGGGACTCGCGACCACCCGCCGCCTGTTGTGGCCGTCCTAGACTGAGCCCGGCAAAAGGGAGAGGAATGCACAAGTGAAGCGCCCGACGATGGCGGACGTCGCCCGGCGAGCCGGAGTCACCAAGGGTGCCGTGTCGTTCGCGCTCAACGGCAAACCGGGCGTGTCCGAAGGGACGCGCCAGCGGATCCTCGCCATCGCTGAGGAACTCGGCTGGAAACCCAACAGCGCGGCCCGCGCCCTGTCCGATGGGCGGGCGGGTGCGTACGGGCTCGTCGTGGACCGGCCTGCGCGCACACTGGGCATCGAGCCGTTCTTCATGCAGCTGATATCCGGCATCCAGGTCGAACTCTCCGGCCGCGGTGTGTCGTTGCTGTTCACCCTGGCCGAGGACACCGCCGCTCAGATCGCCGTCTACCGCGACTGGTGGGCGAGCCGCCGGGTGGACGGCGTGTTCCTGGTGGACGTCGCGGTGGATGACGCGCGGATAGCAGCGCTGGAGGAACTGCGCCTGCCCGCCCTGGTGGTGGGCCATCCGGTCGGCACCGGCAGCCTCCCGGCCGTGTGGAACGACGACGCGCAGGCCGTGCGTGCCGCGCTGGCGCACCTGGCCGCCCTGGGGCACCGCTCGGTCGCCCGGATCAGTGGTCCCGGCGCGCTGTGGCACACCCGCATCCGCGCCACCGCGTTCGAGGAGGCCACCCGCGAGCTCGGGATGCGGCTCACCACCCTCGAGGCCGACTACACCGGCGAGCAGGGTGCCGCCGCGACCCGCGAGGTGCTGACCCGCGATCCGCGTCCCACGGCCGTGCTGTACGACAATGACGTGATGGCCGTCTCCGGCCTCAGCGCCGCCCGCCACATGGGACTGGCCGTCCCCGGGGACGTCTCGATGGTGGCCTGGGACGACTCCGCCCTGTGCGAGCTGGTCGAGCCCGGACTCACCGCTGTGAACCGGGACATCGTGGACTACGGGGCCAGGGCGGCCCGGCAGTTGCGGGAACTGGTCGAGGGCAGGACGATCGGCCACTTCCAGGTCACCGGTCCGAAGCTGGTGAAGCGAGGCAGTACCGGACCGGCGAGCTGACGGGCGGCGACGGTCGGCCGGAGCCGGCAGCCGGGGGCCAGTGCCAGGCGTGCGGGGACGTCGTGTAGTAGTGCACCGAGTCGAAGACCTCGCCGATGGCCGGCGGCGCGGAGAGCACACCGCCAGCGACGCCCCCTCGACCACCTCCTTCGGCCGACCGAAGCCGCAGCACTGGTACAGCCGCGCGCTCCGGGACGAGGTCGGAGGAGCGGCATCCATCCCGGACCGTAGCGGAGCTACTGCGTTGGCGGGATGCGGTAGACGGAGACGTGAGAACGCGACTCGGCGGTGAATGCGGCACCGGCCCAGTCCGCATGCCTGGTCTCCAGTTCGAATCCGGCCAGCTGAGCCATGAGGTCGAGTTCGGCCGGCCAGATATAGCGGTGGGGGCTGCGGAACAGCCGCGCCTGCATGGTCTCGTCGAACCGGAAGTGGTGCGATACCACCTGCTGGCGCAGGACGTCGTAGGTGTCCAAACCGATGTAGCCGGGGTCGGACTGCCAGACGGTGGCCGTTTGGCCCGGCGGGAGCTTGCGCAGCTCGGGTACCCAGAGCTCGATCACGAACCGACCACCAGGCGTGAGGTGGCGGGCCGCGTTGCGGAAGCACTCGACCTGCTCAGCCTGGGTGAGCAGGTTGGAGATCGTGTTGTAGACGAGATAGACGAGGTTGTATTTCCCGGGGGCGACGGTGGTCGCCATGTCACCAATGATCACTGGGATCGTTGCTTCGTCTGCCTTGGTTCGCAGTTGCTCCACCATCGGGTGCGACAGCTCGATGCCGGTGACGGGGACTCCTCGCCCGGCGAGCGGGACGGCTACCCGGCCGGTCCCGATGGCGAACTCAAGCGCTGCTCCGTCCCCTGCGAGCTGGGTGAGGCGGTCCACGGTCGGCCCCAAGACCTCGGGCGCGAACATGCCGGAGCCGGGCGTGTCATAGCGCTGGGCAGCATCGACGTCCCAGATGTTCTCCTGTCGCATTCCGTCAACGCTCGCCGCCGGCCTGTGCGATGTCCAGCGCATTTCTCCCACCGCTCGGAGAAGGAACCTCGAACTGGGTCGACGTCGGACGTGTCCTCGCCACCGGCCAGGCATACACCCGCCCGGGCCACCACAAGAGAGGCACCAAGCCACGCCGCGCGGGCTACCACGGCGAAGAGTGCGGGTTGGCAGCCGGCGGCGGTTGACTCTCGATGAGCCCGGCCACCCCGGCCCCGTCGGCCCGTCACGGTTCGGCCTTCTGGTCGCCGACCTCGACACAGTCCACAAGCGGGCGCTTGACGCAGGCGCGGCCGAAGTCGATGCCCCGGCCGACAGGCCCTGGAAGCCACGCTCCTCTTGTGTGACGGACCCCAGCGGCAACCGCATCGACCTCTTCCAGAGCTGACACGACAGCCGGAGGAGGGGCCTGAGACCTTGGGTCAAATATCACGCTAAGCGCGGTCTCCACCGTCGGTTCGGACGGCATCCCTGTCCACGTGACGAGCCGCTCAGACAGGAGGTCGGGGTCCAGGCGTGGGCGCTGGGGGGACCTACGCGTGGTCCTCGGCATTCGCCGAGTCCGGCAGCAGACTGCGCATCATCGCGCAGTCGTGCAGACCGTCCAGGCCCTTGACGGCCTGGGTGACGGCTTCGGCCAGCGCGCCGGAGGCTTCCCGGAGGCGCTGCCGTGCCTTGTCGGTGAGCGTCACCTGGATGCCGCGCCGGTCGCCGCACGCAGTGCTGCGGGTTATGAGTCCTGCGTGCTGGAGGCATGCCACCTGGTAG
Source organism: Streptomyces sp. NPDC002896 (assembly GCF_040295225.1). Taxonomy (NCBI): domain Bacteria; kingdom Bacillati; phylum Actinomycetota; class Actinomycetes; order Kitasatosporales; family Streptomycetaceae; genus Streptomyces; species Streptomyces sp. NPDC002896. The sequence goes on along the minus strand of NZ_JBEOVA010000031.1, from coordinate 15,438 downwards.
GTGAGCCGGGTCTTGGGACGGCCGAGGCGCTCGGCGATCTGCGTCATGCGCAGGCCGGTAGCGGGCCCGTCGGCCAGGAGACACAGCACCAGGAACTCGTCGTGGGAGACGCCGAGCGTCTCCTTCACGCGGGAACGCAGCTGCTGCTCGATCGCGCCCGCTGCGGCCAGCAGCCCCATCCAGGCCCGCAGTTCGGTTGGCAGCAGGCCGGACTCACCTGCCGCGTCACATCCGGGCAGGTCGGCGGGGTCGGGAGAGTCGGCCATGGTGTCCCAGTCTACCTGTTGTCCAATTTTGGAGTATCGACTAGCCTGCAGTCATCCAAATTTGGACGACTTGGGGGACGGCCTCCCGACCTCCTCCCCCACTGACCCCACGCATCCCCTCAGGAGGGCTTCATGTCCGTGGCAGTCGAAACCGGCACCTGGCAACTCGACCCGGCCCGTTCCACCGTCAGCGTCCGGCACAAGACGATGTGGGGCTTGGTTACCGTGAAGGGCACCTTCGCCGGTCTCACTGGCGGGGGTGAGGTCAGCCCCGACGGTTCAGCCAGCGGTTCGATCACCCTGGACGCCGCCTCCCTCGACACCAAGAACGCCAAGCGCGACACTCACCTGCGGTCCGCCGACTTCTTCGACGCGGACCGGCACCCCGAGGTCACCTTCGCCGTGCGCAGCGCGACTGCCGAGGGCGACAAGACGGTCCAGGTAGCCGGTCAGCTGACCGTGCGCGGCATCAGCCGTCCGCAGTCCTTCACCGCCCACCTCACCGAGGCGAGCGCCGACACGGTCACACTCACAGCAGAGTTCACCGTGGACCGGGAGCAGTTCGCCATGGGCTGGAACCAGCTGGGCATGATGCGCGGCCACACCACCGTCACCGCATCCCTCCACTTCGCCCGCGCAACGTCCTGAGAACGCAAAACGCCACCGCCCCGCACGCTGTCAGGGACTCCCGGCTGACTGAGGGCATCGGGTCGCTCTGCCTACGCCTCGCGGACCCCTCCGGGCCTGCCCGCCGCGGAGGGCGGCCGCCAGCAGACGCAGGGCGTCCTTGATCATGGTGAGGCTGGCCGGCTTGCCGTTGACGCTGGGGAGGTGCCGGCACAACTGGTCGAGGGGCATGCGCCGCAGGGCTCCACCGTTGCGCCGAACGCTTTCCGAGACCATCGACCGGAGCAACAGGTACAGGTGCAGGGCAGTACGCGTCATATCCGGCTGCAGCAGAACCCAGTCGCGGATCTGGGTGTACGACCAGTAGTCCGTAATGTCGCCGGTGAACTCAAGTACTTCATGGGCGTCATCGGTCATCGTGTCAGGGGCAGTGGTGCTGGTCACCCATCACCTGGAGGAACTGCCTTCCGGTACCACGCTTGCACTGCTCCTTCGCGAGGGCCGTGCCATCGCGCAGGGAAGCGTCGACGAGACGCTCACCAGCGATCAAGTCAGCAAGTGCTTCGACCTGCCCCTGATCCTGGAGCGGCAGGACAGCCGCTGGAGCGTCCGACTGCGTCGCGGCCAGGGTCCGTTCTCAGACGATCCTTGCCCAGAGCCGGAATGACGCCATGCTGACTGCTGCCTGGAACGTGCTGTTGCTGGAGGGGCGGGCGTAGTCGTCGACGGTTGGCATCGGCAGGGAGCTATTGCGGCGTATAGCTCCCTGGCCCCTCGTGCTCCCCCGCGGCTCCACCAAGGCCACCTGGCCCCTGCTGTGTCGTCACCTGTTACGCCGTAATAGGTGACAACGGAGGTGGAGCGACGACGGCTCGAAATGTCTTGTCCCAAATAAGTGCTTGTCGGCCGGCATGCCGAACCTCTTCGCGCGTAGGGCCCCGGCCCGGCTGGCCAGGGCCTCCGCTACTCGGACCAGCATCCCGCGCAGCACCGGGATGTATCAGGGGCGAAGCGCCTTCGCATTCCCCGCCCATCGGCGATGAGATTCCCGTACGGCGAAGGTCTGAACGGAGGTAGTCCACGAGCATCCATGCCAACGGATCGGCGTACCCGAGAGGACCACGATGGTTCACAGCAGTTCGATGACCGCTGAAGCAGCTGCCCTGCAGCATTTCCTCGACGCCCAGCGGTCCTGCGCGCTCGCGATCCTCGAAGGGCTCACCGACGAGCAGTTGCGGACTCCGGTCCTGCCGACAGGCTGGACGCCACTCGGGCTTATCGAGCATCTCGGCGATGCTGAGCGCCACTGGTTCCAGGAGGTCGCCTGCGGAAGCGCGGTGGATGTGCCGTGGATCGACGAACCCGACGCCGCCGCCGCAGAGTTCACGTCGGCGCGATCGGTTGCGGAGGTCTTCGCCTTCTACCGGGAGCAGTGTGAACGGGCCAACGCCGTGCTGGCCGGCACGTCGTTGGATACGAAGCCGGTCGGCCAGCACGATGCCGACATCGACGACGACATCACCGACCTGCGCTGGATCGTCCTGCACATGATCGAAGAGACCGCCCGTCACCTGGGCCACCTCGACGCCGCCCGCGAACTTCTCGACGGACGGACCGGCCTCGGCCCGCGCTAGCTCTGCCGAAGCGCGCTCCATCGCGCCGAGGACGCCACAACCCAATCGGCAGTTCTGTGTGGAGCTCACCGCAGCACGAGCAGGTGAATCCGAGATCACTGGTCATGAGCGGAGCCTATTAAGCAACATCGCCCCACACCCCGGCTCTGCGCGGCCTCGCCCCCCGGACCGCGGGCCGTCCTCGGGGAGGGCACCCACACCCTGCCGCTGAGCGGTAGACGCCGTATCGCGGGGCGGCGCGCCACCGAGGGGGGGAGAATACCGGTAACGCGCCCGACGCCCGATCAGCGCGTCTTGGGGAAGGCGGCGCGCAGCGTGGATCCGTTGATGGGGAAAGCGGCTGCGGCGATGGCGAGGGCGCAGGTGGCCTGCAGCATGATGAACCACGCCGGTAGGGTGCCGGGGATCACGTCGATGGCGATGATCGCGAGAGGCATGACGATCGAGATGATGCGTACGCGCAGGTAGGCCCATCGCGCTCCGCGCGAGGCGAGGGCGGTCAGCCAGTAGGTCACGGCGGCGCTCGCGAGCACCCCGACCGATCGTCCCCACATGAACGAGGTCACCGCGTGCTCGGTCATCGCGAGGACAGCAACTGCGGCGAGGACGGCGACGCTGAGCGCGCCGTAAGCGGCGACGAGGGTCCTCGCCCTACCGAAGGCCTGCCGGGTGTGCGGATGGTCGAGGCAGCCGGCTCCGGCCGTGGTGTGCGTGTTGGTTTCCATGCTCACCGACGCTATGAAGCGCTTGGCCGGCGCGGTATCGGCCTGGACGCACGGGTAGGTGGGGATAGCCCCACTTTCCGGCTGACCAGGGCAGTAGCGGGCTCCGCGCGGTGCACAGTGGAAGCCCGAACGGAAAGCGAAGGAAGAAACATGAGACAGCTGGGTTCGTGGCTGGCGCGTGCCGGCGTGGGGTTCTTACGGGCGTGCGTCGTGGCGCTCGTCAGCATGCTGGTTCCGGCCGTGTGGGCCGCCGCCGTGGCGCTGGGGATGTGGTGGGGGGCGGGAAACCCGTGGTCGTGGATAGCGCCGTTCGTGCTGGTGTGCGTGGGCACGCTCGCCCTGTCACGCCCGGTCTGCCGGATCGTCCGCCTCCTCGTCACGAGGTGGACTGCCACCGTCATCCCCGCCGGATACCGGCAGGCCGGGCCGGTGACGCGGATGTCCACCGGGTACTGGTGGAACGGCTTCAGCTATGAGCGCACCAGCCGCGACGCCCTCCTGGATCAGAAGTGGCGGGTCCGGTGGAGCGACCCCGCCAACTGGCGCGACCTGCGGTTCACGGCGATCGCACCGCTCACCGCGGGCGTGGTCGCGTCCCTCCCTCCGGCCGGGGTGGCCACGGCGGTCCTCGGGCTCGGCCAGTCGGGGCCCGCCGCGCGCGTCGTCGGCGCGCTCGGCCTGATCGTGGGCGTCGCCAGCGCCCCCTACGCCTGGCGGCCCGTCGAGCCGGTGGCCGTCCGCTTCCTGCGCCCGTCGCCCGCGATGGCGCTGGCGGACCGGGTGGACGAGCTGACCGCCCAGCGCGCGGACACGACGGTCGCGCAGGCCGCCGAGATCCGCAGGATCGAACGGGACCTGCACGACGGGGCGCAGGCCCGCCTGGTTGCGCTCGGGCTCTCCCTGGCGACCGCCGAGAAGCTGATGGAGCGCGACCCCGACCAGGCCAGGGCACTGATGCGGGACGCGCAGGCCGGCGCCACAGCCTCGCTGGCCGAACTCCGCGAATTGATCCGGGGAATCAGCCCGCCGGTGCTGAACGAGCGAGGGCTCGTCGACGCCGTCCGCGCCCTCGCCCTGGACATACCCCTCGACGTGGCCGTCAGCGCCGACGCCCGGCTGCGCCTGGACCCGCCGATCGAGTCCGCCGTCTACTTCGGCGTCGCCGAGTTGCTGACCAACGCGGTCAGGCACGCCCAGGCATCCCGGGCGCGCATCTCCCTCGCCCGCGACGCCGCCGGCCTCATCGTCGAGGTCGAGGACGACGGCCGGGGCGGGGCCGACCTCCGGGCCGGCGGCGGGCTCGCGGGACTGCGCCGCCGCCTCGCGGTCTTCGACGGCACTCTGGAGATCACCAGCCCGCCGGGCGGCCCGACCCGTGTGAGGATGGCGGTGCCATGCGAATCGTCGTAGCCGAAGACCTCTACCTCCTGCGCGACGGGATGGTCCGCCTGATCGAGGCGTACGGGCATCAGGTGGTGGCGACGGCGGCCACCGGGCCCGAGACGCTCGACGCGCTGCGGACGTGGCAGCCGGATGTGTCCGTCATCGACGTCCGCTTGCCGCCGAACCAGTCGGACGAGGGCCTGCGGGCGGCCATCGCCGCCCGCGGCGAGATGCCCGGGCTGCCGGTCCTCATCCTCTCCCAGCATGTCGAGCAGCTGTACGCCCGGGAGCTCCTGGCCGACGGCTCCGGCGGCGTCGGCTACCTCCTCAAGGAAAGCGTGTTCGACGCCGACCAGTTCATCGGCGCCCTGGAACGCGTCGCGGGCGGCGGGACCGCCATGGACCCGGCCGTCATCGCGAAACTGCTGTCCAACAGATCCGCGAACCGGGGTCTCGAGCGGCTCACCGAACGCGAGTACTCCGTGTTGGGCCTCATGGCGGAGGGACTGTCCAACCGGGCCATCGGCCGCCGCCTCTTCCTCAGCGAGAGTGCCGTCGGCAAGTACACCACCTCCATGTTCGGCAAGCTCGGCATCGCCGCCGACGACGACAGCAACCGCCGCGTCCTCGCCGTCCTCACCTACCTGAACAAGTCCTAGCTTGATCCGGGCGCGGAGCGTGACGGCGCCCGCCCGGGCGCCTGGCACGTTCACCGGCCCCACTCGTACTCGTCGTTCGGGTCCCATCCGGCGTCCCGCTCGCCACCGTCGAGCAGGTCGTTCGCCTCGTCATCGGTGAGCTCACGCTGGTTGTCCATGGCCCTCTGATGCCGATCCCGTCGTGCGGGCGGGTGTCGTCGGCAGCACGGTGAGGACCAGGTACGGCGGCGGACAGGGGGAGTTCGAGGCTTGTCCATGTCGAGGCGGAAGGTGCCGTACGGGTTGATGTTCGACCAGAACAGCGCGGTCAGGCCGCGCCGGTCCTCATCCGTCAGCTTGTGCGCCCAGGCCGGTTCGGCCAGGACCTGCTGAAGCAGCAGGGTGTTGATCTGCACGAGACTGCTCTGGAGCAAGGCGCAGGGCGAGCATCGAGGTCTTGGCATGTTCCTTGTCCGGGCAGGTCAGCGCGCCAATGGTGCCCGCTCCGGCAAGGGGGGGGACGTACGACCTCGACGCGAGCGCAAGCGGCGGGTGCACGAAGGACCGTGCACCCGCCGTGTCGTATACGGATCCGGCGGCGTCAGCCCCCGCGCTGAAACCGGGCCAGGGCATGGGCCGTTGCCCGGGTCGCCGGATACAGGTCCCGGTACAGCCCGTGCAGCCGGTCGTACGCGGCCACCGCGGCCGGGTCCGGCACGCGCTGCTCACGCATGGGGTTCCAGACCGCGATGTCCGCCTCCGCGGTCAGCTGCGCGGCCAGCCAGGCGGCGCCGTAACTGGCGCCGATAGTGACGGTCGGGACGTCCTGCGGCAGCCCGGTGACGTCGGAGACGATCTGCGTCCACAGCCCGCCCTGCGTGCCGCCGCCGACCGCGACGACACGCTCGATCGCGGCGCCCGCCTTCCGCATCGCCTCGATGTTGTGGCGTACGCCGTGCGCGGTGGCCTCGAGCGCGGCGCGGTACAGGTCGCCCCGGGTGTGCTCGACGGTGAGGCCGGCGATCACGCCGCGGGCGTCGGGGTCGGCGATCGGAGTGCGCTCACCAGCGAAGTACGGCAGCATGGCAAGACCCCGCGCACCGACGCCGCTTGCCGCGGCCTCCGCGAGCAGGGCCGCATGGTCCGGCGAGCCGAACAGGCCGCGCAACCACTCGGTGACCGCTCCCGAGGTGGCCATGCCGCCGGCCAGGGAGCGCGTGCCGGGGAAGGCGCCGACGGTGCTCCACAGCTCGGGCACCCGCAGCTGCCCGGTGACGGTGGCGACGAGAAACATCGTCGTGCCGTACATGAGCATCAGATCGCCCGGCCGTGTCGCACCGACGCTGACGGCCTCGGTCCAGGCGTCGATGGTGCCGGTGATGACCGGAGTGCCCGGGGCGAGCCCGGTGGCCGCGGCGGCCTCGGTGGTCACCGCGCCGGCCGGGTCGCCGGGCCAGCGCAGTTCGGGGAGTTGCGCGTGCGGCCACACAGTCTCCACCCAGGGCCGGTACCAGTCCTGCGCCAGGGTGTCGTAGAAGGGGACCGACTGGCTGGCCGAGTGGTGGTCGAGGACGTAGGCGCCGGTGAGCCGGTGGGCGAGGAAGGACGCTGGCATGAACAGCCGGCGTGCGACGGCGAACACGTCTGGCTCGTGCTCGGCCACCCAGGCCACCTTCGGCCCGACCGCCTGCGTGGACAGCGCGCTGCCGCAGCGGTCGAGGACGGCCTGACGGCCCAGTTCCGCATCCAGCCGGTCGATCTGCGCGGCGGCCCGCGTGTCCACGCCGTAGAGGACGGCGGGGCGCAGCGGCCGGTTCGCAGCGTCCGCGAGGGCCACGCAGGGGCCCATGCCGCTGACGCCCACCGCGTCCACCTGCCGGCCGTCGGCGAGGAGTTCGCGGGTGATGCCGCAGAACTCCTCCCACCACACCTCGGGGTCCATCTCGACGTGCCCCGGTTTCGGCCGGGAGACCGTGTGCCGGCGCACGGCGGTCGTCTCGACCGTGCCGGAGGCGTCGACCAGGACGCCCTTGCTGCTGGAGGTGCCGATGTCCACACCGAGGAAGCTCATACTCGGACTTCCCCGCAGAGGTGGACGGTGACACCGAGTTCGTGGAAGGCCGCCGCCTTGGCGACGAGTGCGGCGTCGGCGGTGGCGACGTCGGGAGCGTACGCGAGCTGGGCGTGGTTGGCCTTGTGCCGCGCCATGAACTGGTCGCGGCTGACGCCGTGGGCGACCACGTGGGCGATCGGCCACTCGGGCTGGTCGCGGTTCAGCGGCGCTCGGTCTCCTCGCCTGGCAGCTCGACGACGGAGCCGCGCCCGATGTCCAGGTGGAGTACTCACGGCCCATCTGCGTCAACGCGTGTCCGCCCCGGGCGCAGCAGCCCGGACCCCGGGTCGCGGTTGGGCTGCGGACGCCCCTCAGGCACGCTCGGCGGCGAACGGTCCGCCGGGCACCGTCCGCACGCCGCCGGAGCTGCTGCCGACGGTGTTCGCAGAGCTTCATCGGCTGCTAGACCCGGGCGGCCATCTGCTCGTCGCCTTCAAGGCCGGCGACCAGCGCCGGCACTGGACAAGTCATACGGCCACGAACTGTCGCCCGACGTCTACTGGATATCCCCCCGACCAAGTCGCCGAGCCGGTAAGTCCTAACGAGGGCGAGCACGATTGTGCTCTCGCTGAGCTGAGCCTGGCGAGCCTCGGGATGTCAGCAGGTCGGCGGGACAATAAGTACGGTACTCAGGCTCGGAGCGCGAAACGCAGAGCGGCGGTAGGCATGCCACCAGCCGCTGATTGGCTCTCGGCCCGGAACGGCGCGCCAGGGAGACTGGACATCTGATGCCTACTTGAAGGAGTTGTGATGCAGGTAGCCGTGGTCACCTTCGACGGGTTCAACGAGCTCGACAGCTTCATCGCTTCCGCGCTGATCAACCGGTGCCGTAAGGACGGCTTGGAAGCCTTCATTACGACGCCGACGCCGGTGGTCACGTCGATGAACGGGGTCGAGGTGACCGGGCAGCGCCCGATGGAGTTCGTGACCGAGGCCGACGTCGTGCTGATCGGTAGCGGGGTGAAGGCGCGAGACGTGGTCGCCGACGACCGGCTGATCTCCAGGCTGTTGCTCGACCCTTCGCGACAGCTGATCGGTGCGCAGTGTTCCGGCGCGCTGGTGCTCGCCCGGCTCGGGTTGCTGGATGGCATGCCGGCTTGCACGGACATGACGAGCCGACCCTTTGTCGAAGCCTGCGACGTCACCGTGCTGGACGTGCCGTTCCACGCCGAGGGGAACATCGCTACGGCGGGCGGTTGCCTGGCCTCTCAATATCTCGCCACGTGGGTGATCATCCGAATGCTCGGGGAGGACGCCGCGCGCGACGTCATCGGCTACGTGGCTCCGGTCGGCGAAAACCAGGAGACTGTCGAGCGCGCCATGCGTGCCGTCCACGCGGGCGAGGTTGCGCTCCGCTGACGCCTCGCGATCAGCCTTTCGGGGCCGCCCTGCAGTCATGGCGACGACTCCTGAGCGCATTGAGGCGTGGCATTGTCTGAGGTACGCGCGAGCCCGCGCGGCTCTCTCGCAGCCTGTCTTCACGGGCATCTCCCGTCAATACCTGACCGAGTTGATCGAGGAGCTGGCCGACCCGCGTTCGGCGCTGCGGAAACGCTCACTGCGGGAGCGTCGGGGTCGTGACCGGGTACGTGCGGCTGGTGCCGGACCAAACCGTGATCTGCGTACGTTGGAGGACGTGTTCGCCCACGCCGAGGGCGAAGGGGTCATGCTGCGCCTCGACGGCACCGAGGTGCAGGTCCGGCGCCCGAACTCGCAGCCGCCGCGGGCGCACGGCCTACGTGTCGGGGAAGAAGAAACAGAACGCCGAGAAAGTCGCGGTGATCAGCGACGGGCGCTCCGGGGCCTGCGGCTCGGTGCGGTGTGCCCCGGACGGATGCACGACGTCACCCAGGTCCGGACCGAGGGCATCGAAGAGCAACTCCGGCTGCACCCCACGGTGAAAGCCGAAGTCGACACCGGCTACACCGGGTGGCCCGCGACTTCCCCCACCAAGTCAGCGCCCCACCGAAGAAACCCGCCAAGAACGCGGGGCCCGGCGAAAGGAAGCACTACGACCGCACCCGCCGCCGCCAATCCCGGCGGCGGATCATGGTGGAACACGCCATCGCCGAGCCGAAGCAGTGGCGGTCGCTGCAACGCTGGATCGGCCGTCGTGAAACCCTGCACGAGGTCATGGCCGCAATTGGCGGCCTGGTCTCGGACCGGCCGCCCCGGCGTGTCATCCTCCGTAGGCCGAGCACCGCACTCGTCCTGGCCGGACCGGCGGCCTGCTGACGCTCGGAACCAAATCGCCAGGCGAAACACATCGCAAGCTCAATCGTGCTCATCCTCGTAACAGGAACCCAGGTTGAGTGAGACGGACCAGGGCCGTCGGGCTCACTCAACGTGAACCACCGCTGATCACAGGCGCCGCCCTGGCTCACCTTCACTGAGAACGGACAGCCAGGGCCGCGATGTCGTCATCGAGCCTTCCGCTGCTGAAGTGGACGAGGTCCCGGTGAAGTCGGTCGAGCAGCTCGCGGGGCGGCGCTGGGCCTTGCCGCCGCATCCAGTCCGGCAGCGGGAAGAACTCGCCGACCCGGTTACGGGTCTCCGTGACGCCGTCGGTGTAGAGCAGCAGCTGATCGCCCGGGACGAAAGCGACGGTTTCGACGCTGTAGTGGTCCCCGAGAAGCGTCGCGAGGTTGAGGAGCGGCGAGGGGGCGGCAGACTCCAGGACGCGGATCTCCCCGCAGTGTACGAGCAGCGGCGGAGGGTGCCCGCAGTTGAGGAGCCTGACGCAGCCGCTGCCATACGGAATCTCGGCGAGAAGAGCGGTGGCGAAGCGCTCGGGCTGGTCCTGGGCGGGGAACGCGGCACTGTGGCGGGTGATGCTGGCCTCCAGGCGATGGATGACGCCTCCCAGATCGGGTTCGTCGAACGCTGCCTCCCTGAAGGAGTTGACCACCGCAGCGGCCGCCCCAACCGCGGACAAGCCCTTGCCGCGTACATCGCCGATGAGCAGCCGGACCCCGTACGGCGTGTCGGCCGCCTCGTAGAAGTCGCCGCCGATCCGGGCCTGCGCTTGGGCCGCCAGATAAAGCGACTCGATCTCGACGCCCCCGACGCTGCGCGGCAGGGGGCGCAGCAACACCTTCTGGGCTGCGTCGGCGACGAGCCGGATCTGGACGAGAGCCTCCTCCCGCTGGAGTCGAACATGGCTTGAGTATGCGGCCGCCGCGGTGACCGCGACGATCGCCGCCGCTGTGTATGCCGTCCCCAGATCGGTGTACACGAAACTGACACCGATCATGACCAGAAGGCAGAACATCCCAAGCAGGACAGTGGGGAGCACGGGCCAGATGGAGGCAGCAAGGGCGGGGGCGGCGGGCAGGAGGCGGCTGAAGGCAACCTCCCTCGGGGTGGCGAACGCAAGGCTGGCGATGAGGACGGTCAGGATCACCGGCGACAGCAGCGCGGATTGCCACCGGCCGCCGTAGCTGGGACGACGGCGCCGCAGCCGTTCGGACTTGATCATAAACCGCAGCATATCCAGGCAAATCTGACATCAAGCTCCGGCGGAAAAGGCAGGCCGCTGCCTGCGGCCATTCGCGCTCGGCGGTCGGCAGACCAGACATGCTGCACTCGGACGCGCAGCGCCGTCCCGGGGGCTGACGAGGAGGGCCAGACCGCGCCCTCATCGACCTTGCGGGTCTCGACCACCTGCCTCGCGTACACGGCGGCTCATGACCTGGGCAAAGAAGTACCTCAAGCTGACCATCGAATCGGTCAGCCACCCCAAGAACACCTCCGGCTGCATCGCGTTGCCCCGCCGCCGGCGCATCGAAAGGCCCTCTCCCCCGCCCCCTCGCCGGCGTCAGCCTGGCACTCAGTGCGCCAGCTTCAGACCGGCCACGCAACCGACGATGCCGGCCAGCAGCAGCAGCTTCAGAGGGCTTGCGGACTCACCGCAGAAGAGCATGGCGTACGTCGCGGTGAGCACCGCTCCGATGCCTACCCAGATCGCGTACCCGGTGCCCACCGGCACCGTCCGCAACGCGAAGGAGAGGCCCACCATGCTCAGTATCAGGCCGACGCCGAAGACAACGGTCGGCAAGGGACGACTGAAGCCCTCCGACTTGCCCAGCGCCGTCGCCCACACCGCTTCCAGCACTCCGGACGCCACCAGAACGATCCATGCCACGACAGACTCCCCGCGTCGTCTTGTCATGGCTGGGTACGGCGCACCTCGTCCAGGAGCCAGTCGGGCTCTGCCAGCCATAATCGCACACCTTGCCGACGTGCTCGGCGGCGTTCGTGCTGGTCGATCCCGCCCACATCAGCGGGTCCGTTGACCAGTCCTGGACAAGCATCCCAGTCGACACCAACGTGGAGGCCGACGCGCGGTGGTGGCAGCGGCACCAGTGTCCAGGATCCCAACGTCCTGCCTATGGGCGGGGCGGGCCTGGGGCCTGCCGTTCCCGGACATGTGCTGCTGGTCGTAACGTACAGGCGCACCGATTTGACGCTGTGCCAGGTCGCCGGACTGTGCGACATCTCGAAGTTGGGGCATCGGAAACACGCAACGTCAGCGTCGGCGCCCCAGAAGGCCGAACCCGCGACGCAGACCTCGCCCCCGCCGACGAGGACGCAGCTGGACCGTCCCTCCCATGTCGGCCGCCGGTGAAGCGGTGATGCCTCCGCCCAGCCTCCAAGGGGCGTCGGGTGAGCTCACGCGGCTCTCGGCCTCTGCCTGCGCCTGGATCTCATAGTGAGAGTCGTGAGCCGTCACATGGAACGCCTCATCGTAGGAAGCCATGGCAGCCCGGATGCCCGCACCTGCCACACCGCGGCGACGCACCACGGAGGCCAGCCATGCGAAGAAGCCAATGATCGCGCCCAGGGCACCCGTGACGATCAGGTACGGCAACAACGCATCCATGAGGCGACCCTACGGCCACCACCTCTTTGTGTGAGCCGGGGTGGTCCGATCGCCGGGAGGTCACCACACCCGATCGGGTCACCGCCATCCCGCCTTCGGCGGTCTCGCCCCCGGGGAGGACAAGACCGCCGAACCCAGGGCCTGAACGCCACGCTCGTTGCACGAGGGGTACGCCTACGCCGCGCCCCGCGTGCCGGAGTCGGCGGGTCCGTTCTCCAGGCGCCACCCCTGACGAGCTGAGCGCGGCGATCCGCATCGCAGCCGTCACGGACGCTGGGACCGTCCGCCCGCACGACCAGAGGAACAGGTGACAGCTGTTCACCGCCTGAGCCACGGCACCGACACCCGACCGGAAGCACTACGGCGGGTCCGTCAGGCGGGCTCAGCTGTGGTGCCGCGGAGGATGAGCCGCGGGTTGAGGACGACCTCCCGCGGCTCGGTGCGCCCCTGGTCGAGGCGTTCGACGGCGGCGGTCACCGCGTGCCGGGCCTGTTCCCGGGCGCTCTGGCTGACGGTGGTCAGGTTGAAGCAGCTGAGGCGGGAGAGGGTGTCGTCGTCGTAGCCGGCCACGGACACCCGGCCCGGGACGGCGATACTGGCGCGGGAGAGGGCGGCCAGTACGCCGATGGCGCACTGGTCGTTGAAGGCGACGACGGCGGTGGGCAGGTCGCCGACGTCGAGGATGTGGTGGGCAGCGCGTTCGCCGGCCGCTTCCGTGTTGTCGCCGTGCAGGACCTGGATGTGCTCGTCCAGGCCGTGGCGGCGCATGGCCGTGCGATAGCCGCGGCGCCGGTCCGTGGCGATGACGCCCTTGCCGCCGTCGACGTAGACGATCTTGCGGTGACCGAGGCCGACCAGGTGGTCGACGATCTGGCCCACGCCGTCGTCGTCCGCGGTGCGTACGACGTCCAGGCCCGTATCGGCGATCCGTCGGCCGACGACGATGACGGGGGCCTTGCCGTCGAGGGCAGAGAGCGTGTCCGCGGGCGCGGTGGGGCCGAGCAGGATCAGCGCCTCGCTTCGGAACGCGAGCAGCGTCTCCACGGCGGTGTGCTCGTCGCGGGTGCGGGTCAGGGTGCTCAGGACGAGGTCGTAACCGACATCCTCGGCGGCCGAGTGCAGGTGCTCGACCAGTTCGGCGTGGAAGGGGCTGTGGATGTCGACCATGACGCCGAGCAACCGCGTACGCCTGCTGGCCAGCAGACTGGCGGTGCGGTCGGCCTGGTAGCCGAGGTCGGCGGCCGCTTTCAGGACACGCTGCCGGGTCCGTTCGCTGGGGCCGGGCACACCGCGCAGGACCAGGGACACCGACGCTGTGGACAGCCCCACCCGGGCGGCCACGTCCTCCAGCCGGGGGCGCTTGTTCGTGCCGTTCCGGTGACGTGCGGAACCGTCATCGTCCACTTGTGCCTCCCCGCGGCAATCTCCTCGCGCAACACCCTTGACACGCTCACGAAACGAGCCGATAGTACCAGAACTTAAATCGCTTTAAATTGTCCTGTTGTTCCAACGAAGTCAGCTCGAGGGTGCGCGACACCTTACGGATCGCGCTCTCCGACTCCCCTGCCACAGCGCCTTTTGGCGCTGGAGAGGAGCCTCAGTGAGGACGCAGTCGATCGGGATGGGCGCCATCGGCGTCGGTACCGCCGGCTGCGCCCATCTGGGCGGCTACCGAGTGGCCCCGACAGTGCACGACAACGGGCTGCCCAAGATCCGCCTGGTCGCCGTAGACGACGCCCAAAAGGCGCTCGCCGGCGACACGGCCCGTCGCAACGGCTCCAGGCATGCCGACTTCGGCTCCAAGCATGCCGACTCCGGCCGTGGCATCGCCTTCCGGACCATGTTCCTCAAGGCGCTGCACGATCTCTCAACCCCGACACGGCTGTGACAGCTCGAACACGAAGACCACGAAGACCACGCATACCAGGAAGACCACGAAGACCGCGAACTCGACCAGATCGAGGTCCTGCGTGTGGCCGCCGTCGACTGCAGGCGCCACCACCCCCTTCTGAGACCGGCCGAACCGGATTCAGCCTGCTCTCCCCTGCCGTATCGCGACCCTGACCGAGGCCGTCGCGACCGCCCCCGGCCCATCCAGCAGCCGCGGATCCACTTCTCTCTCCCTTGGCACAGTGAGGTGTACGAACCATGAACCGCACATCCCTTCCCCTTTCCCGCAGAGTCGTCCCCGTCGCGGCCGTGGCCGCCGCGGCCGCCCTGACCCTCGCGGGCTGCTCCAGCAGCTCCGGCGGCAAGAAGGCCGAGGAATCCGCGAACGATGTCTCCGCTGGCAGGGCCACCACCCCCCGCATGACGGTCGCGATGGTCACCCACGCGCCCTCCGGTGACACCTTCTGGGACACGATCCGCAAGGGTGCCGAGGCCGCCGCCGCCAAGGACAACATCAAGCTCATCTACTCCAACGACGAGAACGCAGGCGACCAGGCCAACCTGGTGCAGAACGCGATCGACCAGAAGGTCGACGGCATCGCGGTCACTCTCGCCAAGCCGGACGCCATGAAGGCCGTGGTCGCCAAGGCCGAGAAGGCCGGCATCCCCGTCGTCGGCTTCAACGCCGGCCTGAGCGTCTGGAAGAAGCAGGGTCTGCTGGAGTTCTTCGGCCAGGACGAGTCCGTCTCGGGCCAGGCGCTCGGCAGCAAGCTCAACGGGACCGGTGCCAAGCACGCACTGTGCGTCGTCCAGGCGCAGGGAGACGTCAACCTCGAAGAGCGCTGCGCCGGCGTGAAGAAGACCTTCAACGGCAAGACCGACAACCTCTACGTCAACGGCACGGACATGCCGTCCGTGAAGTCGACGATCACCGCCAAGCTCAAGCAGGACAGCTCCATCGACGAAGTGGTCACGCTCGGCGCCCCCTTCGCGCTCACGGCCGTCCAGTCCGTGTCCGACGCGGGCAGCAAGGCCAAGGTTGCGACCTTCGACCTGAACAAGGACCTCGTCTCCGCCATCAAGAAGGGCGACATCCAGTTCGCCGTCGATCAGCAGCCCTACCTGCAGGGCTACCTCGCGGTCGACTCCCTGTGGCTCTACAAGAACAACGGCAACTACAGCGGCGGCGGTGAGCAGCCGGTGCTGACCGGTCCGGCGTTCGTCGACAGCAGCAACGTCGACACCATCGCCAAGTTCGCCGCGAAGGGCACCCGGTGATG
>NZ_JBEOVA010000030.1:0-93765 GCF_040295225.1 Streptomyces sp. NPDC002896 | reverse complement strand
CCTACCCTCATGCACGTCCCGAGCGAAGATCACCCCACCGAGTCGCCACACTCGAACCAATACTCACCTCGATCGATAGAGCAACGGCTTCTAAGACGTAGTGTCTGGCATGGGTTCTGCCCATCGTGGAGGAGTGGCGTGGGCGTGTAGGTGGAAGTTCGCGCCCAGTGCTGCTCCTCGTGGCCGGTGTCGGCCGGGATGGGGTCTCCCCTGCTCGAGCGGAGCCGAGAGCTTGGGGAAGGGTGTGCTGGTCGTTGTCACGCCCTGGTGCCGGTGGGCTGCGCGGGGCAGCCGTATCCGGCCCGTTGGTGCGTGTCCCTCCGGACGCTTGCCCGCCGGGCCTTGCGGCCTGGTGGGGGAGGGTGCCCTGCGTCGCCTGGGCGCGGGGCGTGTTGTCTTGTGCCGGGTGGGGCCGGTCTTGGACCGGTCCCGGCTGGTCGGGGGCCTGGCGGTGATCACGGCTTTGGCTTCGAGTTCGTCCACCACGCTGCGGATGACCATGGCACCACTGGGGCGGTCCACGACGGTCTTGGCCTGGTGGGTGAGGCCGCGTGCGGCGATACGCTTCCATGCCCCGGCGTCGCGGTCGCCCTGGTAGCCGCAGGAGCCGCAGACGGACCACTTCCAGCTCGGCGTGGTGGGCCGGTCCGGGGCTTTGCGGTGTCGCAGCGGAACAAGGCACTGGGGGCAGTGCCTGGAGGTGTTGCGGGCCGGGACCGTCACGACGGCGATACCGACCTCGGCGGCCAGATGCCGCATGCGGTCCACGATCTGACCGCGTACCTGCTGGGAGAGGCGCGTGTTCATGGTGCGGCCCATGCCGCGCGCTTCCATGGAGCGGAGGTCTTCGACATGGATGACGGTCGCACCTGCGGTGATGGCCTGATCGACGGTCCACCGCGCAGCGGCCCATGCGAGGGCGTTGTTGAGGTTCGACCGGCGGGCGGACACATGCCGGATCTCCTCGGCGAGGACCTGGCGCTTGGCGGTCAGCGGATGCCCGGCCTGGTCTGCGGTGAGCCGCTGGTAGCGGTCGGCCTTGGCGTGCAGGTGCTCGGACAGGCGGCGCATGCGGTGTTGCTTGGCCAGCACGCCGGCGGCCCGGAACATCCCGCCCACGCCAAGGGCACCGATACGCCCGTCGTTGTGGAGCCGGGCCGCTCCCGCGCTGAGCAGGGTGTTCAGGCCCCAGTCCACGCCCAACGCGACGGTGTGCCCGGTCCGCTGGGTCTTCAAAACGGCGTGGGTGTAGGCGAGATCGGCGCGCACCCGGCCCTGGTGGAGGCGCAGGGTGGGCCGGTGGAGCACCGCGCCGTTCGGGATCGTCGGCGGCAGCTTGATGGGGCACGCGACCCACGTCCAGTGCGCGTAGGACTGCGGGTCGGGGCGGGTGGGCAGCTGCAGGCGCAGCAGCGCCCGGCCCGCATCGTCGCCGCGTTCGATGGTGGCCTGCTGCCGGTCGCACGCCGACAGCAGCAGCATCCTGGCGATCCGGGGCGCGGGCTCCAGGTCGAACACGACGACCGGCAACCGGCCGTGCTTGCGCTCGAAGGCGGCAATCTGCCGGGTACGGGACTTGATGACGCTGGACGGAACGAACCGCCCGCCGGGCACCGCCTCACGGACGGCATCCCACTCATCCGGGGTGCGCTTGGCAGGATCGGCGGGCCATGTCGTGAGGACTCCGGCGGTCAGGTCGGCACGCCACTTCGCCGACCGCAGAGCGCGCCCGGCCTGCTCCTGAGCCATGCGCACGATGCGGTCGTTGACCTTCACACCCGCGGGTGAAGCGGTCATCCAGCCCAAGCGCCGCAGGGCCATCCACGCGTTCGACGGCAGTTTGCGGACGCCCGCATCCTCACCGGAGGCCAGCGTGTCCACGTCGATGGTGTTCCAGTGCTCGGCCGTCAGCGCACCGGCCATGCCGGACACAAGATCAGCAGCCCAGGCGGCCAAGCTGTGCGTTCCAGTCGTCCCCCTCGTCGTGCACGTTCCATACAAGCCCAAGGACCCCGCCGGGGATGAGGACCCGCGCCCTCGGGGATGGCCCGCCGGGTGTCGACCCAGCGCCACGCCTCGGCCACCAGGACGGCGTCCATGGATGTGTCGGGCAGCGGTATCGACTCTGCGGTGCCGTCCAGGGCGCGTGCCTGCGGCACTGCTGTGACCAGCTGCTCGCGCATACCCTGTGACGGCTCGACGGCTGTGACGTCAAGCCCTCGTATCTGGAGCTGGCGTGTCAGCTTTCCCGTGCTGCTCCCAGGTCGAGCACCCGGCGCCGGACGCTGCATGCTTCCGGCGCCAGAACGACAAACCGATCGGCCCGGGAACGGGAACCCGTGGTCCCCAGGAAAACGCCTGGTCATGCGCACATCCGTGGACCGTCGACCGGAGTAGAGTGAAGGCACCGGGAGTACTTCGCACACCGGCTCCAATACTGGTGTCGTTCTCGGCGAGCAACAACACCGGGACGTCGAAGACGAGCCTGGGGACAGGTCCGCGTCATGAGCGCGACCATCGAACGTACGATCATCAATGAGTGCGTACCGTCGCAGCCGGTCCGCCTGTCCCTCACCCCGGCGGGGTCGG
Source organism: Streptomyces sp. NPDC002896 (assembly GCF_040295225.1). Taxonomy (NCBI): domain Bacteria; kingdom Bacillati; phylum Actinomycetota; class Actinomycetes; order Kitasatosporales; family Streptomycetaceae; genus Streptomyces; species Streptomyces sp. NPDC002896. The sequence continues at coordinate 91,176 of NZ_JBEOVA010000030.1, read as the reverse complement.
TTCGAGGTCTCCTCGACGGTGCCTGGTGGCCTCGCTCACGCGATCTCTCCCATGAACTCCGTGCCCTCACGGACGTATTGGACGCGCGCTGGGGCCGGATCACTCGCGTCGCAGTCAACCCGGCACACTGGCCTGTGATCCCACGCAAGGTGCCAGTGACCGGGCACACGGTGCACGTGGGCTGGTTCGCGGACGAGCAGGACCCGAACAAGTTGATCCTCCTCTCCTACAACTCGGGCCGCTGGGACCTGCTGGTGGTCCCGCCGGAGACGGGAGCGGCTGCCGCCGCCCGGCTGATGTCGGCCGCAGCCACCCCTGGGGCCCTCCTCACCGCCAGCAGTCTGATGGCGAGCGAGGACACAACCCGTGACGCGAGGGAAGCGCTGAGCGGGGAAGAGGAGTGGGAGACCGATGGCGGCGCCGCCTCGGCGGCCGGGCACCCTGTCGGACTCCTGGACACCGCCCGAGGGATGTGAGGACGTGGAGACCGTTATCACCCTGGCCGCGATCACTGCCATGATCCTCATAGGAATGCTGTTGATCCATCTGCTCAATGGCCGGCACGACGGGCGGATCACAGCATTCCACTACAGCGAGCCATACCGGGAATCGGCCGACAGAGCCGGACGAGCCGACGGCCGGCAGGGCCTGCCGGATCGCCCGTCGTCACCACCCACCGCGAGCACGGCGACCGGGGGCCGCAGGTGACGCCGACTTTCCCTGGCTGGGGCGGTGGGTGTGACGGGACGGTGTCACACCCACCGACACGACGTCCCGGATGAGCGAGGTCACCATGGAGCCAACGGAACTGCCCCCGGGTTGGCGCGCCGACGTGCGCATCGTCGCCGCGTCACCCGAGGCCGCCCGCCAGGTCGCAGAGGTTCTCCGTCGTTGCTTCGCGTCCACCGAGCAGCGCAGCTACCCCGCCACCGGTGAAGGCGGAACCCGCCTCCACCTCACCGTGGACACCGCGCGTGTGGCAGGGCTGGCGCAGTCCTGGCTCGTCACCAGTCAATCCTCCGGCGAGGATCGCACGCAGACTGACGAAGTCTGAAGCGATACCCCTCAAGGGGGCGGCGGGCGTCGCCGCCCCGGTCCCATGGGCTCCGAGTCGATGCCCGGCACGAGTGGGCGGCAATCATGGCAACACTGCACGAACGGAAACACTTCCGCGAGGCGATCATGAAGGCTCTGTACGACGCCACGGAAGGCAATCGTCTCCTTGGCGTCACCGGAGCGAAGCTACGCGACGACCTCCAGGTCCCGGAGCAGGATCTGGCCGCCGCCTGCGCCTATCTGATGGGCGAGGGGCTCATCACAGTCGATTGGTCACAAGGAAACACACCCGCGATGGTCACGCTGACGCACCAGGGAATCCGGCTCATGGAGGCCGAAGAGGAGGAATGCGGCTGACGCGACCATCGGGACCGTTGGCGGGCCCCGATGGGTCGTATTGCATAAAAACACCACTAATGCCGGAAAAGCGCCTTGGGCATACCATGAGAAGTGGGTCGGCGCACTCTCACGTGCAACGACCTGGAAGGGCGGCCCCGGTGTGTATACGCCGGGGCCGTTGTGCCACCACCGCCGCGCCCACAGGGAGCAAGGCATGATCCATTCAGCCGACATCCGCGAGTGGCGCAACCACGACGTCCTCGACCGGAAGGGACACAAGATCGGCGCGCTGGAAGCGATCTACGTGGACACGACCACTGACGAACCGGCCATGGCCACCGTCCGCACCGGCCTGCCCACCCGCCAGCGTCTGATCTTCGTCCCCCTCGACGAGGCGATTCTGGGACCGGACAACGTCAAGGTCGCGCACTCCAAGGGACTGGTGAAGAAAGCCCCGTCCATCGGCACGGACGACATCCTTCCCGCCGAGCAAGAAGAAGCGATCTTCAAGCACTACGACATGGCCTACCAGCCTGGCGCGGGCGGCGAACGAAAACTCGCCCGCCGCTGACCATCCGAGCCCCGCGCCAGAGGGGGTGTTCTTCGCATGGCGATCTTCCTGTTCCTCCTGCTCGTGGCCGTCGTCCTGGGAGTCATCGGCGCACTGGCGGAGGGCCTTTTCTATCTCTTGATCATCGGCATCGTGCTCGTCGTGGCAGACGTGGCCTTCATCGCCGTGCGATCGACCCGGCGCCCGCGTCGGCACCCCCTCCGATGAAACAACCGCGCCTCGCCCGCCGGCGTCGTCGGACGCGGTCGACGGTGGCCAAGTCCGGCGGCCTCGGCGCCGACAGCTCGGGCACCCTGGTGCGGCGCCGCTGCCCGCGGATGAAGCCCTCCAGGCCCAGCTCGCGCATCAGCCGGACGACGGTGCGGCGGGCCACGTCGACACCCTTACGCCGCAGGGCCCTTCGGCCGCTCCTTGCCGGCGAAGGGCGTCGACGGCGGCGAGCTCTGCACCCGGCAGACGGTGTCGGCCCCAAGGCCCTTCTCGCACGGTGGTCAGTCACTCGCTCGGCCTCGTCCGGGGACGGTCGATCTCCTGGACACAAACACGCCGACCGCTTCGAGGACCCCGCTCGCCCGCCCCAACTCCGCGATCCTTTGCCGAGTTGCTTCAGTTCCTGATGCTCGCGGCCTTCCACACCCGCTACCGACTCATCGCGGATACCACGCAGCGGGACACCACCGTCGAGGCTCGAGCCAAGGCGTTCCGCTCGCGCCGACCGGTCCAGCCGGGTTCGCGTTCCCGAGAGCGCCACCGACCGCGACTCAGAGTGATTTCAGCGTTCGTCAGCAGCCGCGCCAGTCGGGCACGACCTCCCACAACCGGCCGGACGAGCAGGCGACGGTCGCGACAGAGCGTGACGATTCGATTTCGCTACAAGTTCCGAAATTATTCGTGATGGGTCCGCCACGCCGCCGCAACACATCGTTCGTAGCTTCACTATCAGCCGCATAGGCCCCCATCGCAGCCATCAGGTCTATCAGACCAAAAACGCTGCTTTCTCCGGAAATCCCATCACTGTCCTCAGTGCCTTCATGAGACAGGAGCCCCGAGTGTCCAACCTCTCCCGACGCGGCGCCCTACGGCTGACCGGCGGCATAGCTCTCATCGGCACCTTCGCCCTGGCGGGCTGTGGGCGCAGTGGTGAGACCGCCGCGGCAGGCACCGCCAAGCCCATCGACGACTCCCCGGCCACCGGCACCATCAACGTCTGGGCCGCCCAGGGCGACGCCGACGTGCTCGACAAGGTCATCAAGCCCTTCAAGACAGCGAACCCCGACGTCCACGTGAAGTTCACGCTGATCCCGAACGCCGAGTACTACACCAAGCTCCAGTCGGCGATCGCGGCGGGCAAGGGGCCCGATGTCGCCCAGTTCTTCTCCGAGTCGCAGGCGCAGTTCCTCGACTCGTCGATCCTTCAGCCCGTCCCGGACGGCCTCGTTGACCAGAACAGCTTCTTCAAGAGTCTCTGGGACGCCGGTGTGGTCAAGGACGTCGCCTACACGGTGCCCTGGTACGCCTACACCTACGCGCTCGTCTACCGCTCCGACCTCGCCAAGAAGGCGGGCGTCAAGGCGCCGACCACGTGGGACGAGATGGTGCCGTTCTTCAAGGCGCTCCAGGGCGCCGGAGCCGGGCACGGCCTCGGGGCCGACAACGGCTGGGACATCTTCAACGGCCAGGACGTCGCGATGTACGCCTGGCAGGCCGGCGGCTCGCTGCTCTCCTCCGGCGGCACATGGACACTCGACACGCCGGCGATGGTCGACGCGATCAAGTACAACGCGTCGTTCTTCACCTCGGGTACCGCCGACACCAGCACGCCCACGTTCCTCGACGCGCAGCCGTACTTCGTCACCGGCAAGACCGCCACGATGATCACGGGCCCGTGGGTCGTCGGTCAGCTCGACGCTGCTGCGAAGAAGGAGGGCTGGACGGCGTCCCACGTCGCCACAGCACCACTGCCGGCCGGGGCCTCGGGCAGCGTCTCCTTCTCCGCCGGAGGCAGCTGGGGTGTGCTCGCCGGCAGCGCCAACGCGGACGCGTCGTGGAAGCTCGTCCGGTACATCTCGAAGCCGAGCACCCAGGTCTCGCAGTACAAGGCGTACAGCTCGCTGCCGGCGGTCATCTCCGCCTGGGACGACCCCGCCATCGCGGACCAGCCGCTGCTGGATGCCTTCTTGACGCAGCTGAAGAACACCCGGGCGTTCCCTCAGGTGAGCACCTGGCAGCAGGTCGCGACCCGGCTGGGCAAGGAGATGGAGGCCGTGGCCAAGGGCACGGAGACCGCCGCAAAGGCCGCCTCGAACGTCCAGTCGTACGCCGAGAGCCTCGGCACGGGCGCGAAGTGATCCCCGGATGACCACCACCCTCATCCAGGTGACGCCGCGCAAGGGGAGTCAGGGGGCGGCCCGCCCGCGTCGCTCCCGGGGCTCCCGTCGAACGGCGGTCGCCTGGCTGTTCCTCGCGCCGTTCACCCTCGTGTTCCTGCTCTACACGGCGATCCCCACCGTCGCCGCGCTCGGATTCAGCCTCACCGACCTGCGGGGCACGGATCTGCGTCATCCCTTCGCGGTCGACTTCACCGGACTGGAGAACTATCTCCGTCTGTTCCAGGACGAGAGCTTCCTGCGGGACATCCTGAACACCGCCCTGTTCGTGGCCGTGGGTGTGCCGCTGACCATGGGGATCGGATTCGCGCTGGCCGTCGCGCTGAACTCCGGCATCCGGCGACTGCGCGGCGTGTTGCGCACAGTCTTCTTCGCACCGGTCGTCACGAACGTCGTGGCGGTCGCACTGATCTGGCAGTACGCCTTCAACGAGAGCGGCACCGTCAACAAGGTGCTCGGCGCCGTCGGCCTCGCCGGACCGAACTGGCTGGACGACCCGAACCTGGCCATGCCCGTGGTCATCCTGCTCGGCGTCTGGCGGAACGTCGGCACCGCGATGGTGCTGTTCCTCGCGGGTCTGCAGGCGATTCCGGAGGACGTGTATGAGGCGGCCTCCCTCGACGGGGCCGGCCGGTGGCGGCAGCTCAGGCACATCACCCTGCCGCTGCTGCTGCCCACCACCCTCATGGTGTCGGTGCTGCTGACCGTCTTCTATCTCCAGGTGTTCGACGAGCCGTACCTGCTCACGAACGGCGGCCCGCTGGGCTCCACCGAGTCGGTGGCGCTGTACACCTACCACCAGTTCGGGTCCGGCGAGTTCGGGGTGTCCTCGGCCGCGTCCTTCGTGATGCTCGTGCTCGTCGCCCTGGTGAGTCTCGTCCAGTTCCGACTGCTCAGGCCCCGCGCATGACCGCCGTCGCCGCGTTGGAGAACGTTGACATGACTACCGACCGGATCGCTTTGCGCCACCGGTCCGTCGCCCGGCCCCTGTTGTACGGCGCGCTGGTTCTGTGCGCGCTGCTCACGATGCTTCCGTTCATCTGGGTGATCAGCGGCTCGCTGCGCAGTCTCGACGAGATCCGCTCCGACCCCGGTGCCTGGCTGCCGCATGACGTCACTTTCGACAACTTCGTGCGGTTGTTCAGAACCGAGGGTTTCGGCCAGTTCATGGTCAACAGCGTCATGGTCGCGACCATCGTGGTGGTCGGCAACATCGTGGCGGCATCGGCTGCCGGCTATGCGCTCGCGAAGTTCGACTTCGCGGGCAAGCGGATCGCGTTCGGCGCGGTCATGGCGGCGATGATGGTGCCGTTCACCACGGTGTTCGTCACGCAGTTCGTGATCACTGTCGACATGGGTCTGGCGGACACCCTCGCGGGTATCGCACTGCCCGGCGTGGCGATGCCGATGTCGGTCTTCATCATGCGGCAGTACGCGATGTCGATCGCCGACGAGCTGCTCGAGGCGGCCCGGATCGACGGCGCGGGCGAGTTCCGGATCTTCTTCCGGATCTTCCTCCCGCTGGCCGGCCCCGCGGTCGCGACGATCACGATCATGTCGTTCCTCACTTCGTGGAACAACTTCATCTGGCCGCTCATCGTCGCGCAGAGCATGTCCAGTTACACGCTGCCGGTGGGCCTCGCCGCCACCAGTCAGGCGGCGGCGCACGTCACCGACTACGGCCTGATGCTCGCCGGTGCGATCGTCGTGATGCTGCCGGTGCTGGTCCTCTTCCTGTGCCTGCAGCGCTACTTCGTGCAGGGCATCGCCGGAACGGGAATGCGGTGACCCCGATGACGTACCGGATGGACTCACTCGATGCGCCCGGCGAGCCCTGCACCGTGCGCGCTCCCGCGGGCACGATCATCGGGCGTCGCATCGGCCGGGCACGGCGCTTCCTCGGCATCCCGTTCGCCGAAGCACCCACCGGTGCCCGGCGGTTCGCCGCACCGGCCCCGCGCGGCCGGTTCACGGAGCCGTTCGACGCGTCCCGGCACGGTGCCACCGCGCAAGCCGTGCCGCTGTTCGCCACGACCACCGTGCCGGAGCCGTCGGTGCCGGGCGACGACGTGCTGAACCTCGGCATCGTCGCTCCGGCCGCAGACGACGACCGTGTGCCCTTCCCGGTCATGGTGTGGATCCACGGCGGCGCCTTCCTGGCGGGGAGCCCGGCCAGTCCGTGGTACGACGGCCGCGCCTTCGCCCGCGACGGCGTCGTCTGCGTCACCGTCGGCTACCGGCTGGGCGTCGACGGATTCGCCGTACTGGACGACGTCCCCGCGAACCTCGGGTTGCGTGACCTGCTGCTCGCCCTCGACTGGGTACAGGAGAACATCGCCGCTTTCGGCGGTGATCCGGACCGGGTCACCGTCGCCGGCCAGTCGGCCGGGGGCGCAGCGGTGCTCGCGCTGCTCTCGTCGCCCGCCGGCGGCCGCCGCTTCCACCGCGCGGTCAGCCTGTCCGGTGGCACGTTCGCAGTAGGCGGAGACGCGGCACGCCACTTCCTGGGACGGCTCGCGGACAGGCTCGGCGTGCCGCCGACGCGAGCCGGATTCGGCAGCTGCACCGTGGAGCACATCCAGCAGGGTGTCCTCGACCTGCGCAGCGAGCGGGGCGACGACACGCTCGTGCTGGGCCCGTTCGTCGGCGACGACATACTGCCGGTGCCCATCGCCGACGGACTCAGCGTGCACGGGCACGGCGTGCCCCTGCTGCTCGGCGCGACGGGCGACGAGTTCGACGGCGATGCCATACCGGGGAACCCTCACCCGAGCCCCTTCAACGCCGCCGAACTCGCCGCCGCCCGCGCGGCAGGTACCCGCGTGACAGACACCCTGTTCCGCGCCGCCTGCCCGCGCGCGGCCCTCTCCCGTCGCGACGCCACCGCCGGCACCTGGCTGTATTCCTTCGAGTGGGCATCGCCCGTGCTCGGCGGCGCCACGCACTGCATCGACATCCCGTACTTCTTCGACGTACTCGACGCACCTGGCGTCACCGAGGCGCTCGGACCGCACCCGCCCGCGGAACTGGCCACGTTGATGCACGCCGATCTGGTCGGCTTCGTCCGTGGACAGGAGCCGACCTGGGCGAGGGCGACCGGGACGCTCGGGGATCCGGCTCGCGAATACGGTCGGCCCGGCTCAGCGCTCGTGGCTGACACCACGGGCGTGTTCGATCCCGTGGTACGGGCGGTGTCCGGGGTGGCGGAGGCGTGCTGATGTCCGGGATGAACCAGAGCGCCGTCCGACGAGTCAACACCTCGGTCATCCTCCGCGCGCTGGCGGTGTCGGCCGGGCCGATGAAGCTAACCACCCTCGCCGAGCAGACCGGCCTTTCCCGCCGCACCATCGAACTCATCCTGGACTCGCTCGTCGAGGCGGGCTGGGTGATCGAGCTGGACCGCGTGCCGACGAGCGGCTGCGCCGGGCGCCCCGCCCGCCGCTACGAACTGCGTGCCGAACATGCGCTGTTGGCGGCCGCGCAGATCACCACCGAGGACGTGTCCGCGGTCGTCGCCGACGTACGCGGCCGCATCGTCGGCCGGGCGCACCGGTCGCTGCGCGCTTACCAGGATCCGCAGCTCACGCTCGACGACGTGGCATCGCTGGTGCACGAGGCGCTCGACGACGCGGGCGGGTCGGTGGACCGACTGCGCGCCGGTGCGGTCGCGAGCGGCGGCGCGATCGACGACGACGGAGTCGTACGGCGGCTGGTGCACACGACTCGGTGGGAAGGCGTGCACCTGCCCGAAGAACTCACGCGGCGCATCCGGGTGCCCTGGTTCGCCGACAACGACTCCAATCTGGGCGCGCTCGGGGAGCGTTGGCGGGGCGTGGCCGGCGACCACGACACCGTCGTATGGGCGATCCTCGGCAACCGGACCGGTCTCGGCATCCTCATACGGGGTGCCGTGCACCGCGGTCTCGACGGCGCCGCGGGTGAGATCGTCGAGGCGGTGTCGATACCGACAGGCTCGATCGAGGACCGCCCAGTGGCGTGGCTCACCTCACCGGAACCGGCCCAACGCAGGGTTGCGCTCGACCGCTTCGACGTGGCCCGGGCCGGCGATGCGATCGCGCTCGCCGAGGTCGACGAATTCGTGGAGAACATCGCGTCGATCCTGACGACCTTGTCGTGGACGGTCGCACCGTCGCTCATCGTGCTTGGCGGCGGTCTGGAGGACGCTGCCGATGTGCTGCTGCCCCGGGTGCGTGAGGCGATGCGCGACGCCCGCACGCCTGCGATCGAGCTGCGCGCCACCGGCCTGGGCCGAGACGCCGCGCTCATCGGCGCAGTCAAGTTGGCACTCGACCGCATGGACACCGAGTTGTTCGGCCCGCTCGTCCCGAACGCGTGATCTCCCACCGCGCACTCACGCCTCCCCCTCAGCACCCGTGGCACAGACAGGAGTCTCACTGTGACCGACACCGCCCGCACCGACGTCCTCATCGTCGGCAGCGGCATCATGGGATCCGTCGTGGCCCGACTGCTGCGAGACACCGATCCGGCACTGCACATCACCATGGTCGACGGAGGCAACGCGATCGGCGATGCCCCCGGCCTGCACCTGCACGACGTCGACGACCCGGTCCTGTGGGCGCGCTACAACGAACAGGTCGTCACCGGCATCCAGGGCATGTACACGGGCGCCGAGGTGGTGCGCGAGGTGGCGGACCGCCTCACCGATCTCCCGCCCGGCATGTACCACGCACTCGCCTTCGACGAGGACGCCGAGGCGATGCCCGCGACAGCGCTCGCGTGGAACGCGGGTGGCATGGGCGTGCACTGGACCGCCGCGACGCCCTGGCCCGCCGGACACGAGGTGTTCGACTTCGGCGACCCGGCCCGCTGGGCGGAGGACCTGGACACCGCGTGCCGGGTGCTCGCGGTCACGCCCTCCGCGATCGGTCCGACCGAGGCCGGCCGGATGGTGCTCGATGTACTGCGCCGACGCTTCGACGGCGTCGGACCGGACGGCCGTCGGCCGCAGCCGATGCCTATGGCCGTCACCGCTACGGCATCGGGTCCCATGCCGCGCACGGCTCCGGGCACGATCTTCCCCGCGATCGCGACGGGCGGGGACCCGGCCTTCACCCTGGTGACCGGAACGCTCGCGACGTCGCTCATCGTCTCGGGCGGCCAAGTCGCCGGCGTCCGGCTGCGTCGAATCACCGACGGCGCCGAGTCGGAACTCCTCGCGGACGCCGTGGTGGTGTGCGCCGATGCGCTGCGCACCCCGCAACTGCTCTTCGCCTCGGGCATCCGGCCGAAGGCGCTGGGCCTCTACCTCAACGAGCACGCGTTCATCACCGCCCGGGTGCTGCTCGACCTCGACCGGTTCGGCATCGACCTCGACGCCCTGCCCCTGCCGCACGCCGGCGAGTTCAGCACGGATTCGCTCTGGCTGCCCCAGAACGGAGCGGCACAGCCGTTCCACGGTCAGATCATGAACCGAACGTACGTGGACGAAGACGGCCACCCCCTGGCGCACTCCGTGGGCCTCTCGCTGTACGCCCCCGTCGCGTCACGCCCCGAGAACCGGCTCGTGTTCTCGGAGACCGAGACCGACCTCGCCGGAATGCCGCGGATCAGCGTCGAGTTCGGCTACTCCGACGCCGACCGCGCGCTGATCCGCCGGGCACTCGACGAGGTCCGGTCGATCGCCGAGGAATTCGGCTCGTTCGATCCCGCGACCGAACGGGCGCTGCTCCCGCCCGGCTCGTCGCTGCACCAGACCGGCACCGTCCGGGCCGGCGTCGCCGACGACGGCACCAGCGTGTGCGACCCGGACGGCCGGGTGTGGGGCTTCGACAACCTGTACCTCGCCGGCAACGGCGTGATCCCCACCGCTATGGCCGCCAACGTCACCCTGACCGGCGCAGTGACCGCCGTACGGGCCGCCCGGGCCGTCGCCGCACGAAACCCCGCGCTCGCCGCACAGTGAGAGGAAGCCCGATAGTGATCGACATCGCGAAGGAATACCGCGTGGCGCTGCCGGCGTGGATAGACGACGCCCTGGCCGCCGTGCCCGCCGTCATCCCCGACCGCGACGACCGGATGCGCCTCGTGCACCGCCTCGCCGACCGCAACTGGCGCGAGGGCAACGGCGGCCCGTTCGCGGCACTCGTCGCCGAGCAGGACACCGGCCGGATCGTCTCGGTCGGTGTGAACGTCGTGCTCGGCTCCGGCGTCTCGAGCGCGCACGCCGAGGTCGTCGCGCTCGGACTGGCCCAGACGGCGACCGGCGGTTGGGACCTCGGCGGCGCCGGGATGCCGGCGCACGAGCTGGTCGTGAACTGGCGTCCGTGCATCCAGTGCTACGGCGCGGCGATGTGGTCCGGGGTGCGCCGCCTCGTGGTCGCCGGCGAAGGCCCGGAACTCGAGGAGATCACCACGTTCGACGAGGGCCCGCTCGGCGCGGACTGGGCCGAGCAGTTCGAAGCACGCGGCATCAAGGTCGTGCGGGACGTGCTCCGAGACGAGGCGCTGGCCGTGTTCCGCAGCTACCGGGATGCCGTCGACGCCGACGGCGTCGTCGTCTACAACGCCCGCGGAGGTGCCGAATGACACCACCGATCCGCCTGGAGACAGACATCGTGGCACCACGTTTCGCAACCGACATCGTGACCTTCTACCACCCGAATTTCTGGGGACTCGAGTCCGCCGACGCCTTTCGCGACTGGGCCGTCAGGAACCCTGAGAGTTTCTGGGAGCGGGTGATGGACGCGCTGGCCGAGGCCGGTGTCACCGGCATCGAGCTGACCTTCGCGCCGGGCGACATCGACTCGGTCCTGCGAGCCTTCGGCAACGCACCGTCGTTCCGCCGCGAACTGGAGGCCCGAGGCCTGTCCGTCGTGAGCGCCTTCATCGCAGCGAGCGAATGCCCCGACTGGCGGCACAGCGAGAACCTGCCCGAGATCGTCGCCGACGCCGAGCGACGCGCAGCCTTCCTCTCCGACGTGGGAGCGGAACTCCTCGTCGCGGGACTGCCCATGCGTACGACGTTCGGGACGCGCCCGCCCTTCTTCGTCGACGCCGCGTACATGACCCGGATGGCTGAGATCGCCCACGTGGTCGGTGAGGCCGTCGCACGGCACGGTGTGAAGCTCGCCTTCCACACGGAGTCCAACAGCACGCTCTGGTACGAGAGGGACATCGACCTGTTCATGGCTCTGACCGATCCGCGCTACGTGTGGCTGTGTCCCGACTCGTGCCACATCGCACTCGGGGGAGGTGACCCCGTCGCCGTCGCGCGTCGTCACTCCCAGCGCATCGCGCTCGCGCACTGGAAGGACGCGGTCAAACCCATCGATGTCGAACTCACCATCGACGAAACGGTCTTCGCTCAGCAGCAGCCCTACATGACCGAACTGGGCACGGGCATCGTGGACTGGCGAGGATGGGCCGACGCGATGTCCCTCACTCCCGGCGCCGGCATCGTACTCATCGAGCTGGACGAGGCGGCTGATCCCGTTGCCGCGCTCCGGGCGGGGACGGCCGTGGCGAAGACGGCTCAGGCCTGATCGACTTCGCCCCTGGCATCGAGGTGACGTTCCTCGAACACGACCAGGCACTCGACGACCGTGTGCGTGCCGCGGCCGACTGCGATATCCGTGCCGTAGAGATCTGCGAGACGGCGGAGCAAGGACCTGTCCCGGCTCGCACGAGCGCTGGCCGAGACCGGCACGCGCCTGATCACGCTGTGCGCGAGGCGGTCAGCGGGGACGGCCTCGAACTGGTCGTGGAGGTCGTCAACCGAGAGTCCGTGGGTGACCGCTCTCGGCTCGACGCCATTAGCCGTGGGCTCGTGGCCGGTTGTTCGGTCGGCGCCTTCCGGCCCAGGTCAGTGCGTCCTCGGCCTGGGCAGCCAGGGTGGTGACGAGGTCGGCTGCGGAAGGCAGATCGGTGATGAGGTCGACGGCCTCGCCCGCCCAGACCGGCAGGGGCGGAATCGCCTCTCGTGTCACGTCGTCCTGGTAGTCCTGACGGGCCTGGGAGTCGCCGGCCAACTCGGCCTCCCGGCCGCGCCATCGGTCGAGATAGGGGTGGCTGAGAGTACGGGCGGTGTACTTCTCCGTCGGCCAGCTCGCGCCGCGGGCGATGTCCAACACGCCGTTACGCTCGGTGTCCTGCCCGCGTCCTTCGACGATCGCCTTGGCTGTAGAGGGTTCGACCAGGGCCTCGGCGGTGGCCTGGAAGCGGGTGCCGATGAGCGCTCCGGCAGCACCCAGGGCCAGCGCCGCGGCCACGCCGCGGCCATCGGCGATCCCGCCGGCTGCCAGCACCGGGACCGGCGCCGCGAGATCCACCACGAGCGGCACGAACGGCAACGTGGACCGCCCGCGCCGGGCACCGTGCCCACCGCTCTCGGTCCCCTGCGCCACGATGACATCGGCGCCCACGTCCAAGGCCCGCCTGGCCTCGTCCAGATCGGTGACCTGAATGATCAAAACCGCGTCCGACCGGCGGATCCGATCGACGAACGGGCTCGGGTCGCCGAAGGACAACATCACCGCCGCGGGATTGAACTCCAGCGTCTGCTCCACCGCGCCCACGTCGATCGCCCAGGTCAGAAAACCGACACCCCATGGTTCGTCGGTGCCCTCCGCAACGATCGCCAGCTCGCGCTCCAGCCACGCCCGCTCCCCGTACCCACCGCCCAGCAGCCCGAGGCCGCCTGCTCGGGAGACGGCCGCGGCCAGTGCGCCCCCGGCCGAACCGCCCATCGGTGCCAGCACGATCGGGTGCCGCACGCCCAACAACTCCGTCAACTCCGTCGATAACGCCATGGCCCCATCATCGCTCCCGTGCCAATGGACAGGGCATGGGCCGAGTCAACGAGCCTCCGAGAGAGCACCACGCCGAGCCGCGATCCAGTTCGCCAAGGCCCGGGGGTCCTTGGGCGGGGCCGCCATCAGCGCCTGGGCGTAACGGGCGGTCAGTGCACCGAGGCCCGGGGCCCCTCACGGGCGGTCCACCTCCGCGCGCAGTGCGTTGTAACCAGCGAAGGCTGCCTCGACACCGGCGCGGGTGAGCCCGTAACGGGCCAGGTCGTAGGTGTGCGGGCGGGTGCCGGCCGGGCGGGCCACGACACCGTTAAGGCGTGCGGCCTCGGCCGGCGTCCAGGCCGCGCCGATGGCTTCGTAGAGCTTCGGGGCCCCGGTGTACGGGTCCTCGCCGAGCCAGGAGTACGGCACATCCGCCAAGGCCTCTGGCGGTATGTCCGCGCGAGCCCGCAGCGCCTGCTGCATGGCCCGGCTCAGCAGTTTCAGCCAGTCGGCGCCGATCGTGTGCGGGTCGGGCCGTCCGAGACTGACCGTTCCTAAACACTGAGCGGAAGTGAGTCCTGTTGCCAGGACCGCTGCTCAGTGGCGCTGCCCCGAACGGTGTTGGGCAGGCTGGTCCCCCGCTTTCGCTCCGCCACCGGCGACGCGCATCTGGTGCGCGGTCCGGGCAGGTGGGGGCGGGTTCCCTCACGCCCTTGGGCCTCCGATCGGGCCTGGACGGTCCGATGCCCGGGCACATCGCTCTGGTGTGCCGGGGGCGGTGCCGTCCGTCGCCGGATCGGATGCCCGAGGGCGCGTCGCCCGACCGCGATGCTCGCGGCATCGTGCCGGGTCGTCTCACGGGTCGGGGTGGCCAGCGGCTTCTGCCAGTGCTGGGCACCCCACCGACTGGTGTAGGCCGGGTCGACCGCGACGACCGCCACATCCTGTTCGGCGGCCATCGACACCAGCCGGGCCTTGAGCTTCGCGGTCGGGAAACGGGAGATCAACCGGCGGAACCGCTTGTTGCGGCCGTGCTTCTCCCGGGTCTTGCTATCGGCGAAGTTGAGGTCCTCAACGGCGATTGCGGCCACGCCGCAGCGGCGGGCGAAGTGCAGCAGCCGGGTCAACACATGCCGGATCTGCGCATCCCGGTGTGCGAAACTGCCCGACAGATCGTAGAAGAAGCGCTGCGGCTCCCCGACCGGGTTGCCGTGCCGGTCGAGGCGCCAGGCCGCCAGGTGGTCGTCGTTCATGTCCACCCCGACCGTGCCCTGGGCCAGGGCTGTTTCCAGCGGCAGTGCGGGCACCGGAGCGCGCTGCCAGGAGGCGGTCACGTACCAGCGGCCCCGCAGCACGTCGTGGTGGATCCGGTAGGCCACCGCCTGGTTGGCTGCGATCCGATCCTGCCACTCCTCGCCCCGGTACCTGAACTCAACCACCGCGTCCAGCACATACCGGCCGTGCGCCGTGTTGGCCAAGTGGGCCAGCGGGGCTGGGAGTTTGATGGAGATCCGTCCGGTGTCGGTGATGCGGATGGTCTCGTTGCCGAACCGTTTGCCCGACTCCCCGTCCGCGGCCAGGAACATCCGGGCCGCTTCCCATCGTGCCCGCCACGCCTGCTCGTCAAGCCCGGCCTGCGCGAGGTGGTGGCGGGTGTGGGCCAGATGCTTGCCGCCGCGCACCACGCGCACCTGGCCCGCGTTCCAGTCCGCCTCCACCGCCGCCAGCCGGTCCTTCAAGGTCTGCAGGCGCCGAGACTTGGCGTGCCATTCGGCGCGGGTGGCATAGCCGCGCGGCAGTCCCTCGCGCTTGTTGGCCTTGGAGCCCAGCGGCCGGGCCAGCCGGGCTTCAACCTGCGCGATCTGCGCCTGCAGCCAGGCGATATACGCGGCCTGTCCGCGCCGGGCCAGCGCCCACTGGTCATGGGTGGCCTTGGTGATACTGCCCGCCCAGCGCGCGGACGACCGACCGGTCAGCTCCCGCTTGCGCACCGCCCACGCGGCGGCATCGTGTTCCAGGCCCTGCCGACAGCGGTCGGCGAGATCGCCGGCGGCCAGCGAGCCGAGAAAGACGCCGCCCTCATGCAGCACGGCCGCGTCCACGTCGGAGACGCGCAGCCGGTCCCGGATGGCCACCCCCGCAGGCCCCGGCACCACGAAGGTTGCCGCCAACTCCCGCACTCCGCCCCACCCGCCTTACTCGCGGCTCGAAGATCCCGTCACGGCACTCAACGACCGTCACCAGCAAAGGTCACCCATTCGACCCAAGAACTCCCGTTCCCCCTTCCAGGAGAGCCCCGTGGTGGGCTGCCTCCAGCGCGCGCCAGACGACCAGGCCCAGCCCCATACCGGCCCGGCGCACACTCACGCTCACCAAGACTCACTACAGCTCAGCACACGGGCAGCAGCCCCCAACCCCTCGTAGAGTTTCGCCAAGCAACGCACCAAAGGTCCGGAAGCCGGCGAAGACCCGATTCTTCGCGGTGACTTGAAAGACATGGCCACCCCTTGGCTGCCGCCGCGAAAGCCACATGCAAGATCCCCGCATCGCTCCCGTCCCGTCATCCGCCGGACGCTGCACCACTCTTGACGCGGCGACGAGCAGGTCCATAGGTTCGGCAGACCCGCCCACTGAACCCGGTTCACCCACATGAACCGGACCGACCCCTTCTCTGAAACGTTACAAACCCCTGCTCGCACAGCCCTGTGTCCCCCCATGCACCCGCCCCAGGGAGCCCCACCGTATGAGCCTCGCCGAACTGCAACATCTGACTGCCGACAGGCGCGGGAAACCACGCCTCCGCAGCGAAGAACGCAAGGAACAACGCAAGCTCCGACGGGTTTCCGAGCGCGACAACAAGGCCGCCGCGATCTTCCTCCTGCCCTGGCTCCTCGGGCTGGTCGGGCTGACCGTCGGACCGATGCTGGTCTCGCTCTACCTGGCCTTCACCGACTACAACCTGCTCCAGGACGCCAACTTCACGGGCTTCGACAACATCGTGAAGATGATCAACGACGAGCGGCTGCACCAGTCTCTCGGGGTCACCTTCGCCTACGTCCTGATCGGCGTACCGCTCCAGCTCGTGGTCGCCCTGGCGCTCGCGATGCTCCTCGACCGCGGGATGCGCGGCCTGTCGTTCTACCGCTCGGCCCTCTATCTGCCGTCCCTGCTCGGTGGCAGCGTCGCCATCGCCGTCCTGTGGCGCGTCATCTTCGGCGATGGCGGTCTGTTCAACGGGCTGCTCGCGTTCTTCGGCGTCACCGGCCAGAACTGGATCTCCAACCCGGACACCGCGCTCGGCACCATCATCCTGCTGCACATCTGGCAGTTCGGGTCCCCGATGGTGATCTTCCTGGCCGGCCTGCGGCAGATACCCCGCCAGTACTACGAGGCCGCGTCCATCGACGGGGCGAGCGCCTGGCGGCAGTTCCGCTCGGTGACGCTGCCGCTCCTGAGCCCGATCGTCTTCTTCAACCTGGTGCTCGGGATCATCAACGCCTTCCAGTCGTTCACGCAGGCGTTCATCGTCTCCGGCGGCACCGGCGGGCCCGCCGACTCGACGCTCTTCTACACGCTCTACCTGTACCAGGAAGGCTTCGGTTCCTTCCTGATGGGTTACGCCTCCTCGCTGGCCTGGCTGCTCCTGGTCATCATCGGGGCCTTCACCGCCGTCAACTTCTGGGCCGCAAAGTACTGGGTGTTCTATGACGACTGAAACGGCCGACCAGCCGCCCCTGTCCCCCACACCGGCCCCGGCACCGTCCGGCACGGCGCCCCCGGTGACCGGGAAGCCCGCCCGCACCTCCCTCGCCCGGGCCGGGAAACATGTCCTCATGGTCGCGATGGTGGTGATCGCGCTCTATCCCGTGGTGTGGATGGCCGTCAGCTCGCTGCGGCCCGAAGGCCGGATCTTCACGGACACCGGCATCTTCCTCGACACCTTCAACCCGGAGAACTACACCAACGGCTGGAACGCGCTCTCCCACCCCTTCAGCACCTATCTGCTCAACTCCGCGATCGTCACGCTAGGCGCGATCATCGGCAATCTGGTGAGCTGCTCGATGGCTGCGTACGCCTTCGCGCGCCTCTCGTTCCGCTTCCGCCGTACGGCCTTCGCGATCATGCTGATGTCGATCATGCTGCCGATCCATGTCGTGATCGTCCCGCAGTACGTGATCTTCGCTCAGCTCGGCTGGATCAACACCTTCCTGCCGCTGATCGTGCCGAAGTTCCTCGCCGTGGACGGGTTCTTCGTCTTCCTGATGGTGCAGTTCATCCGGGGTCTGCCGCGTGAGCTGGACGAGGCCGCGCGGATCGACGGCGCGGGTCACGCGCGAATCTTCCTGCAGATCATCCTGCCGCTGATGAAGCCCGCCCTGGCCACCGCCGCGATCTTCACGTTCATCTGGACCTGGGGCGACTTCTTCACCCAGCTGGTGTTCGTGACCGACCCGGCGCTGTACACCGTCCCGGTCGCGCTGCGCTCCTTCATCGACGCCCAGTCCCAGTCCTCGTACGGCGCGATGTTCGCGATGAACGTGGTGTCGCTGCTGCCGGTGCTGCTCGCCTTCGCCGTCGGCCAGCGCTACCTGATCCGCGGTATCGCCACCACCGGCATCAAGTGAGGCCCGAAGACATGCCACAGCACACCTCACCGTCCCGTTCGACCGAGTCGTCCGGTCCGTCCCGCCGTACGACGGTCCGCGCGCTGGCCGCACTGGCCGGCGGGACCGCGCTCACCGCCGCCACGACGAGCTGCGCCGTCGGCGGGACGACCGGTCCCGACCGGCTCTCCGACGGGCCGGTCACCCTGCGCATGACCTGGTGGGGCGGAGACGCCCGGCACCAGGCCACCCACAAGGCGATCGCGCTGTTCGAGAAGAAGTACCCGAGGATCACGGTCGAGGCGGAGTTCGCCGACTGGAACGGCTACTGGGACCGGCTCGCCACCTCCGCCGCGGGCGGCAACGCCCCCGACGTCATCCAGAACGACATCGCCTACCTCGCCTCGTACGCGGAGCGCGGCGGCCTGTTCGACCTCGGCCGGTCCGAGCACTTCGACGCCTCCCTGTTCACCGAGGAGACCCTGGACACCGGACGGCACAACGGCGGTCTGTACGGTGTCCCGGCCTCGGTCACGTCCATGGCCATGCTCGTCAACCGCACCATCGTCGACGAGCTCGGCCTGCGGCTGCCCGACACCCGCTCCTGGACCTGGGACGACCTCGAGAAGTTCGGCCGCGAGGTGACCCGCGCCTCCGGCGGCAAGGTGCACGGTTCGATCCCGCTCGGCGGCCCCGGCATCCCGATCCTGTGGGCACGCCAGCACCGGCAGGAACTCTTCGGCCGGGACGGGAGCGTCGCGGTGGACCCGGACGTCCTCGGCGGCCTGTGGGAGATGACCCGGGACTGGTCGGACAATGGGGCGGCGCCCGGTGCCGGTGTCATCGTCGACAGCCAGGTGCTGCCCCTGGACCAGTCGCCGATCGTCACCGGCAAGGTCGTGATCTCGCCGTCCTGGTGCAACCAGCTCATCGCGTACAAGGCCGCGGCCGGTGGTGACGAGCTCGAGCTCGTGGACCTGCCCACGCGTACCGGCAGTCCACGCCGCCACCAGTTCGTGAAGCCCGGCATGTACTGGTCGATCTCGTCCCAGACCCAACACCCGGCCGAGGCCGCGCTCCTGGTCAACTTCCTGGTCGGAGACGAACAGTGCACCAAGCTGCTCGGCGCGGAGCGCGGCATCCCGGCCGCCGCCCGTACCCGCGAGAACATCGCGCCTTCCCTCGCCCCCGACGACACCGCAGCCCTGCGCTACATCGAACGCATGGAGAAGAACCTGGCCGGCGCCCCGCTGCCGCTCTTCCCCAACGGCGCGAGCGCGGTCGAGGACATCCTGCAGCGCTACGTGGAGGAGGTGCTCTTCGGTCGAAGCAGCGGACCGGAGGCGGGCGCGGGCTTCGTGGATGAGCTCAGCGGACTGATCGAGTCGGCCTCGTAGACACCACACGACGCCGCACCACGCACATACGGAAACATCGATCCGGAGGAATTTTGGCCACCCGCACCACCCCCCGCCGGTACGCCGTGTACGGCACCGGCCACCGCGCACGGATGTACGTCCACGCGCTGCTCGACACCTACGCGTCCGACGCCGTCCCGGTCGCCTGGTGCGACACCAACGAGGCCCGGATGCGCCACTACGACACCCTGGTCGCGGACGCCGGGCACCGGCCCCGCCACTACCACCCGGACGACCTGGAGCGGATGCTCGCCGAGGAGAGGGTGGACGTCCTGGTCGTCTGCTCCCCCGACCGTACGCACGCCGACGCCGTGTGCACGGCGCTGCGGGCGGGCGTCGACGTCGTCTGTGAGAAGCCGCTGACGGTGGACGAGGACGGGCTGCGGGCGATCCAGGCCGCGGTCGACGCGTCCACCGCACGTCTCACCGTGACGTTCAACTACCGCTACTCGCCGAGGAATTCGGCCCTGCGGCAGGTGATCGCGGACGGCACGGTCGGCAAGGTGCTCTCCGTACATTTCGAGTGGCTGCTCGACACCGTGCACGGCGCGGACTACTTCCGCCGTTGGCACCGCGACAAGACCGTCTCGGGCGGACTCGCCGTACACAAGGCGACCCACCACTTCGACCTGGTCAACTGGTGGCTGGACGACGTACCCGAGACGGTCTTCGCCCTCGGCGGCCTCCGCTTCTACGGCGACACGGGCGCGGGGCGGCCGCCGGGCGAGCGGCCCTCGCTCGGCCGTGACGCCGCGGCCGAGGACCCGTTCGGCTTCGACATGGCCACGGACCCGCATCTGCGCGCCCTCTACCTCGACGCCGAGCACGTGGACGGATATCTGCGCGACCGCGACGTCTTCGACCCGGGCATCACCACCGAGGACACCCTGAACGTCCTGGTCGGCTACCGGGGCGGCGTGTCCATGTCGTACGCGCTGACCGCGCACAGCCCATGGGAGGGCTACCGGGTGTGCGTCAACGGCTCGGAGGGCCGGGCCGAACTGGAGGTCGTCGAGCGGGCCCATGTCACGGCGGGCGACACGGCCCGCAATCTGCACTCCAAGCACGCACCCGTACGCCCGGCGGTCGACCCGAGCGCCACGCCCGAAGCCGGCGGGCCCGGCGCCGGCGAGGGCGGCGCGGTCCGGGCCAACGGCACCCGCCTGGTGGTGCAGCGGCACTGGGAGGAGGCCCAGGAGGTCGAGGTCAAGGAGGGCGAGGGCGGCCACGGCGGCGGCGACGCACTCCTTCTCCACGACGTCTTCGTCGGCTCCGGCGACGACCCTCTGCGCCGCCGCGCAGGCTACCCGGACGGACTCCGCAGCGTCGCGGTCGGCATCGGCATCAACCGCAGCCTGGCCACGGGCGCTCCGGTGCGCCTGACGGACCTGGGACTGCGGCTGTCCTGAGCTGCGTGGAGGCCGGGGCGCGCGTGCCGCGTGCCCCGGTTGTCCCGGCCCAGGTTGAGCCGCTGCCTGAGACCTGGCGTGTGATCGGCGTGGACTGGGGAGTGAAGGAGACCGCGACCACCACCAGCGACGCCCACGATCTCCCCCACGCCCAGCACGGGAAGAAGAGCGCCGCGAAGCTGACCAGGTATCAGCGGATGATGGCCCGACGTCGCCCGGCCAGCAGACAGGCCGCATCGAATGGCTACCGTGAAGCGAAGCGGCAGGCGGCAAAGCCGCAGGAGAGCAGTCAATGGGCGCCTGACGAACGCGCTGTAGCCAGCCCCGAGGAGTACTTGCCGAAGCGGTTGAGGTGCTCGGTCAGGTACGGCGAGATGTGGGCCAGGTCCTTGGGGCGATCTCCTGGTCTTGAGCGCGGACAGCTAAGCGCCGTATCGCGGTCCAGAACGCACCCGGCATCGACGACCAGCCTCCGCCGCTCCGGACGCGGAAAGCTGCCCGTACAGCGACGACGCGCAACGGGGAACGAGCCCGCGCCCATGACCTGCGTGGTCGCCCCAGTGCGGGCGCTACTTGGCGTATTCCGTCGATGTGGTGGTCGTCGGCTGGGTCGGTCTCTCCGCCCCGTCGTTCGCGATGCGTGCCGGGCGGGTCCGGTTGAAGGCCAGGTTCAGCCCGAAGGCGATCAGGGTCGCGCTCGTCACCGGTGAGCCCAGCACGATTCCCACACCGTCGGGAAAGCGGGAGTACAGATCAGGTGCCACTTCGGGGGCCATGCCCACGCCGATCGACACGGCGACGATCAGCAGATTCTGCGTTCCCTCGAACTCGACCTTCCGCAACGTGCCGATGCCGACGGCGGCGACGGTGGCGAACATGACCAGTGCTGCCGCGCCCACGACCGGTTGGGGAAGCCCGGCCACCACCGCCCCCAGTTTGGGCACCAGGCCGAGGAGGACCAGAATGGCGCCCGCGACGGTGGCCACATGACGGCTGCGCACCCGGGTCATCGAGACCAGACCGACGTTCTGGGCGAAGACGGTGTCGATGAAGGCGTTCATCACTCCGCCCAGCACCCCGGACAGCCCGTCGGCGGCCAGGCCGCGCGCCATGTCCGCGGTTGTGAGTTCCTTTCCAGTGAGTTCCGCGACCGCGATCAGGTCTGCCGTCGACTCGGCGAACAGAACCAGCATCACGACACACATGGAGATGACCGCGACCGGCGGGAACTCGGGGGCGCCGAAGTGGAACGGAGCGCTCATCCCGATCCAGTCGGCACCGCGGGCGGCGGACAGGTCCACCAGACCGAGCGGTACCGCGACCGCCGTACCGGCCAACAACCCGAGAAGGACGCCGGTCTGGGCCACAAAGCCCCGGCCGAACCTCGCCACCAGCAGGATCACGACGACGACGAAAGCGGCGACGGCGAGGCGGGACGGCGCCGCGTGGTCCGATGCCTTGGGGTCATTGCCGACGACGAGATTGACGCCGACGCCGATCAGCGCCAGGCCGACCACCGTGATCACAACGCCGCTGACCAGGGGCGGGAAGAAGCGGGCGGCTTTGGCGAACGGCCAGGCGACGAGCAGGCCGAAGACGCCGGCGGCGAGCATCGAGCCGTACACCGCCTGGAGCCCGTATTCTCCCGCGATCAGGATCATCGGCGTTACGGCGGTGAAGGCGGCACCGGCCATCACGGGCATGCGCACGCCGAGCACACGCCCGACGCCCGCGCCCTGGATCATGGTGACGACACCCGCGACCAGCAGGTCCGCGTTGATGAGCAGAGCTATGGTCGAGGCATCGAGCCCGGCAGCCGCACCGAAGACGAGCGGCACCGTGACACAGCCCGTATACATCACCAGCACGTGCTGAAGGCCGAGCACCGCGAGGCGCCCGAACGGCGTCTGCCGCTTTGCGGACATCATCACAACACTCCCCTCTATCGTGCGAAGTTGGCGGCGATACGCTGCTGGATGTACTGCTCGGCCGTGATCGGCGGATATCGGCCCTCCGGCCCCTCGATCACCACGTCACGGTCGGCTTGGGCGAAGAAGGCGATGCTGTAGCGGGCCCCCCGGTCGTCGCCGGGACCTGGTGACTTGACCCGGTGGAAGTTGGACGGAAGCCGGTCGTCGCTCCACCGCATCAGCATGTCGCCGATGTTGCAGGTGATGACGTCGGCTGAGGGCACCACGGGAGTCCACTCCTGGGTCTCGGCCTCCCTTCCCGGGCACACCTGCAGCCCGCCTTGCCCCTCACGCTGAAAGAGCAGCGTCAGACAGTCGAAGTCCGTGTGCGCACCAGCCCGCCACACATCCGGGTCGAGTTCGGCGTCCTCAGGGATCGCGAAGTAGTGCAGCATCCGCAGGGTGGACTGGTACTGCGCGCTCGCAGGGTCATGGGCGCGGCTGAAGAAGTCGCTGTCGAAGCCGAGCTTGTCGGCGAAGCACGACAGGACCCGCATCGCCACCTCACGGCAGCGCTCCTCGAAGTCGAGTACACGTGGCCGGAATTCGGGCAGTACGTCGTCGGGCCAGAGCCCTTCCATGTGGGGCCTGGTGAGCTGATACGACTCCTTCTGGTCCGGAGTCCCGATGGACGGCCTGACCTGCGTCATAGACTCCCATCCGGAGTTGAGACCCTTCTTCAACGCGTGCCGGCCCTTGTGGGCCTCGGACAGCGCGAAGAAGCGCTCGGCGTTCGCGAACGCCTCCTCCACGAGGGCCTGGTCCATGCCGTGGTTCACCAGCTGGAAGAATCCGATCTCCGTGGCCGCCGCCCACAGCTCCTCGGTGATCTCGGCCTTGCGGGCCTCGAAGTCGGAGAGGTCGATCCGGCGGATCTCCCGGGACGTCGTCTCGGTGCCGGCCCCGCCCATGCGGGCTTCCTTGTCGAGTTCGGCGAGGCTGTACGTGGACTGAGCCGTCGTCAGAGGCTCCGATTGAGGCACGGAACGCATCGTGGTGTCACTCATCGCGGCAAGTACTCCTGAGTACTTCGGAGTGGGCTTCTCCGAGTCCTACGAGATGCAGTCACCGCCCCTGCACCCCCACCGCGAACACGCAGAGATCCGCGGGCACGGTCGTCAACGGACCCGTCCGTGGGCCCGGCGCCGTGGGCTGGCATGTGCTCCATTGATGCGGGCCATGCGCGATGAGGCGAGCCTGGCGCCTCTGTGTTTCATCCAGGAACCCGTCCTGTTACCGCGACAACACGTCCACCAGGAACGCCTCGGAAAGGCGCGCACTGCGCCCGTCGCGTACCACCGCCTCGCCCGCCACCAGAACCGTGTCCACGGTCCGGCTGCTCGCGCAGGTCAGAAGAGTGACGCCAGGATCCCGCACCGGAAGGCACGCGTAGTCCCGGTCGAAGCGGTGCAGCACGAGGCCGGCCCTGGCCGGCACCACACCGTCCGCGCACGCTACGCAAGTCTTTTTCGAGGAACTCGCCCGCGTCCGCGCCCCAGATCTCGATCTTGCCGAGGGTGGAGGCGTCCATGAACGCCACCCCCTCGCGGGCCGCGCGGCACTCGCGGGCGACGGCCGTGTCCATGTCCTCACCGGGCCGGGGGTAGTACCAGGGGCGCTTCCACTGGCCGACGTCCTCGAACTCCGCGCCGTGGGCTACGTGCCAGCTGTGGATGGAGGTGGTGCGTTCGGGGTCGAACAGCTCGCCGCGCTCACGCCCGGCCAGGGCGGCGAAGGCCACCGGCGTGTACGGCGCCCGGTAGGCCGTGGTGCCGATCTCTCCGGGGGATGCGCCCGCGCCGAGGGCCTCGGCGATCACACCGATCGCGTTGACGCCGGAGGTCTTTCCCTGGTCGTTGGCCGTGCCGAGCGAGGTGTAGCGCTTGACGTGTTCGACACCGCGCATGCCTGCGCCGGTGGACCGCCAGACGTCGGCGACGGTGACGTCGCGCTGCAGGTCGACGAAGTGGGTGTCCGGTACTGGGGTCGCTGTCCCGACCGCTGCCGGAGCCGTCGCCGGGGGCGGGCACCAGCCACAGTGCGCGCACCGGGCCCGCTCCGGCCCGGGGCCGCGCCTCGTCGGACGGCGGTGCGGGCACGGGAACCGGGAACCCGGCCTTCGTCGCGGCCCGTGCACCGCCCCGCGCCCCTTCGGCCAGACAGCCGTCGAGGTCCCGCGACACCTCCATGATCGAGTGGCCTTCGGAGCACTCCAGGACGATCCGGGACCGCAGGGCCAACGCCTGCGCGGTCGTCCGGCGGCGCACCCACCCCTCAAGAACCTCTCGCTGGGCATCAGTTACCGACAACGGTGGAATCTTCGGGCCCGGGTGACTCATACCCAACCAACGATGAATCTCCGACTCAGGACACTAGGAACGGTTGTGCACCCGCTCAATGAGCGTGGGAACCATCCCGCAGGTGCGTGAGCACCTCGGCGAGTGGCAGGTCGTACTGGTCCTTGTCCTTCTCCCACCGCTGCATCACCGCTGCCGCGGCTTCGGCCATCTGAGGCGGCAGCGAGGAGGCGCGCAGGGTCTCGGCGGCTTCGTGCATTTCGGGAGCCCAACGCCAGGCTCGGGCGGCGACGCCGGGCAGGTCGCGGGGGTTGGAGAGGAAGTCCGCGGGCATGCGCTGAGCCTCGGCGGTGAGAAGATCGGCGACTCCGTGGCTGTCCGCGAGGGCGTGCGACACGGCGGCGAGCGTGCGGGCGGCTTTCTGGAAGGCCGCGAAGGACATCTTCAGCACCGATGCGGCACCGACTTGGTCCCCTGCGGCTTCCACCTGGACGCGGGAGCCCTGGAAGATGGAGCGGAGGAGATCCACCGATCGGGCATCCCCCGCCAGGTAGAGGCGACACGTGCGCTGGTCGCCGGGCGGCGGGCCGATGACGGCACCGTCGAGTACCGAGGAAGCGGGCCGGACCGCGTTCGCGATGCGTTCCATACGCTGAGGGCTGATGGCGTTGGCCTCGACGTACAGACCCGTGAACCCGTGCTGGGCGACGGATACGGCGACGTCCTCAGCCGCATGCGGAGGGCAGAGGGACAGCACGACCTCGCTGGCGTCGAGCGCGTCCACGAGGGACGGGCAGGCTGTCAGTCCCGCCTTCCGCGCACGTTCCTGCGTCGCCGCGCTTCGATGAGCCGGTACCCAGAGGACCTGATGACCCGAGCGGGACGCCTGAGCGGCTACGGCCGCCCCCATGGCGCCGGGGTGCAGAACGGTCAGCGTGGTCACGGCGTACCTCCTGGTGGAATGGTGAAAGCTCGGCGTCGCTGCCTTCCCGGCGCGCAGCGAGAGTGTCCCGTATGCCGATCAGTTCTCCGTGGCCGGCCGGGCGGCGACGGCGAGGACGCCATCCTGTTCGACCTCAGACCGCGCCTTCCCCGGGGGCGGTTTTTCAGAGAGTCGTGCCGACCATGGCCGGGGCCGGCGCGTCGGTGGCGTCGAGGCTGCGCACGATGTCCTCCACCCGCTGCTTGGCGTCGCCGAAGAGCATCTGACTGTTCTCCCGGAAGAACAGCGGATTCTGCACGCCCGCGTACCCGGTGGCCATGGAGCGCTTGAAGACGACGACATGGGCTGCCTCCCACACGTGCAACACCGGCATCCCGGCGATGGGACTGGCCGGGTCTTCGGCGGCGGCCGGGTTGACGGTGTCGTTGGCCCCGATGACCAGGACGACCGAGGTGGAAGCGAAGTCGTCGTTGATCTCGTCCATTTCCAGGACGATGTCGTACGGCACGTTGGCCTCGGCGAGCAGCACGTTCATGTGACCGGGCAGTCGGCCGGCAACGGGGTGGATACCGAACCGCACGTCGACGCCGCGCTCGCGCAGTTTGCGGGTCAACTCCGCGACCGGGTACTGGGCCTGGGCGACCGCCATGCCGTAGCCGGGCGTGATGACCACCGAGGAGGCGTCGCGCAGCAGTTCCGCGGTCTCCTCCGCGCTGATCTCCCGGTGCTCCCCGTGGTCGCTCTCGTCGCTCACCGCTGGCTGGATACCGAATCCGCCCGCGATCACCGAGATGAAGGAGCGGTTCATCGCCTTGCACATGATGTACGACAGGTAGGCGCCGGAGGAGCCGACCAGCGCGCCGGTGACGATCAGCAGGTTGTTGGCGAGCAGGAAGCCCGAGGCCGCCGCGGCCCAGCCTGAGTAGCTGTTGAGCATCGAGACGACGACCGGCATGTCACCGCCGCCGATGGAGGCGACCAGATGCGCGCCGAGGGCGAGCGCCACCACGGTGACCGCGATGAGCAGTCCCATGTGGGGGCGCGCGACGAACGCCACGGTGAGCACGACGAACGCGGCGAGGGCGCCGAGGTTGAGGGCGTTCTTGCCCGGGAGCGTGAGCGGGCTGGAGTTGATGCGCGCCGACAGCTTCAGGTACGCGACGACCGACCCGGTGAAGGTGACGGCGCCGATGAACACGCCGATGAAGACCTCGGCGTGGTGGATGCGCAGCAGCGAACCGGTGATCTCCTGTCCTGCGTGGCCCCCGGCTTCGACGTCGAGGTAGCCGTTCCAGCCGACGAGCGCGGCGGCAAGGCCGACGAAGCTGTGCAGGACGGCGATCAGCTCGGGCATGCCGGTCATCTCGACCACCCGGGCACGCCACAGTCCGATTGCGGCGCCGACGGCCGTGGCGACAGCGATCAGGGCGAGTCCGGTGGCGGAGATGCTCCGCGAGGCGAGAGAGATGGTGGCGGCCAGCGCGATGACCATGCCGGAGATGCCCCAGACGATGCCCGAACGGGAAGTCCGGTGCTGGGAGAGGCCGGCGAGGCTGAGGATGAACAGCAGCGCGGCAACGACGTAGGCGGCCTGTGCGGCCGTGGCGGTGGTCATCCGTGGTCAGCCTTTCGAGAACATGCCGAGCATGCGGCGGGTGACGGCGAATCCGCCGAAGATGTTGATGCTCGCCAGCAGGATCGCGGCGAACGACAGCACGGTGACGGCTGTGTTCGCGTGCCCGATCTGCAACAGCGCGCCGACCACGACGATCCCGGAGATCGCGTTGGTGACCGACATCAGCGGGGTGTGCAGCGCGTGGTGCACGTTGCCGATGACGTAGAAGCCGATGACGATCGCCAGGACGAAGACCGTGAAGTGGCCGATCAGCTGGTTCGGCGAGAAGGCGGTCACCAGGAAGAGCGCGAGCGCTCCTGCGCCGACGAGTGCGTACGGGGACCGCGCGGAGCGTGCTCGCTTCCGCGGTGTGGCGGGGTCGGCGGCGCGTTCGGCCTCCGCGGCGTGGTCGGGCGCGGCGGACACCTGCACCGGTGGCGGCGGCCACGTCTTCTCACCGTCGCGCACCACGGTCATCGACCGCTGCACCACGTCGTCGAAGTCGAGAACGAGTCGGCCGTCCTTGCCGGGGGTGAGCAGTTTCATCAGGTTGACGAGGTTGGTGCCGTACAGCTGCGACGCCTGGGCCGGGAGCCGGCCGGGCAGGTCGGTGTAGCCGATGATCGTCACGTCGTTGTCGGTGACGACCGCCTTTCCGGCCACCGTTCCTTCGACGTTGCCGCCCTGTGCCGCGGCCATGTCGACGATCACGCTACCGGGCTTCATGCGCGCGACATCCTCGGCAGTGATCAGCTTCGGCGCCGGCCTGCCCGGGATGAGCGCGGTGGTGATGATGATGTCCACGTCGGCGGCCTGCTCGGCGTACAGCTGCTCGGCGAGACGGTTGTAGTCGTCCGAAGTGGCCTTGGCGTAACCGTCGGTGCTGGCCTCCTGTTCGGACTGTTCGGGCCGCACCGCCAGGAACTCCCCGCCCAGCGAGCGCACCTGCTCGGCGACCTCGGGCCGGGGGTCCGTGGCGCGGACCACGGCGCCGAGGCTGCGCGCCGCGCCGATCGCCGCGAGTCCGGCCACCCCGGCGCCGGCCACCAGCACCTTGGCCGGCGGCACCTTGCCGGCGGCGGTCACCTGGCCGGTGAAGAAGCGGCCGAAGGCGTGCGCGGCCTCGACCACGGCCCGGTATCCGGCGATGTTCGCCATCGAGCTCAGGACGTCCAGGGACTGGGCGCGCGAGATGCGCGGGACGGCGTCCATGGCGAGCACGGTGATCGGCCGCCGCGCCAATTCCTCGACCAGCTCCGGGTGGAGCGCGGGGCCGATGAGCGCGATCAGCGTCGCTCCGTCACGCAGCCGGTCGATCTCCTCGCTCGAGGGGCCGTTGACCTTCAGTACGATCTCGGCCGGCCAGGGGTCGCCGAGGCGGGCTCCCGCCTCCTCGTAGGCCGCGTCGGAGAAGCGGGACGAGACTCCCGCTCCCGGTTCGACCACTACGTCGTACCCGAGCGCGACAAGTCTCCCCACGGTGGTCGGTGTCGCCGCCACCCTGGTCTCGCCCGCAGTGGACTCGGCGGGTATGCCGATCCGCTGGGGTTCCGGTTCCGGTGGGACCATCGTCTTCCTCTCTCGTCGTTGACGTCCTGGCTGACGTCCTGGCGTCGGGCCTGTCCGCCCGGAGCTTCGCATACTTGTCCATCCATCGGTGCCCGGATCCTTCGCGTTCGACCCTGCCGTTCCTGTCCGGCTTGCTGATCACTCGGCCCCGCGAACGCGGCACGCGGTGGCGCCCGTTGGGAACGGCCGAGGGTTTTGCGAGGTGTACCGCTGCGGGTGTGAGACGGAAGTGCTCAGTCACTCGTCGGGAAGCCGAGGTTGATTCCCCCGTGCGACGGGTCGAGCCAGCGCTGGGTGACGGCCTTGCTGCGGGTGAAGAACTTCACGCCGTCCTCGCCGTAGGCGTGGCTGTCGCCGAACAGCGACGCCTTCCAGCCGCCGAAGGAGTAGTAGGCGACCGGCACCGGAATGGGCACGTTGATGCCGACCATGCCCACCTCGACCTCGTGCTGGAAGCGGCGGGCGGCGCCGCCGTCGTTGGTGAACAGCGCCGTGCCGTTGCCGTACGGATTGGCGTTGATCAGCTCCAGGCCCTCGTCGTACGAGCCCACCCGGACCACGGACAGCACCGGGCCGAAGATCTCGTCGTCGTAGACGGACATACCGGGCTTGACGTGGTCGAAGAGTGTGGGGCCGAGCCAGAAGCCGCCGGCGGTGCTCCGGGCATCGGGGGTCTCGTCCGCGATTCTGTGCTCGCGGCCGTCGACCGCCAGCTCGGCCCCGTCGGCCACACCCGCTTCGAGGTACGACGCCACCCGGTCCCGGTGCACGCCGGTGACCAGCGGGCCCATCTCGGAGGCGGGCGCGCAGCCGGGGCCGACCTTCAGCCCGGCCATGCGGTCCTTGATCTTCGCGACCAGTTCGTCGCCGACCGGGTCGACGGCCACCAGGACGGACACGGCCATGCAGCGCTCGCCGGCCGCGCCGAAGCCGGCGTTGACGGCGGCGTCGGCGGCCAGGTCGAGGTCCGCGTCCGGGAGGACCAGCATGTGGTTCTTGGCGCCGCCGAGGGCCTGCACCCGCTTGCCGTGCCGGGCCCCCGTCTCGTAGACGTACTGGGCGATGGGGGTGGAGCCGACGAAGGACACGGACTTGATGCCGGGGTGTTCCAGCAGCCGGTCGACGGCCGGCTTGTCGCCGTGCACGACGTTGAACACACCGTCCGGCAGCCCGGCCTGCTTCCACAGCGCGGCCAGCCAGTTCGCGGCCGACGGGTCCTTCTCCGACGGCTTGAGGACGACGGTGTTACCGGCGGCGATCGCGAGGGGGAAGAACCACATCGGCACCATGACGGGGAAGTTGAACGGCGAGATGATGGCGACCGGGCCGAGCGGCTGTCGGACGGAGTGGACGTCGACACCGGTGGACGCCTGCTCGGTGAAGCCGCCCTTGAGCAACTGCGGGATGCTGCAGGCGTACTCGACGACCTCGATGCCGCGGGCCACCTCGGCGAGCGCGTCGGAGTGCACCTTGCCGTGCTCGGCGACGATGATCGCGGCCAGCTCGTCGCGGCGCGCGTTGAGCAGCTCGCGGAACGCGAACAGCACCTGCACGCGCTTCGCCACCGATGTCCGGCGCCAGTCCCTGAACGCGCCGGCAGCGGCGGCCACGGCCTGATCGACGTCGTCGGCCGACGCGAAGTCCACCCGGCCGGTGATCCTGCCGGTCGCCGGGTCGTGGATGTCTCCGCCCCGCTCGGCGGCACCGCTCCACGGCTGTCCGTCGATCCAGTGCGTGATGTGGGCGACCATGATGTGTTCCTTGTCAGTCGAAGTGGGGGACGCCGGGCCCGCTCGGTGGGGCGGACACTCGGCGTCGGTGAGAGTGAGCGTGCGTTCCGCGACCTACGCGGCCGGCAGCGACGTGGACTGCCGTCAGGGGTTTGCGGCAGGTGTCGGCGACCGCGCATGCCTGGTCGGGGATGGCGAGGCCTTGGGTGCGTTCGCCTCGCTGAACGGGGTGCAGAGGAGGAGCGGTTGACGGCTCGTACGATCCTTGTCGGGGTCGCTGCCTGGTGAACCGTTCGATGAAGGCCTCGTGGCCTGGCCGACCGCGGTGATGGATTACGGCCTCGGAAGGGGCTGGTCCCATGGGCGACGAGCCGGGACCCGAGCATCAAAAGCGCGATCTGCGGTATGAGCACGGAGCGTGGAGAGGTGTGACTCGGCCGTCTTCACACGGTTGAGGGGTTGCTGGCTGAGGAGTTGCTGGGGGATGCGCTTGCGGGCGCCTCACCGACACCCGGCTTGAGGTCCATGCCTTTCG
Source organism: Streptomyces sp. NPDC002896 (assembly GCF_040295225.1). Classification (NCBI taxonomy): domain Bacteria; kingdom Bacillati; phylum Actinomycetota; class Actinomycetes; order Kitasatosporales; family Streptomycetaceae; genus Streptomyces; species Streptomyces sp. NPDC002896. The sequence goes on along the minus strand of NZ_JBEOVA010000030.1, from coordinate 59,965 downwards.
TCTCGGGAAGCAGCAGGGTGATCACGATCGCGACGCTGTAACCGAGCAGCGCGATCAGACCGATGGCCTCGGCCAAGGTGATCCACTGGGCAAGGATGCCGATGCAGGTGACCGCGAGGGCGCCGGCGGCCTTGCCGAAGTTGTAGGCGAAGCTCTGCCCGCTGCCACGGACCGCGGTGGGAAAGAGTTCCGTGAAGAACGGGCCCAGCGTCGCATAGTTGCCGATCGTGAAGAAGCCGAACGGCACACCCATGAGGACCAGCCCCCACCCGGACAGCGGCAGGAACATGTAGGCAATGGTCACCAGCCACGAGCAGACCAGGAACAGCTGGAACGTCCGTCGTCGGCCGAGGACGTCGGCCAGATAGGCGCTCGCCAGGAACCCGAAGAAGGAACCGCCGGTCACCAGGAACAGGTAGTACCCCGAGGCGCTGGGCGACAGCTCCCGGACCGTTTTCATGAACGTCGGCAGCCAGTTGACGATCGCCCCGCCAACGCCGACCACACCGAACGCCAGCAGCGACGCCTTGATGGTGACCCCCCGCACGCCCGGCTTGAAGATCGCCCCGAGGCCGGGGCCGCGGCCTTCGGCTGCTATGGCGGCGCGCGTCTGCTTGTACAGCTCCGGCTCCTCGATGGTGCGCCGCAACCACAGCACCAGCAGAGCGGGCAGCACCCCGATCATCAGCAGCACCCGCCAGTTGTACTCCGACGGTACGTGGGCGAGGACCACGCCGGCGATGATCGACGCCAGGCTCCAGCCGACGCCGAAGCCGCTCTGGACGGAACCCACCGCCTTGCCGCGATGGGCGGGCCGGATGATCTCACCCATCAACACCGCGCCGGCGGCCCACTCGCCGCCGAAGCCGAGCCCCTGCAGCACGCGTATAACGATGAGCTGATCGAAGTTCTGCGCGAAGCCCGCGATGAACGTGAACACCGCGAACCAGAGAATGGTGAACTGCATGACGCGGGCGCGGCCCCAGCGGTCCGCAAGAAAGCCGCACGCCCAGCCGCCGATGGCCGCCGACAGGAGCGTCGCCGTGGCCAGATAACCTGCCTGCGCCGTTGTCAGACCCCAGGCCGTGATGAGCACGGGGAGCACGAAGCTGAAGAGCTGCGCGTCCATCGCGTCGACGGCCCATCCGGCGAAACAGCCCCAGAACGTGTTGCGCTCGCGCTTCGTCAGCTCGCGATACCAGTGGAACACCGTTGTTCCTCCAACTGTTTTTTGATTTTGTTTTTCGGCTCAGCCGTTCACACGACGAGCGGCGTCAGCGCGCCGTCCATCGTCAGCGACGCGCCGGTCACGTAGGACGCCCGGGCGCTGGCGAGGTACAGGGCCGCGTCGGCGACCTCCTCCGGGGTGGCGTACCGCCCGAGCGGGATGCGCTCCTGGTTGCGGCGCAGCAGCTCCTCCGGCGACTTGCCGGTCATGCGCGACTCCGCGTCCAGGGACATCTGCACCCGGCCGGTCATGGTCGCCCCGGGGTTGATGACATTGACGCGGACGCCGGCGTGTCCCCAGGCCGCGGCCAGACCTGCGGAAGCCAGCATCAGAGCAGCGTTCGCCGCACCGCCGGGAAGGTGGATCGGCGAGGCGATCTTCCCGCCGGTGCCGATGATGTTGACGATCGAGCCGGACTCCCTCGCCACCATCCGCGGCAGCAGGTGGTCCATGACGTTCATGTACGTGAAGAACTTCGCGTCCATCGCCGTGCGCCACTTGTCCGGCGTCAGCTCCCCCGGGGGCACACGCTTGGCGCCGCCGGCGGAGTTGATCAGCACGTCGACCGGCCCGACCTGCTCCTCGGCAGCGACCACCGCCTCCTCGGCCGCCGTGCCGTCCGACAGGTCGGCCGCGAGCGTCGTGACGGTCACGCCGTCCTCCGCCAGGGCTTCCTGTGCGGCAGACAGGTTGTCCTTGCCGCGTGACACGATGACGACACGGGCGCCTTCGTTGCCGAAGGCCCGGGCACAGGCCAGGCCGATGCCCTTACTGCCTCCTGTGACCAGCACGACCTTTCCGTCGAGCTCCAGATTCATTACGCGTCCTCTCTCAGAACATCTCTCAGCACATCCGGGTTGTGGACATTGATCGGATCGCCCTCGGCGAAGGCCACAATCTGATCGAAGGCGTTGCCGTAGGCGAACTCGTAGTTGTCGCGCTCGACGAAGCCGATGTGCGGCGTGCACAGGGCGTTCGGCAACCGCAGCAGGGGGTCGTTCGGGTCGGTCAGCGGCTCGTGCTCGAACACGTCGACCGCCGCCTTGCCGGGCCGGCCCGCCCGGAGCGCCGCGACGAGCGCCCCGGGCCGGATCAGCTCCGCCCGGCTGGTGTTCACCAACAGGGCCGTCGGCTTCATCAGGGCCAGGTCGTCGGGGCCGATGAGGCCGGTGGTGGCCGCGTTCAGACGCAAGTGCACACTGAGCACGTCCGACTGCTCGAACAGGGCCTGCCTGCTTTCGGCGACCCGGTAGCCTGCGGCCCTCGCCCGGTCCAGTGAGCCCTGTCGGCCCCAGACCAGCAGTTCCATGCCGAACGCCACACCGATCTGCGCCACCATCGAGCCGAGCCGGCCGAAGCCGAAGATGCCCAGCGTCCGGCCGCGCAGTCCCAGCCCGACGGTGCTCTGCCAGCGGCCCTCGCGCAGCGCGGCGCTCTCGAGCGGGATGTTGCGCATAGCGGCGAGGATCAGGCCCCAGGTGAGCTCCACGGTGGGGTATGACGGGCGTGCGGTCAGGGCCGAGGTAGCGATCACGCCGTGCCGTGTGCACGCGTCGAGGTCGATATGCGGTATGTGGCCGTTCTGGCTGATCAGCTTGAGGTTCGGCAGGCGGCTGAGCAGTGCTTCGTCGACCTTGGTGCGCTCGCGCAGCAGCACCAGCACGTCGGCGTCGACCAGGCGCTTGGCCAGCACCTCCACATCGGACACGGAGTCGTTCCAGATCGTGACGTCATGGCCGTGCAGCTTGCTGAAACAGTCGAGCGTGCGGACGACGTCCTGGTAGTCGTCGAGGATGGAGACACGCAGTCTCCGCGGGGAATCGGTCATGGCCTCACGCATTCTTCGGGAGATCGGCTACGGCGGTGCCGGCGTCGATCGCGGCGCACTTCTGTTCCTCGAAGGCCGCCTTCACCAACGCCCGTTCCAGCACTTCGGCCGCCCTGGCGAGCGGAATGAAGCACACGCCGGTCTCATCCGCCACAACGATGTCGCCGGGCGAGACGCGGACACCGGAAATCTGGATGTCGCCGTTGATCTCGACCGTCTCGATGCGCCACTTTCCCGTCACCGGGGTGATTTCGGTGGCCCACACCGGATAGCCCACCCGCCGGGAATGGCCGACATCGCGGATGCCGCCTGAAATGATGGCGCCGGCCTCGCCCTGCCGCTTGCCCGTCTGCGCCGAGATCCCGCCCATGTTGGAGATGCCGGCGACACCGTCGATCACGATGACGTCGCCGGGCAGGGCCAGGTTGTGTGCCTCGAACTCCGCCATGCGATTGACATGGTCGCGCGCCGTCTCATGAACCGGCTCACGCTGCACGATGTTGCGCACCGTGAGCGCCGGTCCGACCATGTTCGCGGACGGCAGGGTCGGCTTGAGGACCGAGGCGCCGATGACCCCGGTGATTCCCAGCTCGTCCATGATGTCGGAGACGACGCTGGTCGCGTCGGTGATGCGCTTGAACCCCTCGATCAGGTTCTGCGGCGGCCGTGGGGTGCGCATCAGACGAATCCGTTCTGGGCTGATCTTTCCGGTCAGCTTCGGTAGCACGTCTCCGACAGGAGCGTCTATCATCGCGGCGAATATCCTTTCAACGTCTTGCATCTCGGACGTCAGTCACCGACTGCAATCCGGCGGGTCACAGCCCGGCACGCCCGGTGCGTTCGTGCTGATAGCGTTGCCCAAAGCTCCGAATGGGTCCAATTCACAGTCTGGGGGTATCGCCATAACCCAGGTGAATAACGTACGGCTCGATCTCAACCTGCTCCTGGTCATCGAAGCCGTCATGCTCGAGCGGAACGTGACGCGCGCCGCGACCAGCCTGTCGATGAGCCAGCCTGCCGTCAGCAACGCGCTGCGGCGTGCTCGAAAGCTGATGCAGGACCAGTTGTTCCTCAGGGTCGCCGACGGCGTTCAGCCGACATCGCGGATGCTGGCCATCTGGCCCGAGCTTCATCGTTCACTGGCGACGATCCGGTCCTCGATCGCGCCCCAGCACTTCGATCCCCGTACGGATCCGACCGGTTTCCGTCTCTCGGTCACGGACAGCATCGCGGCCGAAGCGGTGTGCGGCATCACGCTGAAGCTCAGGGAGACGTCGCCCTATGCCCGCGTCGCTTTCGCGTTCCACACCAATGCCAGCTCTCTGGACGGAATCGAGCGCGGCACATTGGACTGCGCGGTCGGCATGTTTCCCGCGCTTCCTCGCGACATCCACGTGCGAGTCCTGCACACAGAGCACTACGTGTGCGTGATGCGCCGCGGGCACCCGTTGACGCGAGAGATGACGTTGGATCAGTTCGCGTCGGCCGACCACGTCCTGGTGACGCCATCAGGTATGGATCTGGGTGTGATCGACGGCTGGCTCGGCTTGCAGGGTCGCACACGGACGGTCGTGGCCGTCGTCAATCACTTCGCTGACGCATTGCGGATCGTCACGGAAAGCGACCTGTTGACGTGTGTGCCGAGTGGTTTCGTCGACGGGCACGGTCAAACGCTCGTCACGCAGCACGAGTTGGCGGTCCGCCCGTTGCCCTTCGAAACCGAGAAGCTGAACTACAAACTCATTTGGCACGAACGGCTGCACAACCACCCCGCTCATCAATGGTTCCGCTCGCTCGTCGGTGATGTGTGCGGACCGCCATCCGAAACGGCGGGGCCACCGTAATTCCGCCCCATATCCGCCCTCGGGCCACACCCACCATCATTACTTGGGGAAACCGGTCTTAGAAGTTGAGCAGTGGACCCCTTTTGCCGGTGCTGCCTGCATGGCCTTCGCCGCGAGGATGTCCCGGTCACCGCCGGCGAGGGTCACGATGTCGGTGCGGTTCTGGAAACTCCGCACAGCCCGCGGCGAGTCGGCGATCGGCTCCGGCGGCGACAGGCACGGATGAGATCGCCACAAGCCCGCGGCCAACGCCATCCGGTTGGAGTGGGCTCATTCCCATGTTTCGGCGCGGTTTCCGTTGCATTCGGGCGGAGAAGTGATGGTCAAGACTTGTACATGAACGCTTGTGGGCTTGTGCGGCGGCGGCAGATCATGGCCGGATCTCACCCGTATCACGAGCACACAGGAGCTCCCGGTGGCCGCTGACCAAATAACTTCCGAGCCGGCCGACGCGCCGGCAGCAGCCCAGACGGAGCGGCAGAAGCTGCGCAAGCACTTCCGCCGCTTCGACATCCTTTTCTTCCTCCTCTGCACCATCGTCGGGGTGGACACCATCGGCACCGTGGCCTCGTCCGGTGCCGAGGCCTTCACCTGGCTCATCGTGCTGGCCGTCGTGTTCTTCGTGCCCTCCGCGCTACTGACCGCCGAACTCGGGGCCGCGTTCCCCGACGAGGGCGGTCCCTACATCTGGACCAGTCGGGCTTTCGGGCGACTCGCGGGTGCCGTCAACAACTTCCTGTACTGGATCACCAATCCGGTGTGGCTCGGCGGCACGCTCTCCGTTTCCGCCGTCACGGCCTACACCACCTTCTTCAACGACGGGAAGGACCTGAGCACCCCGGCCTTCTACGCCTTCACCCTCGTGTTCGTCTGGGTGGGCGTGCTCGCCGCGATCCTCTCCTTCGACGTCGGCAAGTGGATTCCCACCGTCGGCGCCTGGAGCCGTTTCATCCTCCTCGGCCTGTTCACCGTCACCGTCGTGGTGTACGGCATCCAGCACGGCCTGCACGGATTCGGGATCGGCGACTTCTCCCCGACCTACGTGGGATTCGTCGGCCTGGTGCCCGTCCTGATGTTCAACTACGTCGGTTTCGAGTTGCCCAACACCGCCGGCGACGAGATGACAGACGCTCAGAAGGACGTACCCTTCGCCATCTTCCGCAGCGCCGGCCTCGCCGTTCTGCTGTACGCGCTGCCGATCCTCGGCATCCTGCTCGTCCTGCCGGTCAAGGCCATCACTGGCCTCGGCGGATTCATCGACGCGATCCGGCAGGTCTTCACCGTGTACGGCGGCCACGTCGCCACCGACGGCACCGCCACGCTCAGCGGCGCCGGCAGCCTGCTCGGGGACCTCGCCGCGATCATGTTCATCGTCACGGTGCTGTCCTCCGGCGTCACTTGGGTCATGGGCTCCGACCGCGCACTCGCCGTCTCCGGCTACGACGGCGCCGCGCCCCGCTTCCTCGGCGTCATCTCCAGCCGGTTCGGCACCCCGGTACGGGTCAACATCCTCAGCGGGGTGGTCTCCACCGTCGTCCTGGTCCTGGCCCACGAACTGACCAACGGCAGCGCCGCCAAGCTCTTCGGCGCCGTCCTCGGCCTCGCCGTCTCCACCACCCTCGTCAGCTACCTGGGCATCTTCCCGGCGCTCGCGGTACTGCGCCGCAAGGCCCCGGACGTACCCCGGCCCTACAAAGCACCCTTCCCCCGCACTATCAGCGTGGTGCTCACCCTGCTCGTCCTGTTCGCCAGCATGCAACTGGTCGCCCCCGGACTCGGCGACCACTGGTTCGGCTCCGACTACGCGCCGGACGGCTGGAGTTACGGCGAGCGCTGGAAGTACCTGCTGACGGAGGCCGTCCCGCTCGTCGGGTTCATACTCCTCGGCGTGCTCTTCTGGGCACTGGGCAAGCCGACCCGCACGTCACCTGCCGCCAAGGAATAGCACACGGGATCTCGACAGCGATGGCGGGCACGAGTCCCATCCTGCCCCCAGCGCCTCCGCCCGGCTCAGCCAAGGGTGCCTGTACCGTTCGAAAACTCGTCGCTGCTGGTCATGCCGCATAGAGCATCACGGTCGCGACATAGCCCTTGAACACCTGCGGCCCGGGCTGCTGCGCAGGCGGACCTCTCGGCCAATCGTCCGGTTCCACTGCCCGGCAGAGAAGATCTGCCTCGCCGCTGGTCCCCTTCGGACGTCCGGAGGCCGCAGCATTCTCCCCTCACATGGGAGTGAGCTGTGCGGTGCAGTGGGCAACGACGGCGGCGAATTCCTCTTGGGTTACAAAGGCACCCTGTATACGGGTTGGACTGTCCGCGCCCGCTGGCAGGAATAGTCCATCGCCCTTGCCGATGAGCTTCTCCGCACCGGGCTGGTCGAGGACGACCCGCGAGTCGGCGAGGGACATGGTGACGTCATCACCCCATTGCGATCAGCTAATGGTGCGGCGTTACGCGCCGACCGCGGTTGCCGAGCCCGTTGACCTGACGGTGTGAGCTGGTCGATGGCGCGTTGAGCACCCTCTTGCGCGCCCTCCGGCCAGGGACGAAAGTGATCACACTCCACGCCGCCGGTCCGGTGCACGCAGGTCGGGCATCCGCTCCCGGACGTGCACCGGCACCCGTAGCCGCCACGACGTCAGGCCGTTCCCACGCAGCCCATCCGCCAGGAGGACGCATGATCGAGACAGTGCTCGGCCCCATCGAGGCCACGGCGCTCGGCGCCGCATCGATGCACGAACACCTGCTCAGCGACGCCCGGGTGCTGCGCAGCCGCGCGCGTGAGCCGCTTCCCGACGATCCTCGCGTGACCATGGAGAACCTCGGTTTCATCCGCTGGAATCTGCTCGCGCTCGACGACAATCTGGTCCTGGACGACACGGAACTGGCCGCGGAAGAACTGCGGATCGGCCAGGCTCTGGGACAGTCGGCGGTGGTCGATCTGACGTCGTGGGGGCTCGGCCCGCGGTACGCCGAGCTCCCGGCGCTTTCCCGCACGGCCGGCATGCACATCGTGGTCGGGCCCTCGCCGGCGAGCTCGGTGATGGTCTTGATCAGCGCGTCCGCGTCGCCCACGCCCGCGACGACCTCGTGCCCGCGGTCGGTCAGCAACCGGGTCAGGCCCTCCCTGAGTACGGCGCCTACCTCGCCCGCTCGCATCCCAAGTGGTTCGCCGAACTCGACGAGGAGGCGCTGGAGGAGCTCTTCCACGGCGCGCTGACCAAGGAGATACCCGGCGAGGGGTTCCGGGCCGCGCTGCTCGGCATCCTCGGGACGAGCGCGGAGATCCTCCCGGCGGAGGGGCGGGTGCTGCGGGCCGCCGGGCGGGCGGCCGCGCGCTGCGGTGCCGCGGTCGGCGTGCGGCTGGACCCGGCAGCGCGACTGGGCACCGATGTGCTGCGCCTGCTGGAGCGGGAGGGCACTCCCGCCGAGCGAGTGGTGTTCTGCAATGTCGACGAGTTCATGGACATGCCCTACCTGGCCGAACTCGCGGACGCCGGGGCGACCTTGGAGTGGTGCTTCGGCAACGAGGCGTACTACCGGGACGGCTACAAGGACGCCACCGACGCCGAACGTCTCGACGTGCTCTGTCAGTTCCTTGCCGACGGCTACGCCGACCGGATCGTGCTCGGCTGCTCGGTGTGGACCAAGAGCCAGCTCCGCCGCTACGGCGGTATGGGATACGGGCATCTGCTGAGCCGGATCGCTCCCGTGCTGCGCTCCCGCGGAGTGCCCGGGGAACAGCTGGACACGATGCTCGTGACGGGCCCTCGGCGGCTGCTCGACCGCTGAACACGGGGCCGGCGCCGGAGAATCGGGACGGCACGGTTCGGGGCAGTCGCTCGACGGTTCGGGGGCATCGGCTCGGCGCAACCCAAGTACCCACCCAGCGCGCTTATTTACATCCCCGAAACCCGAAAATTGGATCCATGTTCGTAGAGTCTGGATCCTGGTCAGCCGGTTCCCCGGCGCTCGTCCTCTTGGCAAGGAGCGCAAGGCAATGTCCGACACCTCCACCGTATCCGCGATGTCACGCAGGTCGTTCCTGAACAGAGCCGCCATGGGAGCGGGTGCCCTCACGCTTCCCGGGCTGCTCTCGGCGTGCGGTTCGCAGTCGGCGGGCACCGCCGCCAGCAAGGCCACCAGCGGGCCGCTCGCCGACCTCACCAGCACGTCGGTCGTCTACGGCGACTTCGGCGGGACCACTCGCGAAGCCCGCAACAAGGCGTTCTTCCAGTCCTTCACCAAGGAGACCGGCGTCAAGGTCGCCGCGACCGTCACCGTCGACGCCGTACAGGCCAAGATGGAGAAAGGCGAGAAGGGCACCTTCGACGCCCTGCCTGCCGGGCAGTACGAGCTCTACCGGTCACTGGCCTACGACTCGATCGAGAAGTTGCCGTCCGATGTGACCCGGAACGACCAGTTGGAGGAGAAGGCACAGCCCTACTCGTGGGGCACCTTCGTCACCGCCAACACCCAGGCGTATCTGAACAAGACCTTCTCGGACGGGCGCGGACCGCAGTCCTGGGAGGAGTTCTGGGACGTGAAGAAGTTCCCCGGCAAGCGCGGCTGGCCGGGCACCGGGTACGCGTTCGAGGGCACCGTCGAGGCTGCTCTGCTGGCGGACGGTGTCGCCCCGGAGGACCTGTACCCGCTGGACTGGGAGCGCGGCTTCGCCAAGCTCGACGAGCTGCGCCCGCATCTGGTGTTCTACACCGAGTTCCCGCAGGTCCAGCAGTTCCTGATCTCCAGTACGGTGTCGGTCGCCAAGGCGCCTTCGGGACTGTTCTTCGCGCTCAACGCCAAGGGGACGCCCACCACGGTGGTGATGAACGAGGCGTTCCAGTCCCCCAACATCTCCATCACTCCCAAGGGCGCGCCGCACAAGGACACCGCCTTCGCGCTCGCGGAGTGGATGGCCGATGCCAAGCGGCAGGCCGACTTCGCGGCGCTGACCGGCTACGGACCGGGCAACGAGGCCGCGTTCGAGTACATGTCAGCCGACCTGAAGAAGCAGGTCGTCAACAGCCCGGCGAACAACAAGATCAGTATCCGGGCGGACAACACGGCGATTGCCAAGATCTACGACGAGTACGTCTCGCGCTACACCAAGTGGCTGGCCAAGAAATGACGGGCCGTTGGGAAGTGCGTGGGTCATGGACGTCGTGACGGTACAAGAGGCGACCGGGCAGGACACCCTTGCTCGAGAGGCGCGGAGCGGTCCGCGGGGCCGGCTGCTGGAGGGGAACGGACTGCGGTGGCTGCTGCTGCCGCCGGCCGCCGTCCTGCTGGTGATGCTGGCCGTCCCGGTCGGCATGCTCCTGGACACAGGATTGAGCAACGGCGGTGTGTTCGGCGAGGTGCTCGGCGACGAGGTCTTCCAGGGCGCGGCCGTCCGCACCCTGGTGATGTCCGTCGTCGTGACGGTCTGCGCCGTCGCTCTGGGCACGTTGTACGCGCTCGGCGTGTGGGCGGCGCCACGGTGGGCGGCGGGCGTCCTGCTCGGTGCCCTGTTCCTCACCCTGTGGACCTCCGTACTGGTGCGCTCCTTCGCCTGGGTCCTGCTGGATCTGCCCACCGGAGCGCTGTACTGGGTGCTGAACAGCCTCGGTCTGCGGGACACCCCGCTGGCCGTCTACCAGACGTCGGCGGCCGCCTATCCGGCAATGGTCCATGTGATGCTGCCGTACGTGGTGCTGCCGGTGCATGTTGCGATCGGCAAGCTCGACGACCGGCTGATCAAGGCGGCCCGGGTGTTCGGCGCGCGGCCGCTGCTGGTGGCCAGGAAGGTCGTACTGCCGCAGCTGCGGCCTGCCATGATCTCCGGCGGTGTGCTGGTCTTCATCATGTCGCTCGGCTTCTACGTGACACCTCTCATGCTGGGCTCTCCCCAGGACCTCACCGTGGCCGGCTATATCGACCAGATGTTCAACGGGGCGGACCAGGCGGAGGCAGCGGCGGCGATGAGCGTCATCCTGCTCGCCGCGGTCGTCGTGATCTATCTGGCGGCCGACCGGATCTTCCGGGTGAGCGAGCGGTGGGAGTAACGATGTCGTCGACCGTACCGACGCAGTCCGTGACGGATCCGTCCGTGCCGGCCCGCCCGGCACCGCAGCCATCCGCACGACTCGCTGCACCTGGCCGGCGTGGGCCGGCCGAGCCGCAGTCGCGTGCCGCGCAGGCCCGGCTCGCCCTGGGGCCGCTATGGGTGCTCGCCGTCGCGGCCGCGGCTCTGCTCTGCTGTTTCCTGCTGCTGCCGTTCGCGGTGCTGCTGACCACCTCGTGGACCGGCGGCGAGTTCCTCACCTTCCCGCCGCAAGGCTTCTCGCTGCGCTGGTACCAGGCCCTGTTCGCCGACACGATGTGGACCAGCTCGTTCTGGATGTCGATCGGGGTGGCTTCGGTGGCCACCCTGGTGGCCACGGCGCTCGGCGCCAGTGCGGCGCTGGCGATGGCCCGGCTGCGGTCCGCCCGCTGGTCGCGGCCACTGCGCACGCTGTTCGTGCTGCCGATGGCAATCCCGCTGGTCGCGTACGCGCTCGGACTGTACGACGTGGTCCTGCGGTTGCCTGCGCTGCAGACCTCGCTGGCGCCCCTGGTCCTGGGCGAGGCCGTGATCGCGTTCCCGGTGGTCTTCGTCCTGCTGAGCGGGGCACTGGCACGGGTCGATCCGGCGCTGCGGTCGGCCGCGCAGACCATGGGTGCCCGCTGGCCGACCGTGGTGTGGCGGGTGGAGCTGCCGCTGCTGCGCGGCACCCTCGCGGCCGGGGCGCTGTTCGCGTTCAACTCCGCCTTCGACGAGGTGGTGCTGTCGGTGTTCCTCATTCCGCCGGGGCAGACCGCGACCTTCCCGCTGCAGATGCTCAACGCCTCCCGCGAGGCCATCTCACCGATGCTGACCGCCGCGTCCACGCTCGTCTCGTTCGTCGCCCTGGCAGTGCTGGGCGGCGCCGGGCTGCTCAACCGCCGCAAGGAATCGAGGCCTTCATGACCGTGTCGCTCCGGCTCGACGACATCCATGTCACGCTCGGCGGGAACAAGATCCTGCACGGGGTGTCGATGGACATCAAGGCCGGCGAGTTCGTGACCCTGCTCGGCCCCAGCGGCAGCGGGAAGTCCACCACGCTGAACGCGGTGGCGGGACTCGCCCAACCGGACTCGGGCGCCGTCCTGTTCGACGGTGAGGACGTCACCCGGGTCCCTCCGCACAGCCGGGACATCGCCGTGGTCTTCCAGTCGTACGCCCTGTTCCCGCATATGACGGTCGCGGAGAACGTGGCGTTCCCGCTGCTGACCCAGGGCCGCCCGAAGAGGGAGCGGCTGGCGACGGCCGAACGGATGCTGGAACTGGTCCGGCTGCCCGGTATGGGCGGCCGGCGGCCCGCCCAGCTGTCCGGCGGCCAGCAGCAGCGAGTGGCGCTGGCCCGGGCGCTGGCGGCCGAGCCCCGCGTGCTGCTCCTCGACGAGCCGATGGCGGCCCTGGACCGGGGGCTGCGCGAGTCGATGCAGGTCGAGATCAAGCGGCTGCAGAGCAGTCTGGGCATCACCACGGTCGCGGTCACCCATGACCAGACCGAGGCGCTGACCATGTCGGACCGCGTGGCGATCATGCGGGACGGCCGCATCGAGCAGTTCGGCACCCCGGAGGAGCTGTATCAGCGACCCGCGTCCGAGTTCATCGCCACCTTCCTGGGCGAGGCCAACCTGGTGCGCGTGACCGACGGAAAGCTCGCCGGGTTCGGAGTGCCGGTGAGCGGTACAGGAACCGCCGTGCTACGGCCCGAGGACCTGCGCATCGCGGAGCACGACGGGTCCGGGCCCGCGCTGGAGGGCGTGCTGCGGCTGAAGGTCTTCCAGGGCGCCAGGTTCCGCCTGGAGGTCGAGCACTCCGAACTCGGCACGCTTGTGGTGAGCCTGCCCGGTGACGCCGATGTGTCCGGGCTCAGCCACGGCAGCGCTGTCCGGCTGTCCTGTGGTCAGGGCGGCGGCCGCGTACCCCATGTGATCGGCGCCTGAGGACAGCCCGAGGAGAGAGAACATGCCCGTCCACACCGTGCTCGGCCCCATCGAACCCGAGGAGCTGGGCCCCACCTCGATGCATGAGCACCTCCTGATGAAGGCGGATGTCTGGGCCAAGTCGGCGGGTTCGGGCAGGAGGCCGGGTCCGGCCGACATGGCGCGGCTGCGCTGGGACGCTCTGGTCCCGGAGAACCTGCTCCTGGACGACCCCGAAGTCGCTCTCGACGAGATGCGGGCGGCCCGCGCCGCCGGCGGCTCGGCCGTCCTGGACCTGACCTGCGAGGGCAAGAACCGGCAGGTGGCTGAGCTGCCGCGGATATCCCGCGAGAGCGGCATGACGGTCATGGTCGGCTGCGGCTTCTACGTCGAGCAGACCCACCCCGACCGCATCCGGGGCCTGGACACCGACGGGCTCACCCAGGCCCTTCTGGACGAGCTGGACCACGGCATCGACGGCACCGGCATCCGCCCCGCCCTGATCGGCGAGGTCGGCACCAACCACCCGCCCACCGAACGCGAGTGGCAGCTGATCCGTGCCTCGGGACGGGCCGGCGCGGCCCGCGGGGCGGCCGTGAGCATGCATCTGTCGTGGCGCGGCGCCGACGGCCTGGACATTCTGGAGGCGCTGGTCGCCGAGGGCATGCCCGTGGACCGCGTGATCCTCGGCCACATGGACGAGCACTTCGACCGCGGCTACCACCGGGCGGCCCTGCAGGCGGGCGCGGTCCTCGGCTACGACACCTTCGGAAACGAGCTGTTCTACGGATCCCGCACGGTGCGTACGCCCTTCGACCACGAGCGGCTCGACATGGTGGAGTGGTTGCTGTCCGAGGGCGGCGCGGATCAGCTGGTGATCGGCTGCGATGTCTGGTGCCAGGCGAACCTCCGCAAGAATGGCGGATACGGCTACGAGCACCTGTTCGCCCGGATCGCGCCGGCCATCCTCGACATCGCGGGCGGCGACCCGAAAGTCCTGGACACGATCCTGCTGGACACCCCGCGCCGTCTGCTGAATCGCCCATGACCAGGCACGGGGTGCGGCGCGTGGTGCCGCTGCTGCTGGGCTGGGAGGAGCTGCCCAAGTCGGTGTCGGTCCATGGTGCCGCGTACGAGGAGCGGCTGCGCGAGCCGGTGCCCGCGGTGCTCCTGGAGTGCGACGGGGGGTGGCTGCTGCTGGACACCGGCTTCAACACGGCTCTGATCCGAGATCCCGCGCTGCGCCGCCGCTTCTACGGTTCGCCCGCCTACCAGCCCGTGCTGCCGGGGCCTGGCGAGCCGCTGTTGGAGGCTCTGGAGGCAGTCGGGGTCGCCATCGACGACATCCGCGCGGTGGCGGTCAGCCATCTGCACGCCGACCATGCAGGCGGCCTGAAGCACTTCGCGGGCAAGGTGCCGGTCCACATCCAGCGAGCCGAGCTGGCATACGGGCTGTCCGGGCAGCCCGAGGTGGAGCGCAACACGATCTACCGGGTCGACTTCGACGATCCGCGGATCGACTGGCGGCAGGCCGACGGCGACACCGAGATCGCACCGGGGGTGACGGCCCTGCTGACGGCCGGGCACACCCCGGGCCATCAGAGCTTCCTGGTGGATCTCGCGGACGGCGGCGGCTTCGTTTTCGCCTTCGATGCCGCCGATCTGACCGAGAACATCGAGCACGAGCGGCCGTGCGGCACCGCCATCGGGGTCGAGCCGGCCGCGACGCTGGAGCCGATCCTCAGGCTCAAGCGTCTGGCGGCCGAACGCGGCTACCAGCTCGTCCCCGGCCACGACCCGGTGGCATGGCCGGAACTGATGAGACGTCAGACGGCCTGTCAGGACTCGGCCTTCTCCCGGCCGCCGAAGTAGTCGAGTATCTCCGCACTGGAGACCAGCGCGTCCCGCTGGAGGTAGGCGATGGCCTCCAGCGAGGCGTCATGGGCGCGCTGCGACGATCCGCCCACCACATCGGTCACCACCTTGAGGTGGTAGTCGTGCTGGTGTGCGTCGACCGCGGTGTAGTGGATGCACACGTCCGTCAGACCGCCGATGAGGATGACCGTGTCCGTCTTGTAGGCCTTGAGCACGATCTCCAGTTCGGTGCCGAAGAAGGCCGAGTAGCGGCGCTTGCGGACCACGAACTCGTCGGGCCGTGGGTCCAGGCCGTCGGCGATCTCGGTACGCGGGTCGCCCTCAATGCAGTGCGGTCCCTCGGCGCCGTCCAGCTCACGGCCGATGTCGACGAGGGACGGCTTGTGCACTTCCTGGATGAAGACGACGGGGACCCGGTGCGCCCGGGCCGAGTCGACCAGCGCGATCGCGCGGGGCAGGCGGGTGGCGGCGCCTCCCATGGTGGGGATGCCGCTTCCGCCGGCCGCTCCGCTGCCGGTGCCGGCGCCGCTGCTGACCCCCTGGATGTCCACGACGACGAGGACGGGATTACCTACGACCTGCATTTCTCTCTCCTCAACAGGCGGCGGAGCGCCTGGCACCCGGGACATCACCGGTGCCAGGCGCTGCACGTCAGAACATCCGGAAGTACTCGCGCTGCTCCCAGTCGGTCGTCTCCCGCTCGAAACGAGCCACCTCGGAACGCTTCACGGCGAGGTAGTAGTCGACGAAGGCATCCCCCAGCCCGGACCGCAGCCCGCTGTCGGCGTCCAGCGCGTCCAGCGCCTCGCCGAGAGTGCGGGGCAGCGGCGGGGCATCGGCGGCGTACGGCTCGTCGACCGAGGGCCCCGGGTCCAGGCCGCGTGCCATGCCGTCCAGACCGGCCGCCAGCTGTGAGGCCAGATAGAGATACGGATTGGCGGCGGGCTCCCCCACCCGGTTCTCCAGCCGTACCTGGCCCTGAGCATGGCCCACTACCCGCACCATCGCGCCGCGGTTGTCGCGGCCCCACACACAGCGGTCGGGTGCCAGCGAGTTCGGCTGGTAGCGCTTGTAGCCGTTGAGCGTGGGCGTGCTGAACGCGCTGGCACCGCGGGCGTGGTCGAGCAGCCCGCCGAGAAAGGCGCGCCCGTCGGTGGACAGGTCATCGGCCGGATCCTCTGGCGTGAAGACGCCCTCGCCGTCGCGCAACAGGCTCTGGTGCAGATGCCATCCGCTCGAGAACGACTGCGGCAGATGGGGCCGGCACATGAAGGTGGCGTGGTAACCATGGCGCCGGGCCACCTGTTTGACGGCGCTGCGCAGCAGCAGCGCCGAGTCGGCCGTCTCCAGGCCAACGCCCGGCTGGAGCGTCACCTCGACCTGGCTCGGCCCGAACTCGATCTCCAGGGTGCGCACCGGCAGCCCCAGGGCGGCCAGTTCACGGTGGAGCACAGCGAGAACGGGTTCGGCCTCGTCGAAGCGGAGTTCGCTCAGATACTGGTGGCCGTGGAACAGCGGGGCCACCTCGGGCGGGCTGCCGGGGCTGCCGATCTGTCCGAGGTCGCCGGGGGCGAGCGCCGGATCGGTCAACCGGTAGAGGTGGAACTCGAGTTCCAGACCGGTGACGTAGGACAGGCCCTGTCCGGCTGCCTGGTCGAGCGTGCGGCGGAGGAGTCCCCGGCTGCATAGCGGAACCGGTGTGCCATCCGCGAAGTACAGATCGCACAGCAGCCAGCCGGTGCCCGGCACCCAGGGCAGTGCCCGGAACGTCGTGGGGTCGGGCACCATCAGCATGTCCGCCGCCCCCTTGAGGCCTTGCAGCCCCAGCGGCGCGTCGGCTCCGAACACCGGGACGACGGTGCGCCCCGAGGTGTCCTTGGCGAGCAGCGAGGAGGCGATACCGGTGCCGTCGCGCAGGACATGGGGCAGTTCGGCGGCGGTGACGGTCTTCCCGCGCAGCAGCCCGTGCTGGTCGGCGAAGACGACCCGGACGAGATCAAGTCCCTCACGTCCGGACAACTTCTCTGCGGCCTCGACCTGTTCGTCGTTCCACAGGCCGTGCCGGTCGATGAATCCCATCCCGACTACCGTGCGGCCTGCGGGACGCCGGCCCAGGGGCTGGCGGACCGCCGTTCGGTGGTGACCTTGTCCCAGTGGGCCTCCCAGTCCTCGCTCGGACCGACCCCGTCCAGGGCGACGGGGCCGCGGAAGGCGGCGGCCTCCTCCTCGTCCGCGGTCACGAACCGGGGGGTCTCGCCGCGCTCGACCGTGCCGATCGCCTCGGCGAGCAGCTTGCGGTACGTGGTGATGCCCCGGTCGGAGCTGCCGAGGTGTTCGCGGGTGCGGTCCTGGATGGCGCCCTGGCCTTCGACCGCCCACTGGTCGTGGACGTTGATGTCGGTGCCGAGCCCGGTGTAGGTGAGGTCGCGCTGTTCCCGGGGGTCGTAGCCGTAGTTGTTGCCGCGGTGGAAGACCGGCCGGTAGTCGGGCAGGGTCACGGCGGCGACCCGCTGCCGGCGCATCTCGGCCTGGTCGACCTCGCCGGTGAGGCTGGTGAAGACGGCGTACCAGTAGCAGGAGGTGTCATCGATGGGCACGTGCCACTGGGTGATGGCCATGTCCGCGGACATCGGGATGTGGAAGGCGTGCGGGAACACCTGGTGGGTGACCCGGACATGGGTGTGGGAGCCGTCCAGGCCGGGTCCGTCCAGGCGGCGCAGTGCGGTCAGCCGCATCCCGTAGTCGGTGCGCTGCACGTCGATGCGCGGGCGCGGGTACTCCCGGAGGATCTTGGTCATGGGCAGTTCGGTGCCCTGGGAGGCGGCCCGGAACTGCTTGCCGTAGCTCTCTTCCGGGTCCTCGTCGACGAAGAACCGGTGCAGATAGGAGGCGTGCGCCGGGTCGATGCCGACTTCCAGGGCCTGCAACCAGTTGCAGTCGAGGTGGCCTTTCCAGGCGAAGGTGTACGCCTCAGGGGCGGCGAAGCAGTCGAGTGCGGGGAACGCCGGCGGCTCGCCGGGGCCGAGGTAGCCCCACACGATGCCGTTGCGTTCCTGGACGGGGTACGAGCCCAGCCGCACCTTGGAGGGGAAGAGGCTGCCCTCGGGCTCGGCGGGCATCTCCAGGCAGCGCCCGCCGGCCGCGAACAGCCAGCCGTGGAAGACGCAGCGCAGCCCGCCGTCCTCCAGCCGGGCGAGCGCCAGATCGGCGCCACGGTGCGGGCAGCCCCGGTCCACCAGGCCGAGGTGCCCTTCCTCGTCGCGGAAGAGAACCAGGTCCTGGCCCAGCACCCGCGGGGTCACCAGGGGCCGCTCGCCGTCGAGTTCCTCGGCGAGCGCCACGGGCTGCCAGTAGCGGCGCATCCACTCCCCGGCGGGGGTGCCTGAGCCGGTACGGGTCAGCCGGATGTTGTCCTGCTCGCGCATCATGCGTCTCCTGAGTGGCAGCAGCCGCCCGCGGCGGGCGCGGAGTGGCCGCGCGGGACGGGCACGTCGAGAGCGGGGTTGCGGTCGAAGAACCCGTCGGGCTCCAGCCGCAGGCGTGCCTTGGCGACCGGCATCACGGGCCAGTCCTCGGGCCGCGGGTAGTGGTGCGAGCCGACGACCGCCCACAGCACCAGTTCGGCCGGGTCCAAGGAGCGGTCCTCGCGCTGCCAGACCTGGACGCCGTCGCTGCCCGGCTCGGCCTGATTGGGGTACTCGCCGCCGACATGGCGCCGGTCGGGGTCGTAGGCGGTGGCCCACAGGTGCCGGGAGACGAACGGGGCGCGGCGGGCGCAGACGCTGTTCTCACGCACCGGCAGCCGGGCGGTGTTCTCCACGTGCAGCCGGTACGCGGTCGGCTCGCCCATCCGATTGGTCGCCTCGGCGCTCTCGACGCGCCAGTGCAGTGCCCGCGAGGCATCGTTCGTGCGGGCCGCATCGGACTCGCTGGTGATGGGGGTGGCGAGGGTGCGCACCGCGTTGCCGTACGGGTCCAGGCCCGGGTCCGGTTCAGGCTGGGCGGTGACCTCCTTGAGACGGCACAGAGGTCCGTCGACGGCCATGTCCAAGCGTACGGCGAAGAAGTGCTGGTGGTTGGTGACGGCGACATTGGGGGCGACCCGGCGGGCGTAGGCGGGGTTCTCGTCGTCGTGGATGCCGGTGGCCGAGAGGATCCCGGTCATCTTGATCTCCAGGCCGATGGCGCCGTCCTGGTAGAACGACCAGTAGAAGCCGTAGTCGTAATTGGCGACGGTGACGAAGGTGGAGACGATCAGGCGCCGGGAGCGGCGCACGTCGGTGCGGCCGGTGCGGCCGTTGTGGTGCTTCCAGAGGATGCCGTCGTCCTCCTCGTGCATGCAGATGGCGTTGGGGATAACACGGGGTTCGCCGTCGCCGCCGAGGACAGCCGCGTCGAAGTAGTGGATGACACCGAGGCAGTCGCAGCCCAGTTCAAGGGCGTTGGTGAGAGGGCCGCCGCCGTACTCGCCCCAGTCGAAGAAGTTCTTGCGGTACTGGGTGGAGGCCGGGTCGAAGTACGGCACGTACATCTCGTTGATGGCCAGGCGCTTCGCGATGGGCCGACCCGCGTAGGAGACGTCGTGCAGGACCAGGCCCTCGCGGTGGGTGAAGCCGATCCGCAGCGACCAGCCCTGCCAGTCGACTTCGTTGCCGGCGACCGTGAAGCTGGGCCCGTCCGGCTGGACCACGTCCAGGTCCCGCAGGCCGGGTCGCTCCGGGACGGTGCCGGCGTGGAAGTCACCCGGCTCGGTGGCGAGCGGCACGACACCGTGGTCCTCGATGTGCAGGACCTCCAGGCGTTCCATGTCGATGATGGGGACGACGCCCTGGACGGGTCGGGCGTAGCCGTTGTCGTCGGGGCTGGTGCGGTGCCAGACACTCCCCCAGGCCAGCCGCCGCCCCGCGTACTCGGGCGGTTCGAACCCGCCGATGGATTCGGGGTCGACCATGACCAGGTCCATGTCGTGGATGCCGCGCAGGGCCAGCGCCTCGCGGAAGCGGGGGTCGGCGCGCACCGCGGCCGCCGCGGCCCTGGCCTCCTCCGAACTGCAGCCGGGATTACGGGGGTCCAGCGGCCGCCAGGCCACGGCGCGCGGGTCCTCGCCGAGCACCAGGTCGACCTCGAAGGCCGCGCGGGTCGGGGGGTCCAGGACGACGGCGCGGGCCTGGCGGGGCTCGCCCGGGGTGGCGGTGCGGGCGTGGTGCTCGTCGAGGTTGACGCCCCAGAAGCGGGCGGTGGGGCCGATGCGCTCGTCGGCGCGCAACACCTTGACGGCGGCGGCCAGTTCGTCGGCAGTCAGCGGGTCGAGCGGATGCGAGGCCGCCTGGGCGGCCCGGGGGGCGAGGGTGCTCACGGTGTCTCTTCTCGTTCCGTCGTGATGCTGTGCCTGGCTGTGCCCGGGCGTGCGGGTCCGGGCCCCCTCAGGAGGTGTGGACCGGGCCCCGCACGGGATGCGTTCCGGTGAACACCGCGCTGTGTCCGTCGGCACGGGGATCCGCTGCCGCGTCCAGGCGCCCGTCGGGGTGCAGCCGGGCAGTCTGGACATGGCCGCAGTCGTCCTCAGGGCCGGCCGTGCGGGCCAGCGGAAGGTCGCCGGGCAGCTCACCGGGGCGGGCGCCCGGTTCGGCGAGCAGGGTTTCCTGTTCGAAGCCGAGGTCGCGGGCGCCGATGACCCAGCGCGGCCGGGCGACCACGTCCGCGGGGTCGGCATCGGGGGCGGAGAGCGCCGGGGCGGTCTGGGCGAGGATCTGCGGCTGGGCCCGGCCGCCCTGGCAGCCCACCGCGAGCAGCATCCCGCCCTCCGCCAGCCCCAGCAGAGGGCAGAGAGTATGCGGAGGCCGCAGTCCCGGCCCGAGCAGCGCGGGGTGGCCGGGTTCGAGGCTGAACGCGGAGCCGCGGTTGTGCAGGACGATGCCGGTCTCCGGTTCGCAGATGCCGGATCCGAACCATTGGTAGACGCTCTGGATGAGCGACACCGCCCAGCCCTCGGAGTCCACCGCCGTGACCGCCACGGTGTCCCCAGCGGCCCGGCCGGGCGGTCCCGCGGGTGCCAGGGCGCCGTCGTCCGGGTGCAGCATCCCGTCCACGTCGACGAGTGCGCGGCGCGGGTCGCCCAGCAGCTCGTCGCGCCGTGCCACGGCGGCCCGTACCGTCCGCACGCTCGGCGGCTCGGCAAGGAGGGCCAGCGCGGTGGCGCCCTGGAAGGGCGGCGGGGCAGCCCACCAGTGGGTGCCGTCGGGGGCCGACAGGGTGAGCGGGGTGCCGATTTCGGCGCGGTGGGCGGCGAAGTCGGCGGACGTGAGGGGCTCGACGGCCGCGGCGAGGGTGTCGGCGACGAGCCCTTGATAGAAGGAACGGGGGTCGTCGGCCAGGGAGTGCAGAGTCGCGGCGAGGCGTGGCTGGCGCAGCTGGTCGCCCTCGGCCATCGGGACGCCGTCCCGGGTGAGGAGCGCTCGCAGACCGGCGTCGGCCCGTATGGCATCCTCCCGGGCGGTGATCGCCCGTGCCAGACCGGCGGACACCCGGGTGCCCTCGGCGGCCTGCCCGGCGGCGTACCGGAGCGCGGCGGACAGGCTCCCGAACCGGCCGCCCAGCCGGGCGAGTTCTGCCCAGCCGGCCATCGCACCGGGCACCGTGACGGTGTGTGGGCCCTGGGCCGGCATCCGCTCCCCGGACGCCCGGCGCAGCCGCTCCGGATCGGCACCGCTGCCCGCGGCCCCGGCCGACAGCACGGCCCGCACCTGCCCGTCCGGGGATCGGACGAGCGCCACCAAGTCGCCACCGAGCGAACACTGGTGTGGATAGACGACGGCGAGTGCCACGGCGGCCGCCACCGCCGCCTCCACCGCGCCCCCGCCGGCCGCCACCGCGTGCCCGGCGGCCTCCACAGCCGTGGGGTGCGGAGCGGCCACCGCCACGCGGAGCGGGGCAGCGGTCACCGTGCGTCCTGGGGGATCAGCAGGGTGCGGGACGGGGCGGCCTCCGCGCCCTGCAGCGGGATCGGCAGCGACAGCATCTCGTAGGTACCCGCGTCCGCATGCAGCAGGTCGGCCACCTCCAGGATCAACACATCTGCCCCGCATAGGAGTTGATGGGTCTCCCAGTGCGTCGTGTAGTTGACGGACTCGATCGACAGATAGTCGATGGCCGCGCACCGCACGCCGGCCTCGATGAGCCGTTCGGCACCGTCCGGTGCCAGGCCGATCCAGGTGGCCGACTTCCAGGTGCTGCGCAGCACGGTCGCCGAGTTGCTGGTCTTCAGCAGGACCCGCTCCTCGTCGCCGAGTCCTGCGGCGTCCAGGTCCTTGGCGGTGATCTCACCCTTGACGTGCGTCAGATCGAGCACCCGGGCGGTTCCGTTGAGCGCGGTCAGATCGATCTGGTCGACGGTCTTGCCGCCGTCGATGAAGTGGGCAGGGGCGTCGATATGCGTGCCGGTGTGGGCTCCGATGCGCCATCTGCTGACGTTCGAGACGAATCCGGTGGCGCGGGATTCCACGATTTCGATCTCTGGACGGCGACCCCAGTGCAACATACCGGGATGAACAGGAATCGATATGTCAAGCGCGTTGGCTATGTCCACGTCTCACCTCTCAGTGGATACATATAGAATCATCTTGGATCCAAAATGGCCAGAGGCTGATCTACTCTGTTTCCAGGGCCGGACAGAATGTCGCGAACATTCCTGCAGTGCCCGCAAGACCCCACCGACCTCCGGCCGGGCGAAGCCCTTACACGTGGCCATCCCCCTTCTCCGACCGAAAGGCGCACACCGTCATGACCCAGGACAGTGACGAGGCCCCCCTCGTCGACGAGATCGCCGCCCGCATCCGAGACCGGATCATGAGCGGCGCCTTCGCCATCGGCATGCCGCTGCGCCAGGCGGCACTGGCCAACGAGTTCGGCGTGAGCCGCACCCCCGTCCGCGAGGCCCTGCGGCAGCTGCAGCACGGCGGGCTCATCGAGGTGCACCCCAACCGCGGCGCCGTGGTGCGGGTGCCGGCCCCCTGGGAGGTCCGGCAGGCGTACGAGGTACGCGCCGAACTGGAGGGACTGGCCGCGCAACGGGCCGCGGTGCGGATCTCGTCGGCCCAGACCGACCGGCTGCGCGACCTCAACAAGGTGCTGCACAGCGCGCTGGAGGGCGGCAGCTCGCCCGAGACTGCGGCCGCGAACGACGAATTCCACACGATCATCTGCGCCGCCGCCGAGAACGCCTGGCTCCTGCGCATGGTCGACCAGGTCAACGCGAGCTTCCCACGGAACGTCTCCTCGCTGGTGCTGTCCGAGGTCGAGCGGCACCGGCGGGAGAACGTCCATCAGCACGACGAGATCATCGCCGCGCTGGCCTCCAGGGACCCCGAGGCCGCGCGGGCGGCGATGTATGCGCACATCATCAGCTCGGGCGAGCACTTGAGCACCTGGTACGAGCAGCGTTCGCACACCGTCTACCGGGGGTGACGGAGCAGGTCACAGGGATTCCAGCAGCCGCGCCGGGGCCAGGAAGTCCAGGTCCGGGCGCGGCAGGCCCCGGGCGAGGTCGGCAAGGGCGGCACCGATGGCCGGGGTGAACTTGAAGCCGTGTCCCGAGCATGCGGAGGCCACCACGACCTGCGGCAGATCGGACAGCGGACCGAGCACGAACCGCCGGTCGTCGGTCATCGTGTAGAGACAGGTGAGGTGGGAGCGCAGGGCACCCGCCGCCGGCAGGTGGCGGCGCACCGCGTCGGTGAGCAGCGCCAGCTCGTCCGGCTGCGCCGGGCGCCGCGGAGCGTCCGGGTCGCAGGCATCACCGCTGTCCAAGCCGACCTTGAGGCCCTGTCCGCCGAGCGCGGGAATGCCGTACACCAGTCCCTGGGGCAGCTCCAGTGAGAAGACCCCGAGTCCGGGCGGTGCCAGCGGGCCGTCGTCCGCCGCCTCGAAGTACGCGTTGACGATCCGGGTCACGCGCAGCGCCGGGGCCAGCCGGGGCAGCAGCCGGCCGGTCCACGGGCCCGCGCACAGCACCAGCCGCTCGGCTCGGATCCTGCCGTGCGCGGTGGTCACCACGACCCCGCTGCCGTCCGGCTCGAATCCCTTGACCGGCTCTCCGTCCCTGACCTGCGCACCGGCCGCACGGGCCAGCGCGAGCTGGGCCCGCAGGGCGCCCTCGGCGTCGATCACTCCCGCATCGGGGTCGTACACCGCCCCGTATCCCTCGGGAATCCGCAGTCCGGGTGCCCGCAACGAAGCCTCGACGGCGTCTACTTCGATGCAGCTGGGTCCGCGCAACCCTCCCGGTGTGCCGGAAGGGTGCGCGAACAGTCCGCCGGTACGGGTGACCAGGCGCTGCCCGGACTCCTCGGCCAGTTCGGCCCAACCCGTGTAGGCGGCATCCACGAAGGGGTCCCAGACGGGGTCGGGGTAAGCGCGGCGGATCATCCGAGTGGCGCCGTGGGAGGAGCCCCGGTCGTGGCCGAGCGTGAACTGTTCCAGGCCGATGGCTGGGATGCCCTGCCGGGCCAGATGGTGCAGGGCGGCACTGCCATGGGCGCCGAGGCCGACAACCACGACGCCCGTCTCCTCATCCGCCACGGCCCTGCGCGACCGGGAGCGCCTGCCGGTGGCGGTGACCTCGCGGACGGCGGCGCCGAGCGCCTGGATGTCGTCATCGTCGTTGTAGACGTGGGCGGAGGCCCGGACCACGGCGTCCAGGCCGCGGGCGCCAAGGTCCCAGCGTCCGTGTCCGGCAGGTACGGAGACCAAGTGGACACGGCGGCGGGCGAGTTCGGCCTGGACCTCTGGGGCGGTCCGGCTCTCAACCGTGAAGGTGACGATGGAGCCCGCGGCGGCCGGCGGGTCGGTGAGCCGCACACCGGGGATGTCGCCGAGCGTCGCGCGCATGGACCGGCCCAGCGCGTCCAGCCGGGCCGCGACCCGGTCTGTGCCCAGGTCCTGCAATTGCTCCAGCGCCGTACCGAGGCCCAGACGCAGTGCGTGCGCGGCCTCCCACAGCTCGAAGCGTGTCGCGTCGGGTGACAGGGTCCAGCCGTGCTCGTCCCAATGCGCTCCCCGTACATCGGGGGCGACGGGTTCGAGCCGCTTCAGCAGGTCCCGTCGCACGTAGAGCAGACCGGTACCCCGCGGTCCGCGCAGGAACTTGCGGCCGGTGGTCACCAGCAGGTCGCAGCCGATCCGCGCCACATCGACGGGGAACTGCCCCACCGACTGGGTGGCGTCCAGCAGGAAGGGCACCCCGTGCTCCCGGCACAGGGCCCCGATGCCCGCGGCGGGTTCCACCAGGCCGGAGGAGGTCGGCACGTGCGAGGCCGTGACCAGCGCGGTGGGCCCGGCGCGCAGGCTGCGCTCCAGGGCGGCCAGGTCCACGGCTCCGTCCGGGCCGTTGTCCAGTACCTCGATGCGCACCCCGTCGTCGCGTTCCAGGGCCAGCAGGTGCAGTGCGTTGCTGACGTAGCTGGAGCGGGCGGCGAGGACCCGGTCGCCCGCGCCCAGCCGCAGCGCCTGCACCGCGCGCTGCCAGCCGGCGGTGGAGCTCTCCACCAGAGCGATCTCCCCCGGCTCCGCACCGAGCACCGCGGCGGCCAGCCGGTAGACCTCGTCGAGGCGTGCCTTGGCCTCCTTCGCGGCCTCGTAGCCGCCGATCTGCGCCTCTCTGCGCAGGTGGGCGACGACGGTCTCCACCGTGCGGGCGGCGGGGAGCGCGGCACCGGCCGCATTGAGGTGGTGGTGTCCGGTCGCGCAGCCGGGCGAGGCGGCGCGCAGGGCGAGTACGTCGATCACCGCGACTCCCCCAGGGCCATCACAACGCTCTTGAGTTCGGTGAACCCCTCCACCGCCGCGTCACCCAGGTCACGTCCCAGCCCCGACTGCTTGACACCGCCGAACGCGAGGGCCGGGTGGAACTCGTTGTAGGTGTTGACCCAGACGATCCCGGCGGCGAGGGAGCCCGCGAGCCGGTGCGCGCGGCTCAGGTCCCGGGTCCAGACGCCGGCGGCGAGCCCGAAGCTGCTGTCGTTGGCCAGCTCCACCGCCTCGTCCTCGGTGTCGAAGTCGAACACACAGGCCACCGGTCCGAAGACCTCCTCGCGGGCGATCCGCGCGGTAGGGGCGAGGCCGGTAAAGACGGTGGGTTCCACGAACCAGCCGGGCCGCGGCACGGCGCCGCCACCGATGACCGCTTCGCCGCCCTCGTCGCGGGCGATGTCGAGGTAGCCGAGCACCCGGTCGTACTGTTCCTGGGAGACCAGCGGCCCGATGTTGATGCCGCCTTCCATGCCGGAGCCGATGCGCAGCGCTCGTACGGCCGTTGCCATACGGTCCAGGAACTCCTCCCGCACCGACCGCTGGACGAGGATCCGGCTGCCGGCCGTGCACATCTGTCCCGAGTGCCCGAAGACGCCGCGCACCGCGGCGGGGACGGCCGCCTCCAGATCGGCGTCGGCGAAGACCAACGTGGGTGATTTACCGCCGAGTTCCAGGGTGACGTTCTTGACCCCGGGCGCGCAGGCCGCCATCACGGACCGGCCGACCTCGGTAGATCCGGTGAACGACACCTTGGCGACATCGGGGTGTGCGACCAGGGCGGCGCCTGTGCGGCCGTCGCCGGTGACGACGTTCACCACGCCGTCGGGCACCCCGGCCTCCAGGCAGAGTTCACCGAGGCGCAGCGCGCTGAGCGGAGTCTGTTCCGCCGGTTTGATGACGACAGTGCAGCCTGCGGCGAGGGCCGCCGAAGTCTTCCAGGCGGCGATCATGAAGGGGAAGTTCCACGGCAGTACGAGCGCGGCCACGCCGACGGGTTCGCGCACCGAGTACACATGGCGGCCGGGTCCAGCCGGATGCACCTGGCCCGCCAGCCGCAGCGGGGTGCCGGAGTAGTGCCGGACGGCCTCGAGGCCAAGCGTCACGTCGCCGCGTGCGCGTTCGATAGGCTTGCCGTTGTCCAGGGTGTCGAGGACGGCGAGTTCCTCGGCGTGCTCGGCGATCAGGTCGGCCAGCCGGTTCAGAACGTCACGGCGGCGGACCGGGGGCAGCCCACGCCAGCGGCCATCGCGGTGCGCCCGGGCGGCCGCCGCTACGGCGTCCGCCACATCAGCCTCAGTGGCCTGGGCGATACTGGTCAGTTCCTTGCCGGTGGCGGGGTCGAGCACGGGGATGCGTTCGGCGCCCGAGCCTGGGGTCCGATGGCCGTCGATCAGCATCGTGGAAAGGTCCGGGAACTGCGGTATCACGGGGTAAGTCCTCTCCGTTGACGGGGGATTGTCTCCTGCAGCGGGCCGGGGCGAGCGGGAGTACGACGGCTGGGCAGGTCCCAGAGCCGAGCTTTCTTCCGGCCACGGGGAGACACGGTGGGGCGCCCGGGCGGGTCAGCGCGGCTGCGGCCAGGCCTCGCCCACGCCGCCGGCCACCGCGCGGGCCGTGGTCTCGATGCACCGGCGCATCTCGGACGCCCCGTGCTCAGCGGTGGCCTGTTCGATGTCGCGGCCCCATACACCGCTGCGGCTGACCTGGTCGGTGCGGTAGTCCCAGAACGAATCGCGGTCGGTGAGCGAGACGGCCCGGTCCAGGTGCACCGCATCGGGGTCGATGTGCAGCATCAGGGAGGTCTCGAAGAAGTTGGCGTGCATCAGGGCGCGCCCATAGGTGACATGCCCGTCGACCTCCGAGCCTGGGTAGGCCGTCACATAGGCGAGATAGCGCACGCGGGCGTCATCGAAGCGCACCCGCAGTTTCTCGGCGGACACATCGAGCGCGCCGCCGTTCCAGGTGTGGCCGTTGAGGAGGACGAACTGGCGTATGCCGCGCGCGTACAGCGAGGCGACGACGTCCTCCACCAGCATGATCATGGTCTCCGGCCGGAGGGCGATGGTGCCGGGCAGATCACCGTGCGAGGAGGACACCCCGTAGGCGAGCGGTGGGACCACCGGTATCCCCGTCAGCGCCGAGACACCGAGGGCGACATGGTGGGCGATGGTGGTGTCGACGCAGAGCGCCATGTGCGGGCCGTGTTGTTCGGTGGCGCCGACAGGGATGATCACGGCGTCGGTCCGCTCGACGAGCTCTGCGGTCTCCGGCGCGGTGAGGCGTTCCCAGCACAAGGGCTGCCCGGATCCACCGAGTTGGGCCGCCAGCTCCGCCGAGACAATCGGGTCCCGCATACACGCTCCCATCATTGGATCCAATTATCGAGGGACTGTATCCTACGTGCATGATCCTGCCCAGTCTTCCCCTCAACTCCCCTGCGCTCGACCAGGACTTGCTGGCCGCGGCGACCGGCTTGCTCACCCGCGTGCACCGGCCCGGCCGGCACGAGGTGGCGGCGGCCCTGCGTACCCGCGACGGTGCGGTCCACCTCGGTGTGCATCTGGAGGGCTCCGCCCGCCGCACATCGATCTGCGCGGAAGGCGTGGCGATGGGCGCCGCGCTCACAGCCGGCGGCCTGGACATCGACACGGTGCTGGCCGTGCACTTCAAACCCGCCGGCACGGTGCGCGTGATCGCACCCTGCGGCGTCTGCCGCGATTTGATGTTCGACTACTGCCCTGACGCGTATGTCTACGTCTTCGTCCCCGAACCCGGTTCCGAGCACCCGGAGGCACCCGGAACCGTCGAACGACTCCAGGTCTCCGACCTGCTCCCGGTCAAGACGCGTCGGCGCTGGTGACCCCGAGACCGAGCAGCCGGGCGATGTTGCCCCCTTCGACCAGCGCCCGGTCGGCGGCGTCCGGGATCGCCTTGCCGATCTTCATCCGCTCCAGGTCGAAGTCGTGGCCGGGCCATTCGGTGCCCATCACGATCTTCTCGGGACCGAGCCGCCCGTACGCCCGCCGCACATCGGCGAGGAGGGTGGCCGATGTCTCCAGGTGGATGCTGGGTGTGCGCTCTGCCACCAGGATGGCGTCCGGTACGTTCCACACCGCGCCCATATGGGCGATGATCGTGGGGACTTCGGGGAAACCGCGGGCTATCTCCTCGATGGCCAACGGTGAGCAGAAGGGGTCGTCGAGCGCGTTGACCAGGACCGCGAGCCCGTGTGCCGCGCAGATCCGGTACACGGGGTCGAGCAGTCCATGGTCGGAGAAGAAGTAACCGTGCAGCGTCGGGTGCAGTTTGAGGCCGCGCAGTCCCGCCGCCGCGATCCGCTCGACCTCGTCCAGCGCGTCGTCATCCTGCGGCCGCACCTGCCCGAACCCGAAGAGCCGGTCGGGGTGTTCCTTGGTCAGCCCGATGATGAAGTCGTTCTCGATGCGCTGCGCGAGCGAGCAGACCATGGCCATGTCCACCCCGGCCGCGTCCATCCGCACCAGCAACTTCGACGGGTCGAAGGGCACATGCGGGGGCGGTGGGTCGCCGGGCCGGGCGCCGGTCAGGTAGTCCGAGCGGCCACGCTCGTTCTGGGCCGTGTTATAGGCGTCAATGATCACCGGAGACTCCGTTCCTGATGCGTACGCACAGGTCACACTGGCCGATGCATGTGTCACCCAGGTGACCCCCGATCACCGGAAGGTATCTTTGGGATCCAATTTTCTCAAGATGGAATCCACCGTTGGCCGCCTGGCTGCTACTCGGGCGGGTGGCATGCCGGCGCAACCTTCCGGCTGGCCGACCTGTTCGAGCTGCTGCTCGGCACCGGCATGCGGCGCGGCGAGGCACTCGGTCTGCACTGGACCGATGTGCACCAGGCGGAGAAGACGCTGCTGGTGCGCTGGAGCCTGACCCCGGTGAACAACAACCAGCTCTACCTCGGCCACCCCAAGACCAAGGCCAGCCGGAACTGCGTGAGCCTGTCCCCTCGCGTGGTCGCCGCCCTGCAACGTCAGGCCACCCTCGCCCGGGCTGGCCAGCCCCCCGGGCGCTCCGCTGGAGGGTTTGGTGTTCTGCCGCCCGGACGGCGCTCCGCTGCGTCCGCAGGGCATCCTGGTCGCGCTGCGCCGGCGGGAAGCTCAAGCAGGTCCAGCGCCATACGGGCGGTCAGGCCGCTCATCGGCAGCGTGGCGGCTTCGATGTCGGTCGCGCCTGCCGGGACACGGACCACCGACTCGGCGGGGACGACGAGGTGCTCCGCGTACGCTCCGTGCGTCCCGGAGACGAGCGCGATGGCCATGACGTGATCGCCCGCGCTGAGATCGGTGTCGACTCCCTCGCCGACCTGTTCGACCATGCCAGCCGCGTCCATACCCGGAACGTAGGGCGTCGTGCCGGCTCTGCTGTGCTTCCGCACACCCGGACGAGCGGGCCGCGGAGACCGCGGCCCGCTCCACCGTCCCGGCTGATGTGGTCGAGCGGCCGCTCGCGCCAGCCGGGCTCCGAAGGAGTTACCGGCTCGCGATGTAGGGGCGGTCGCGGCGCGCGTCATGCAGGACCGAGCCCCACCAGAGCAGCTGGTCGAGCATGACCTTGGCGGCGCCTTCCGGGCCCTCGGGGTCGAGGAGTGTGCCGTCGGGCGAGAAGAGCAGGTAGTAGCGCGGGAAGGAGACGTAGTCGCGGACGGTGTGGGCCTGCAACTCGTTGAAGACCTGCCGTAGCTGCTCGATCGCCAGCAGGCCGCCGCTGGCGCCGCTGTAGCCGACGAAGCCGATCGGCTTGGCCTGCCACTCGGTGTAGTGCCAGTCGATGGCGGCCTTCAGGGAGGCCGGGAAGCTGCGGTTGTAGTCGGGTGTCACAACGACGATTGCATCGGCAGCCTTGAGCCGCCGGGTCAGTCCGGCCATCCCGGCGGGACGGGGCAGGTCGGGCTGCATCGCCGGTGGCACGGACGGCAGTTCGAGCGGAATGTCGGTGTCCGCCAGATCGATCACTTCGACCGCGAACTCGCCGTGCCGCTCGGCCTGCTCGACGAACCAGTTCGCTACCACCGGGCCGAAGCGGCCCGCCCGGACGCTGCCGACGATCACTGCGAGGTTCAGCCGCTCACTGGGCATGGTTGTGCTCCTCTTGCGGGGTGGTTGGGTGGCTGACCCCAGGCGGGGCCGTGCACTCCAAACTGCCGGGCGGGCGGAGGAGGAGGAAGGCCGGGCGAAGAGTGGTAGTGCCAGGGCCACGATCCGGTACGGCAGGGAGTGTTACGTTCGGCGAGTGAGCGACAACGAGCTGGGCCTCTTCCTGCGCCTGCGCCGTGAGGCCGTCACGCCGACCGAGGTCGGGCTGCCCGCAGGACCGCGCCGCCGTACGCCCGGACTGCGCCGCGCGGAGTTGGCGACGCTTGCCGGGGTCAGCGTCGAATACGTCACCAGGCTGGAGCAGGGGCGGGATCGGCGGCCGTCGGCGCAGGTGCTGTCGGCGCTGGCGGACGCGCTGCGGCTCACCGCCAACGAGCGGGTCCACCTGCACCGGCTCGCCAAGGGCGCTGACGCGGGCTTCAGTTGCATGGGCGGGGCCGGGCCGAACAGGGTGGTGAGGCCCACCGTGCGGGCGCTGCTCGACCGGTTGGAACCGGCGCCCGCTGTGGGGGTGAACCGGCTGAGCGAGATCCTGGCCTGCACGGACGGGTACCGGCGGATGGCCGAGCCGATCGGACTCCTTGACGGCGGCCGACCGAACCTCGCGCGCTTCGTCTTCACCGATCCGCGGGCGCGCACCGCCTACCCGGACTGGGACCGAGTCGCCGACGAACAGGTCGCAGCCCTCAAGCAGGGTCCGGGACAGGCCGATGCCCACGTCGGCGCGCTGATGGACGAGTTGACCGTGTCGTGCGGGGCGGAGTTCGCCGGACGGCTGGAGACACTGCCGGGGCTGCCGAGGGTGAGCGGAGTCATGCGGGTGGTCCATCCGGAGGTGGAGGAGTTGCGGCTGGCATACGAAACGCTCGAACTGCCCGCCGACGACGACCAGCGGCTCGTCGTCCACCTACCGGCCGACGACGCGACCGCCGCCGCGCTCGACCGCCTCACCGGCCGTCGCCCAGGCGCCCTCCGGGCAGTCTGAGCGGGCAGCCATCGGCGGGAGCGAGGAACTGCACGGGGCGGAGGTAACGGCGTTGTGCCTTCCGCAGCGCGCAGTCCCCCTGGATTCCATTCGGCGTCAGTTGACCAAACGGTGGGGGTTCCGGGGCAGGGCGGGGCGAAGCCGTGGGAGGTCCGCGGCGAGCTATGGACAGTGATCGAGCTCGGGTCGGCGAGCTCCGGGAACGGCTGCGCCCCGCGAAGATCCCGTTCACCGCCCCGTACCGCTCCAGAATGGTTGCACTGCCCCTGACCAGGGACGATGTTCCTCCGTGCCGGTAGGGCACCCTGGGCTGGAGCGGCACACGTCCGGGGCGGAATAGCGACAGAACAGCTGGGCCACCCGGCTGCGCCGACGGGGCACGGCATGATGACGGCATGCTCATCGTCATCGGCGGCCTGCCCGGCACCGGCAAGACCACCCTCGCACGCCTGCTGGCCGCGCGGCTCGGCGCCCTCCATCTGCGGGTCGACACCATCGAGCAGGCGATCGTCCGCTCCGGCCTGGCCCGGCACCCCTTGGGCCCTGCTGGTTACGTCGTCGGATACGCGCTGGCAGAGGAGCATCTGCGGCAGGGCCTGACTGTGATCGCGGAGTCGGTGAATCCGCTGACCGTCACGCGCGACGCCTGGCGCGACACAAGCGTCAGAGCAGGTGTGCCTGCCCTCGAAGTGGAGGTGGTCTGCTCGGATCTGGTCGAACACCGGCAGCGCCTGACCTCTCGGTCGGTCGACATCCCGGATCTGCCGCTGCCCGACTGGCAGCAGGTCGTCGACCGGGAGTACGAGCCGTGGGACCGGGAGCACATCGTGGTCGACACGGCGGGACAAGGCCCTGGGGAGTCGCTGGCCTCGCTCGTCCGCGCTGTCACTGGCTGCGGATGATTCCGCCAGCGAATCCATCAGACAAGGAACCCGGTTTCACACGGAGTTGATCCCTACGAGGCCGCGAACACCCCGGTCGCCTTGCCGATGGCATCCAGCACGTCCGCACGCCTGGGTTGCCCTGACGCCCTGGCGACAACCCGGCCGTGCGGGTCGAGGACGAGCACGGTCGGTGTGCGCAGGATGTCCAGCCGTTTGACCAGATCAAGGCGGGTCTCTGCATCGATCTCCACGTGCGCCGCTCCCGGCACCGTCCCGGCGACCTCGGTCAGCAGCCGACGCGTGGCCCGGCAAGGCGAGCAGAAGGCGGTGGAGAACTGAACCAGCGTCACCCGTTCCCCCAGTCCGGCAGCCTCGAACTCCTCCGCCGACAGACGCACCTCACCGTCGCCGGCCCGCTCCCGGACCCTGCCGTTGCGCGCAGCCCGCACCAGCCAGAAGACGCTCGCCAGGACGAGCCCGCGACCGCGCTCGCCCTGGCCGCGGCCTTCCTCAACGCGGCCTTCGGCTACTGCCTCGGCTGCGAGATGTACTTGATCATCCGCCACCTCCGAAGCGCCTGAGCGAGCGGGAGGCCGATGACGGCGCCTGGGGCGCGACGGCCTCCCGCTTCTCCTTAGGTGGCGACGCCCCTTTCAGGACGCCCCGTCAGGCAGCCGCCGCATCCCGGGTGGCGGCTGCCAGTTCCGCGCGCAAGGCTGCGAACCGGGGATCCCCTCGCAACGCGGCCACATCCGTCGTCGCCGCGCGCGGGAGCGGGACCGGCACCTCGTCGATCATGCGTCCCGGGCCTGCCGCCATCACCAGGACGCGGGAGCCGAGCAGGACGGCCTCCTCCGCGGAGTGCGTGACGAACAGGACGGTCGTTCCCGTGACGGCTGCCAGCGTCCTGACCTCCTCCTGGAGGCGTTCGCGGGTGCGCACTCACCGATTCGAGCAGCACCTTGAACGGCTCGGACAGGTCGTCGTACGCGGCCTGCAGCGAGCCGCGGCCGTCGACCACCAGGTCCGTGCCGACGACGGACACCGCGTCGTCGGAAGCCAGTTAGGGTCACCCTGTACCGAGCCGGCACAGGGTGCCCCGTGGCGCCGCACGTCACGGGTGGGCCGCGAGCCGCGCACCCACCGTGGCCGCCGTCCACGCGCCGAGGTGGGTGCGAGGCTTCCGGCTCCGGCTGCGCTTGCCACGGCGGCACCCACGCATCCAGCGATGCGAGCCGCCCCTCAGCAGGCGCGGATGGACTCGATGCAGGTGCGGATGGCCTCGGGGTCACCCAACTCGGCCCGGTGGACGACGAGTTCGCGGCCCAGCAGCAGTGTCTGGCGGGAGGCGGGGACCTGGAGCGGGTCGGGCAGTGTCGTCAGGTCGGTGAGGTGTGCGAAGCCTATGATGCGGCGGACGATCTCCGTACCCGCGAAGCCGACGGACTCCGTCCAGACACGGCCCAGGAACCGGTCCAGGTAGGCGTCGTCGAAGAAGGTGTCGACGCGCGACGGCCAGAGGCGGCGGAACTCGGCCTCGAATCCCTCCCAGCTCAGCCGCAGTTGCTCGGCGT
The DNA here is from genome assembly GCF_040295225.1 of Streptomyces sp. NPDC002896. Taxonomy (NCBI): domain Bacteria; kingdom Bacillati; phylum Actinomycetota; class Actinomycetes; order Kitasatosporales; family Streptomycetaceae; genus Streptomyces; species Streptomyces sp. NPDC002896. Next base: position 25,811 of record NZ_JBEOVA010000030.1, on the reverse strand, counting down.
GGTCCCCGCCGGCCCCGAGCGCGTGCGCGCGGGCCTCGGAGACGAGGACGTTCGCCCAGTACAGGCCGAGGTCGTAGCCGATCGGACCGACGAAGGAGAACTCGGGGTCGAAGACGCGTACGACCTCGGCGTCGTCCCGTCGGCCGACCATGATGCTGCCGGTGTGCAGGTCGCCGTGGAGCAGCGCCTGGCCGCTCGTCATGAAGGTGTGGCGGAGGTCGGCGACCTCGGTGCGGAGGCGGGTGTCGGCGCGGAACTCGGCGGCCAGGTCGTCCAGTCCCGGGTGCCAGTGGTTGTGCTCGTGCTCGATGTACGGCTCGGAGAGCACGACATCCTCGGTGATCTTGCACAGCTCGGGGCTGACGGAGGCCGCGATCAGCGCCTTGCGCTCGGCGGACGCCATACCGAAGTCGCTGGTGGCGAAGGAGAGCTGGGCGACGAACTCGCCGATGCGGCGGGAGGTGTCCGGGCCGTAGGGGGCGCCGTCGTTGAGGAGCGTGCGCAGTACCTCGAGGTCCGACATGTCCTCCATGACGAGGGCGTGGTTCTCGGGGTCGTAGCCGTGGATGGCCGGGATCTTGTCGGGAGCGACGCGGGCGACCTGGAGGTAGGCGCGGGCCTCGGCGTCGGCGCGGTTGGGGTTCATCGGCCAGGACGGCCCGGCGACCCGCACCCAGGGCAGGGCCTGCTTGACGGCGAGGCTGCGGATGCCGTCTCGGGTGGCGGCGAGGAAGACCCGGTTCATGTTGCCGTCGGAGACCTCGCGGACGGCGATGTCGCCGGTCGCGTCCCAGTGGCCTCGCTCGCGCAGGTAGCCCGGGATGTCGTCGGTCTCCAGGATGCGGTAACCCATCGTGTCGGTTTCCTTATGCGGTACGGAGATTGGGCCTTGCGCGATGCGGCGCTCGGGCCTTATGCGGTGCGGCGCTTGGACAGGGTGAAACTGAAGACGAGGGCCAGGATGAGGACGGCGCCCTCGACCACGTCCTGCGTGTAGTACGGCAGGCCCTTGATGGTCAGGCCGGTGGTGATGATCCCGATGAGCACGGCGCCCAGGGCCGTGCCCCACACGTTGGGCCGGCCGCGGCCGAGGACCGAGGTGCCGACGAGAGCGACGGCGACGGCCTCCAGTAGCTGCGACGTACCGGCGGAGACATCGCCCTGGCCGATGCGGGAGGCCAGGATAAGCCCGCCGACGGAGGCGAGGACGCCCGACAGGACGTACGCGAGGGCTCGGTATGCACCGACCCGGATGCCGGCCAGCCGGGAGGCCTCGGGGTTGGCACCGATCGCGTACAGGACCCGGCCCCAGCGGGTGCGGGCGAGGAACACCCAGGCTGCGACCGTCAGCACACCGAAGATGACCACGGAGATCGGTACACCCGCGACGGTGCCGCGGTCGATCGAGAGGAAGCCGGCGGTGAACCTGCCGGGTGCCGTCGTACCGTCGGGCAACGTCATGCCGGGCGTGATGGACTGCCCGTCGACCAGGATGAGTTTCGTGCCCTGGATGACGAACATGGTGCCGAGGGTGGCCAGCATGTCGGGGATCCTCAGGACGACGATCAGCAGAGCGTTGAGCAGTCCGGCGAGAGCACCAGCCGCGATGACCGCGATGACGGCGACGGCACCCACCTGGTTGTAGGTGACCATGGTCTTGGCGGCGACGGTGACCCCGAGACCGGCGACGGCGCCGACCGACATGTCCATCCCGCCGACGGCCATGGTGAGGGTGACCCCGAGGCCCAGGATCGCGGCGACGGAGACGTACCGGAGGGTGTCGAGGAGCGTCGCCGAGTCCCGGAAGGACGGCTCCGTCAGCGAGAAGAACGCGAAGAGCGCCACGGTGACGAAGATGAAGCCGTACTTGATGACGGCGTTCTGGATGTGCGGGCCAGCCGCGGCCCGCGACGGGTTCGCCGTCTTGGGCGGGGCGGTGGCGGTCTGGGTCGTGGTCATGCCGTACGACTTTCCGGGCTGGGCATCGGCTGCGATGCGGTTCCTTGGCGGGGCATCAGACGGATGCCGAGAGGGTCTGGATGACGCGGTCGCGCTCTGCGCCTTCTCCGTACGCGTCGAGGCGGATCTCGCCCCCGGCGAGGACGACGACCCGGTCGGCGACCTCCAGGGCCTCGTCGACGTCCGCGGAGAGGACGACGACCGCGGCCCCCTCGGCGGCCAGGGCACGGGCCCTGCTGCCGATGTCGCGGCGGGCGCCGATGTCCACACCCCGGAACGGTTCGTCCAGGATGAGAACGCGCGGGCTCTCGGCGAGCCAGCGGCCGACGACGACCTTCTGCTGGTTGCCGCCGGAGAGCTGCTCGACCGTGCTGTGCTCGTCGCGGGCGACGATGCCGAGCCGCTCGATGGTGTCCCGGCCCTGCCGGTCCTCCTTCGCATGGCTCACCAGGCCCGCCTTGGACAGGGACCTGAGGAACGGCAGCGAGAGGTTCCGGGCCAGCGACCAGCCGGGGATCAGCGCGTCGGCGTGCCGGTCCTCCGGTACGAGGTGGACGCCGCGCCGGATCGCGTCGGCGGGCCGGCGCGGCCGGAACGGTTCGCCGTCCAGTTCGACGACTCCCTCGGTGAAGGGTTCGGCGCCGAACAGGCCGCGGGCCAGCTCGGTCTTGCCCGCGCCCAGCAGGCCGACGACGCCGGTGACCTCACCGGCCCGGATGTCGAGGTCCTGGGGAGTGCGGCCGGGCAACAGCGGTACGCCGCGAAGGGAGACGGCCACGCCGCCGGTTCCGCCGTTGCCGTCGGTGGGGCGGGCGGTGCCGGCGCCCTGCTCCTGGGCGAGCATGGCGCGCAGTGCCCGGTCCCAGTCGAAGGGGCGGGCCTGGTCCTCCGTGAGACGGCCGTCTCGCAGAACGACCAGCCGGTCGGCGAGCGCGTCGATCTCGCCGAGCCGGTGGGAGACGTACAGCACGGCGATGCCGTCGTCCCGCATCCGCTCGACGAGGGCGAACAGCCGCTCGGCCTCGGCGGCGGAGAGCGCGGAGGTCGGCTCGTCGAGGATCAGCAGCCGGGGGCGGGTGGCCAGGGCGCGGGCCAGGATCAGCAGTTGCCGGTCGGAGATGCCGAGTTCGGTGACGTCGCGGCGCAGGAGGGCGTCGCTCCAGCCGAGGTCGAGCGCGGACTGGATCTCGCGGGCGCGGGCGAGCAGCCGCCGTCCGTCGAGGAAGGGGTTGCCGCGCCGCTGGGCGAGTTCCTCGAAGACGAGGTTCTCGGCGACCGAGAGGCCGGGGACGATGCCCTCGCCGATGCGTTGGTGCACGGTCTGGATGCCCAATTGGCGGGCGGCCAGCGGTGACTGGAGTGCGGCGGGTTCGCCGGATACGAGGACCTGGCCGCCGTGGTCCTTGTGCACTCCGGAAAGGATCTTGATCAGGGTGGACTTGCCCGCTCCGTTGGCCCCCAGCAGCGCGACGACGCTGCCGGGGGCGATGTCCAGCGACACGGAGGCGAGGACGGTCTTGCCGCCGAACGCCATGCTGACGTCGTGCAGCGAGATCGCCGCGGTCTCCCCGGGTGCGCCGGCGGGCGGCTCTGCCGATGTGCCGACGGCTGTGTCCCACGGTGCGCCGACGGCGGTCTCGGCCGATGCGCCGGTGTGCGGCTCAGTGGGCGACATTCGGGATCCAGTCGGCAGCGCTGGCCTTGGAGAGGTTCAGGGCCGGGAGCGCCTCGCGCAGCTGGTCCATGTTCTCGATCTTGTTCTTCCGCAGGAAGTCCTGGGTGATGGCGACCGCCGGGAACTCGACCGAGGTCGTATTCAGCTGCCCGGCCAGTTCCAGCGCCGCGGTGCGCACGACCGCCGCGCCGACCGCCGACGGGTCCGTACCCGCGGTGGCGACCCAGGGGCTGCCCTTCTCGGTCATGACCTGGATGTCGGCGTTGGAGACGTCCGCGCCGAAGACCTTGACCTTGTCCGCCAGCTTCTTGTTCTGGACCGCGAGGACCGTGCCCTTGGCCAGTTCGTCGTACGGGGCGAAGATGCCGGCCACGTCCGAGTGCTGGGTGAGTACGGCGCTAACCAGCGGGACGTTGTCGGTGGCGGTGGAGTCGGTCACCTTGCCGACCTTGAACGCCTGCTTCCAGCCGTTGGCGTCGGTGGCCTTCTCCCAGACGCTGTCGCGCTTGTCGAGGGCGGCGTAGCCCGCCACGTTGACGTATCCGACCTTCTGGCCCTTGCCGAGGTCCTTCGCCATCACCTCGAGGACGGCGGAGGCCATGCTGGCGTCGTCCTGCTTGGTGCTGACGACCTTGTCGTTGGTGGTCTCGACGTCGTAGACGACGACCTTGATGCCCTTCTTCACGGCCTTGTCGATCTCGGGCTGGATCGTGGCGGGGAAACCGTGGTCGACGATGATGGCCTGCGCCCCGGAGTTGATGGCCGAGGACAGGTCGGTGGCCTGCTTGGCGTTGTCCGCCTGGGCGTCATAGACCGTCAGGTCGATACCGAGGGCCTTGGCCTGCGCCTTGGCGCCGTTGCCCCACTGCTCGAAGTAGTCGCCCGCGCCGCTCTGCCGCACCAGGGCGACCTTGACGGTGCCCTTGTCGAAGGGGGCGGGCTTCTCGGCGGTGGCGGCGGATGCGGATGCGGCCGAATCACCGGAGTCCTTGGAAGCGTTCGACGACTGCGAGCAGCCTGCTACGAGGAGGACAGAGGCGGAGGCGAGGGAAAGCGCGGCAAGGGGGAATCCGGTGCGGGACACGAGTGGCTCCATGACGGTTGAGCAGGGAAGGGGACGCCGGGCCGGAAACACCGGACAAGAGGAAGGACGCGCTGCGTCGGCTGCGCCTGTCGTCTCACTGGCCGCGCATCGGCACAGCGAACGAACGCACACAGCGCCGAGGGCGGTTGAGGGCTCCGGGGAAGCTCAGCGACAGCTGGCTGTGGTCGACCGGAGCAAATCCACATACAGCCGCCGCACGAGCAGCAGCATCGTCATAGGTAGATCATGTGAGCAATTTCAGTCAGGCGTCAAAACACGAGTCGCCAAATACCAACAAGTGAGACAACGACTTCGTCACACTCCGCCACTCGACGGCCTGGAGTTACCATCCGAGGAACCGGCATCCGACCCGGGACAGTGAGGCCCCCATGACGACACCAGGCGCGACAGCGATGCGACGCTGTCCCTGCGCGCCATGTCGCGGCTGATCCAAGGCCCACGTCCCCGCGCAGTCCGCCGCTTCCGTCGCCAGGGCCTCTCCCCGGCAGACCCCGTCCCGGTCCCGGTGCCCGTGCCGCATCCGGACTTCCCTTCCAGATCCTGGAGTTCCCATGACCCTGCTGACGACCTGGCCGGAGTCCGGCCCGGAGACCGTCGTGCGACGCACCTCCGACCCCGCCGAGATCGCCGCCGCCCTCGCGCCGCTCGGCGTGCGCTTCGAGCAGTGGCCGATCCGCGAGGACGTCCCCGCGGACGCCGACAGCGACACGGTCTTCGCCGCGTACGGCCCTGAGATCGACAAGCTCAACGCCGAGGAGGGCTTCACCACGGTCGACGTGCTGGGGCTGCACCCGAGCGACGACCCCGAGTACCCGGTGAAGGCGAAGGCCGCGCGTGAGAAGTTCCTGCAGGAGCACACGCACGACGACGATGACGAGGTCCGCTTCTTCGTCTCCGGCGCCGGCATCTTCTATCTGCACGTGAACGGCGAAGTGCACGCCGTGTACTGCGAGAAGGGCGACCTGCTGGGCGTGCCTCGTGGCACCACGCACTGGTTCGACATGGGCACCCGGCCCGCCTTCACCGCGATCCGCTTCTTCCACGAGGAGGACGGCTGGATCGGCAACTTCACCGGCGACCAGATCTCGGACCGCTTCCCCGACTTCGACACCATCGCCGCCGGCTACGAGAAGGACCGGGCAGCAGCGTGACCCACCTGTTCGACGTGGACTCCGTGGTCCTCGACATCGAGGGCACCACGAGCGCCACGGGGTTCGTCGTCGACGTGCTCTACCCGTACTCGCGCGCCCGGTTCGCGGCACTGCTCGCCGAGCGGAGCGGCGACCCGGAGGTGGCACGCGCCGTCGCCCAGGTGCGCGAGCTGCTCGGCGAGCCGGACGCCGACGCCGTACGTGTCGAGAAGGCGTTGAACGCCTGGCTCGACGAGGACCGCAAGGCGACCCCGCTCAAGACCCTCCAGGGCATCGTGTGGGCGGAGGGCTTCGCACGCGGCGACCTCACTTCGCACTTCTACCCGGACGTGGTTCCGGCGCTGCGGCGCTGGCACGCGGCGGGCGTCCGGCTGCACGTGTACTCGTCCGGTTCGGTGGCCGCGCAGCGCGCCTGGTTCCGCAGCAGCCCCGAGGGCGACCTGCTGCCGCTGGTCGACGGGTTGTACGACACGGAGAACGCCGGTCCCAAGCAGTCACCGGAGTCGTACCAGGCGATCGCGGACGCGCTCGGCGCCGCGGACCCCGGCCGTCTCCTGTTCCTCTCCGACCGGCCCGGCGAGCTGGACGCGGCCCGGGGAGCGGGCTGGCAGACCGTGGGCGTACGGCGCCCCGGCGAGCCGTACTACGAGCAGGGCGTCGGCAGCCACCCGGAGGCCGGCGTCTTCGACGACATCACCATCGCAAGGAGCACCACGTGACCGCCGAGATCTCCGCACTCGACCTGGAGGAGGCCGGGGCCGTACTGGCCGCGGAGTCGGCCCGGTTCGCCTCCTTCGGCTGGATGCGCGGCACTTCGGGCAACCTGTCCGTGGTGCTCTCCCGCGATCCGCTGCGGCTGGCGGTGACCGCGAGCGGCCACGACAAGGGTGAACTGACGGCCCGTGACGTGGTCCTTGTGGACGGCGCGGGCGCAGCGGTCCAGGGCGGCAAGCCCTCCGCCGAGGCCGAGCTGCACGCGCGCGTGGCGGCGCTGACCGGTGCCGGGGCGGTCGTGCACGTGCACACGGTGGCGTCGGTGGCGATGGGCCGCCGCAAGCCGGAAGGCATCGTCTTCAAGGACCTGGAGATGCTCAAGGGCGTCGGCCAGCCGGCGCACGACGTGGAGGTCACCCTCCCGGTCATCGCCAACAGCCAGGACATGAAGGAGCTGGGCGACCGCCTGGAGGCGGCGCGCGACCCCCGTATGCCCGCGGTCGTCGTGGCGGGCCACGGCCTGTACGTCTGGGGCGCGGACCCGCGTCAGGCCCGACACCACACCGAAGTTGTCGAGTGGCTGCTGGAGCTGGAGCTGGCGGGACGCTGACCGGCACAGCGAAGGGCGCCGTCGCTCCTGAGGAGCGGCGGCGCCCTTCGGCGTGCGTCAGGCCAGGTGCTGCCCCGGCAGCTCACCCGCCGCGACCTCCAGGACACCGCGTTCCGTGACGAGGGCCGTCACCAGACGCCCTGGCGTGACGTCGAAGGCCGGGTTGTGGCCCCGCGACTCGGCGGGTGCGGTGCGGACGCCCGCCCACTGAAGTATCTCGTCCTCGCCGCGCAGTTCGATGTGGATGGCCTCGCCACGCTCCGTCGACAGGTCGACAGTCGTGGTGGGCGCCGCGACCACGAACGGTATCCCGGCGTCGGCGCAGGCCAGGGCGACACCCACGGTGCCGACCTTGTTCGCCGTGTCCCCGTTGGCGGCGATCCGGTCCGCTCCGACGATCGCCGCGTCCACCTCGCCGCGCAAGATCGTGCCCGCGGCGGCGCCGTCCGCCTGGACGTAGTGGGGGATGCCCTCCTGCGCCAGCTCCCAGGCGGTGAGCCGGGCGCCCTGCAGCAGCGGCCGGGTCTCGTCGGCGTACACCGCCTCGATCCGCCCGCGCTGGTGCAGTTCGCGGATGACGCCGAGCGCCGTGCCCCAGCCCGCGGTGGCCAGCGCGCCCGTGTTGCAGTGCGTCAGGATGCGCAGCGGGCGGTCCCCGGCACGGTCGGCGGTCCGCTTCAGCAGCCAGTCCGCGCCGTACGCCCCCATGGCACGGTTGGCCTCGACGTCCTCGCGCTGGACGGCCGCGGCTTCCTCGAGCACCGCGCCGAGTCCTTCGTCGAGCCGCTGCCGGACGCGATCGACGCAGACGGCGAGGTTGACGGCGGTGGGCCTGGCCTCGCGGATCCGGGAGACCGCCGCGAGCAACTGCTCCCGGTCCCAGCCCTCGCGCTCGCCCTGCTGCAGGGCCAGCGCCACACCGTACGCTCCCGCCGCGCCGATCGCCGGTGCGCCGCGCACCACGAGCCGCTGGATGGCATCCACCAGGTCGTCCACATCGCGGACTTGGAGGATCTCGGTGCGGTGTGGAAGGGCGGTCTGGTCGATGAGCGCAAGACCGTTTCCGGTCCAGTCGACGGCGCGCAGTTCCTGGGGCATAGCGGGGCACTCCTGATGTTCCGAGATGCGCGCCACCGTACATGACCTGGGGACCCAGAGTTTGAGACAGTCGCGCAGGTGTCCGGATTCCGGTGTTACTCTCCTGCACCCGCAGCCCGAGTGCCGATGCGAAGGAGGACGTGTGCTGCTGACGATGCGCCGCTTCCTCGACCACGGCCGGTGCGCCAGCGACGGCTGTCGCCGCTGAACGTCCCTTCGACGCAGCCGTTCTTCCTCACCTCCCCCTCCTTCAGCCTCTCAGCGCTGCCGCACGGGTGCGCTGCCCGACGTCCCCGGAAGGCCATCGACGATGACCCTCAGAACCCGTTCCCTCCAGCTCGCCGCGGTCGCGGCCGGTACCGTCCTGCTCACCACCGGCTGCAACGCGGCCGCGAAGGACAGCGCCGACGACGCCGGCACGAGCGGCGGGAAGTCCTTCACACTGGTCACCCCCGACCCGGTCGGGCAGAACGAGTTCCTCAAGCTCGCGGTCACCGGCCTGAAGTCCGCGGCGAAGGCGCACGACGGGTCGCAGAAGGTCTACCAGAGCTCGGACACCGCCTCGCAGCAGCAGAACGTGCAGGCCGCCGTCGACGCGAAGCCGGACGTCATCGTCCTTGTCGGCTTCGAGTTCGCCGACATCGTCGCGCAGCAGGCCGAGAAGAACCCAAAGCAGCAGTTCCTGATGGTCGACGCGTGCACCACGAAGACGTACAAGAACGTCAGCTGCGCGGTGTTCCGTGAGCACGAGGGCGTCTATCTCGCGGGCGCCGAGGCCGGGCTGCTCAGCAAGAGCGGCAAGGTCGGCGCGGTCGACGTGCTCGACACGCCCCAGTTCCGGCGCTTCAGCGACCCGTTCGCGGCCGGTGCCAAGCAGGTGGCCCCGAAGACGTCGACCTCGACGCGCTTCGTCGGCGGCCAGTCCCCGTTCGACGACTCTGCGCGCGCCAAGGAGCAGGCGAACTCCCTGCTCTCCAAGGGCTACGACCACCTCATGGCCGCGGCGGCGGCCGGCAACTACGGCGTCTTCGAGGCCGCGAAGGCCAAGGGCGCGTACGCGTACGGCGTCGACGTCAACCAGTGCCCCTCGGCGCCCGGCACGGTCGTCGACAACGTCATCAAGCGGACGGACGTCGCCGTGGAGAAGGGCATCGAGCAGGTCCTCGACGGCAAGACCGGATCGACGGTCTCGTACGGCCTCAAGGAGGGCGGCATCAGCCTGACGGGCCTGGAGGACGGCGTCGACACCTCGAAGTGCGTCATCGCGCAGCACAAGGACGTCCTGAAGAAGATCGAAGCGCTGCGCGACCAGATCGTGTCCGGAGAGCTGAAGGTCGATGACCCGGCAGCCAAGTGACCTGCCGGCCGGGGCCGTCGAGGCCCCGGCCGACGGCATCGCGGCCGTCGAACTCCGCGGCATCACCAAGCGCTTCCCCGGCACCCTCGCCAACGACGCCGTCGACCTGACCGTCCGCCACGGTGAGATCCATGCCCTGATGGGCGAGAACGGCGCGGGCAAGTCCACGCTGATGTCCATGCTGTACGGCATGGAGCGGCCGGACGCCGGTTCGATATGCATCGACGGGCGCGGGGTGTCCTTCGGCGACCCGGGGGACGCGATGGCCGCCGGGCTCGGCATGGTCCACCAGGGCTTCAAGCTGTTCGAGTCGCTGACCGTCGCCGAGAACGTCGTCTACGCGGCCGAGCCACGCCGCTTCGGTCTTGTGGACCGGACCGCCGCCCGCAGGCGCGTGCGCGAACTCGCCGAGGAGCACGGCCTCACCGTCGACCCCGACGCGCGGGTCGGCGACCTGCCGGTCGGGCTCCGGCAGCGTGTGGAGATCCTCAAGCTGCTGCACCGCGGCGCCCGTACGCTCATCCTCGACGAACCGACCGCGGTCCTCACGCCCGCCGAGGCCGACGCCCTGTTCGCGGTGCTCAAGTCGCTTGCCGCACAGGGCCGCACGGTGATTCTCGTCACGCACAAGCTGCGCGAGGTGCTCGAGGTCAGCGACAACGTGACGGTGCTGCGCGACGGCCGGGTCGCCGCCCGGCTGCGTACCGCCGAGACCACCGCCGACGAGATCGCGGCGGCGATGACCGGCCGCGCCGTGGAACTGGACCGCGTGCACGCGCCCGGCACGCCCGGGGATGTCGTGCTCGACGTCGCCCGCCTGAGCGCAGGGGACGCCGTACGCGACGTGGAACTCACCGTCCGCGCGGGGGAAATCGTGGGTATCGCGGGCGTCGCGGGCAACGGCCAGAGCGAGCTGATCGAGGCGCTGGCAGGACTGCGGACCGTCACCGCCGGCCACGTGACCCTCTCCGGCCGGGACATCACGCACGCCTCCGCGGCCGAACGCCGCACCGCGGGCCTCGCGTATGTGCCCGAGGACCGGCACGCGGTGGGCACCGCGCCCGCCGCGTCCGTCGCGGACAACCTGGCCATGGGCCATCACCGTACGGCGCTGTCCTCGCGCCGCGGCCTGCTGCCGCCCAACGCGGTACGGGCCCATGCGCGGCGCCTCGTCGAACGCTTCGGCATCAAGGCGTCCACGCCCGAGGTCCCCGCATCGGCGCTGTCCGGCGGCAATCTGCAGAAGCTGCTGATCGGACGCGAACTCGCCCACGAAGCCCCGCTGCTGCTGGTCGAGCAGCCCACCCGCGGCGTCGACATCGGCGCGATCCAGAACATCCACGACCAGCTCATCGCCTACCGCGACGCGGGCCACGCCGTCCTGCTGGTCTCAGCGGAGCTCAGCGAGATCCGCGGACTCGCGGACCAGGTCCTGGTGATGTACGAGGGCCGGGTCGGCGCCACGTACGCGAAGGACGAGGCGGACGAACGGTCCCTCGGCCTGGCGATGGCCGGTGGCATGGCCTCCGCCGTGCAGCAGCGCGAAGCCACCGCGCAGGACGAAGACGGAGACTGACACATGGCCCGCACATCGGACCTGGCCGCTATATCGAAGGCCCTCCGCTCCCCCGTCACCTTCTCCGTCCTCGCCGGAGTCGTCATCGGCGCCCTGTTCCTCATCGGCACGGGTGCCGATCCGCTCGCCGCATACGGCGCCGTCATCACCGGATCGCTCGGGGCCGACGGGATCGGGGCGACGCTGAGCACCGGCACCAGTGTGCTGGGCATGGCGCTCGCGCTGGCCGTCCCCCTGCGCGCCGGGCTCATCAACCTCGGCGGGGACGGGCAGTTGGTGCTGGGCGGCATCGCCGCCGCCGTCACCGGGCTGTACTCGCCGCTGCCGGCGCCCCTCACCGTGGTGCTCGCGCTGCTCGCCGGGATGGCCGCGGGCGCCGCGTACGCCGCGCTCGCCGCCCTGTGCGAGAACCATTTCGGCGTTCCGCTCCTCGTGAGTAGCCTGCTGCTCAGCTACCCCGCCACCAGCCTCGCCTCCTATCTGGTCCGCTATCCGCTCAAGGAGCCGGGCTCCAGCCTCCCGCAGACGCGCCAGCTGCCCGAGGGCGTGGCGCTGCCCGCGTTCGGCTCGTCGACCGTGACCGCCGGGCTGCTGCTGGTGGTGCTCGCCGCGGCCGCGTACTGGTTCACCGATTCCCGTACGGCCATCGGCTACGAGATCCGCATGACGGGCCTCAACTCCCGTTTCACCGCCTACGCGGGCGTGGACCGCAAGGGGCTGACGCTGCGCCTGATGGCGACGTCGGGCGCGCTGGCGGGGCTCGTCGGCGGGATCGGCGTGCTGAGCTTCCCGTACCGCTTCGTCGACGGCGCGCTCACCGCACCCGGCTACACCTGGACGGGTCTGACCGCCGCTCTGCTCGCGGCCGCCGCCCCACTGGGCACGGCCCTCGCGTCGTTCTTCTTCGCCGTGCTGCAGGTCGGCGGGCTCTCGATGGAGCGCACCACGGAGGTGCCGCGCGAGCTGACCCAGGTGCTGCAGGCCATTGTCATCGTGTTCCTGGCGGCCCGGCTGCGCTTCCCGCGCAGGCGGAAGAGCGCCGACCGGGAGCCCGTCACTCAGGGGGAGTTCGCCTGATGTTCCTCGACTCCGATCTCCTCATGTCGGCGTTGCGCGCGCTCACGCCGATCCTGCTGGCCGCGCTCGGCGGTGCGCTGTGCGAGCGCGCGGGCGTCTTCAACATCGGCCTCGAGGGCATGATGCTCGTGGGCTGCTTCACCGCCGTGTCCACCAGCTGGTTCACCGGCAGCCCGTGGCTCGGCGTGCTCGCGGCCGCACTGGCCTCCGCCGCGTACTCGCTGATCCTCGCGGTGGGCGCGGTGACGCTGCGCGGTGACGCGGTGGTCCTGGGCGTGGCCATGAACCTCCTCGCCGTGGGCCTGACCAGCTTCCTTCTCCGTACGGTCTTCGGGGTGCAGGGCACCTTCGACGACCCGGACCTCGCCGGACTCCCGCTCGTCGGAGGCTTCTCGCCGCTGACGTATCTCGCGTGGTCCGCCGTGGCGGTCGCCGCCGTGCTGCTCTCGCGGCACGTGTGGGGTCTGCGCCTGCGGGGTGTCGGCGAGGCCCCGGACGCCGCGGCGACACTCGGCGTGAGCCCCGTCCGCTACAAGTACGCGGCCGTGCTGGTGTCCGGGCTGCTGTGCGGGCTCGCCGGGGCCCAGCTCGCCCTCGGCAACGTCACGCTGTTCTCCGAGAACATGACGGCGGGGCGCGGCTGGATCGCCGTCGTGGCCGTCATGCTCGGCCGCGCCCTGCCGCTCGGCGTGCTGCTCGCCGCGCTGCTGTTCGGCCTCGCGGAGGCCGCGGGCTTCCGCCTCCAGGGCCTCGGCCTGCCGCAGCAGGCGACCGACGCCGCGCCGTACGTCGTCACGCTCGGCGCCCTCTTCCTCACCACGGCCCGGCGCCGTGGCCGTACCGCCCGTACCACCCGTTCTTCTGGAGCCACCTCATGACGCAGGATCTGCTGCCCGTCACCCGCATACCCCGCACCGGCCTGCCCCCGCGCGCCCTGGTCGTCGGCGACCCGGCGCGTGCGGCGGCCGTCGCCGCACTGCTCGACGGAGCCGAGGAGGTCTCGTACCACCGCGAGTACCGGGTGTTCAGCGGCAGTTGGAAGGGCCTGCCGGTCACCGTCGCCTCGCACGGGGTCGGTGCGCCGGGCGCGATCCTGCTCTTCCAGGAGCTGGCGGACGCGGGGATCCGCACGTTCCTGCGCTTCGGCACCGCGGGCGCGATGAAGCCCGGGATCGCCGACGGCGACCTCGTGATCGCGGAGGCGGCCGTGCGCGACGACGGCGTGACCCAGCAGCTGCTGCCGCCCGAGTACCCGGCCGTGTCCGCGCCCGAGGCGGTCTTCGCACTCCAGCGCGCGGCACGCGAGGCGGGCGCCCCGCACCACCGGGGCATCGTGTGGACCAGGGCCGCCTTCCAGCCGGGCCTCATCCCCCTCAACGCGTACGACAGGGCCGGGCTCGCCGCCATCGAGATGGAGCTGTCCGCGTTGCTCGTGTCCGCCTCGCTGCGTGGGCTCGTCGCGGGCGGCGTGCTCGTCGTGGACGGCGCGAACGCGGACGAACTGGTCGACGAAGAAGCCACCGGCGGATACAACCCCCACCGCGAGGTCGTGGCGCAGGGCACGGAGCGCGGCGCCGTCGTCTCGTTGGAGGCGCTGCGGCTGCTGGCGGAGGAGGCGAACGAGGCGTGAGCGTCGCTGCCGACCTCCTCGTCCACGGCGGTGACATCCTCACGGTCGACGACGCGGGCACCCTCGTGCGCGACGGGGCTGTCGCCGTGCACGACGGCGAGATCCTGGCGGTCGGGCCCGCCGAGGAACTGTGCGCCCGGTACGCGGCCGCCGACACCCTCGACGCGACCGGCTGTCTGGTGCTGCCCGGCCTTGTCAACACCCACACACACCTGGCGATGACGCTGCTGCGCGGCCGCGCCGACGACGTGACGCTGCAGGGCTTCCTCGAACGGGTGATCCGCTGGGAGAGCGAGCTGCTGTCGCCGAGGAACGTCGCGGCGGCGGTACGGGTCGCGGTCGCCGAGAGCGTCCGGGCCGGAGTGACCTCGGCGTTGGACATGTACTGGTTCCACGAGGCGGCCGAGCGCGTCGCGCAGGAGTCGGGCTGGCGCCTGCACACCGGCCCGACCTTCATGGACGTACCGGACCCCGCCGACGGCATCGCGTACGAGGACCGGCTCGAGTGGGCCCGCCGCGACCTGGCAGCACGCCCGGCACGGCCCGGTACCCGGCCCATCCTCTTCGCGCACTCGACGTACACCCTCTCCCCCGACCAGCTCACGGACATCGCCACGCTGGCCCGGGACTTCGGCGCGCTGCTGCACATCCACGCCGCGGAGAACGCCACCGAGGTCGCCACGGTCGAGGCCGCGCACGGCAAGCGGCCCGTGGAGCTGCTGGACTCACTCGGCCTGCTCGGCCCCGACCTGCTGCTCGCCCACGCCGTGGATCTCACAGGACCGGAGATCGTCGCGCTGGCCCGCACCGGCACGTCGGTCGCCCACTGCCCGGTGTCGAACCTCAAGCTCGGCTGCGGGATCGCTCCCGTGCCCCGGCTGCTCGGCGCGGGTGTGACCGTCGGCCTCGGCACGGACGGAGCGGTCAGCTCGAACACACTCGACCTGCTGGGAGCGGTGCGGCAGGCGGCACTCGTGCACAAGGCGGGCGGTGACCCCACGGCGGTCGGCGCCGAGCAGGCCGTGCGCATGGCGACGATCGAGGGCGCCCGCGCGCTGGGTCTCGACGCGCATCTGGGCTCCCTGGAGGCGGGCAAGCGCGCAGACCTGATCGTGCTGGACCTCAACCGGCCGCATCTCACGCCCCGCCACGACGCGTGGTCGATGCTCGCCTACGCCGCCCAGTCCTCCGACGTGCGCGACACGGTCGTCGACGGGCGCGTGCTGATGCGCGACCGCGCGCTCACCACACTCGACGAGACCGCCGCCCTGGCCGACCTCGAGGCCCTGTCAGACGTAGAGGCTCTGTCATGACCGTCACCCGAGGCTTCACCGGACGCTCCCGCGCGGAGGACCGCGATCCGCGGCTGCCACCCGGCCAGTACGACGCCGGGGACTCCTGGCCCGTACTGTCCGCCGAAGTCACCCCCCACCTCACGCCCGCCGACTGGACGTTCCGCATCGACGGCCTGGTGGCCGAGGGATGCACCTGGTCCTGGGACGAGGCGCACGCGCTTCCGCCATCCGCGTACGAAGGCGACATCCACTGCGTCACCAGCTGGTCGAAGTTCGGGGTGCGGTTCGGCGGGGTGTCCCTGGACACGTTCCTGGACCTCGCACGCCCCCACCCCTCCGCCACACACGCCGTCGCGTACGCACACACCGGGTACACGACGAACCTTCCGCTGTCAGACCTGACGGGCGGCCGCGCCTGGATCGCCTGGGAGTTCGACGGCAAGCCGCTGGCCCCCGAACACGGCGGTCCGGCACGGCTCCTCGTACCGCACCTGTACTTCTGGAAGAGCGCCAAGTGGATCGCGGGCCTGCGCATCCTCGACCAAGACGAGCCGGGCTTCTGGGAGCAGAACGGCTACCACGCACGCGGAAACCCCTGGAACGAGGAGCGGTACGCCGGTGACTGAGACCTTCACGCCCCCGACCCGGTTCGCCGTGCCGGGGCGGATCGCCGTGAGCAACCGCGCTGCGGCGACCTGGCAGCCGGCCCGCCTCGTAGAAATCCTCCGCGAGACGCCGCGCGCCTCGACGTTCCGGTTCGCCGTGCCAGGCTGGGCGGGTCATCTGCCCGGCCAGCACCTGATGCTGCGCCTGACGGCCGCCGACGGCTACGTCGCCCAGCGCCACTACTCCATCGCCTCACCGCCCGACGACACCGGCCACGTCGAGCTCACCCTCGACCATGTCGAGGGTGGCGAGGTGTCCGGATGGTTCCACCAAGTCGCCCGGCCCGGCGACACCGTCGAGGTGCGCGGCCCGCTCAGCGGGTTCTTCGCCTGGCCCGGCGACCGGCCCGCGCTGCTGCTCGGCGCCGGCTCCGGCGTCGTACCGCTGATGTCGATGGTCCGCCACCACCGCCGGCGCCGACTGACCGTCCCGATACGCCTGCTGGTCTCGGCGCGCGCACCCGAAGACCTGATCTACGGGGACGAGTACGGGGACGAGACCACCCCCTTCTTCACGCGTACCGCTCCGCCCGGAGTGCGCCCCGGCCGCCTCTCGGCCGCCCACCTCGAGCCGTACCTCGAGCAGCCGCCGGCTGCGGGCTGGGAGGCGTACGTCTGCGGCTCCAACGGTTTCGCGGAGCACGCCTCCCGGCTCCTCGCCGAGTTGGGCCAGCCCGTGGAGCGGATCCGCATCGAGCGCTTCGGCTGACCCCAGGGGCCGGACCGCATGGCGGACGGCCGACCGGCGTTCCTGTCCGGACTCCCTCACTCCTGCTGTACTCGAACCGCTCGGCCGGCTCCCAGGCCAGCAGCCTCTCGATCAGCTTGTGCAGCCAGCGCTGCCAGTTCCTCGGCCGGGGCGGCCTCGGCCGGAATCGGGCGCGCGTTCAGGGCCTGGGCCGCGGGCGGGAAGGGGGCAGCGAGCAACGCCGCAGACAAGGACCACGGCGCTCTCGGAGTTTTCCAGCACGGCCCGAACGGCAGCAGACTACGTGCGGGACATCTGTGGGCTCCTCTGTCGACGGGAAGGGCTGGTCATGGCGTAGACGGGGAAGTCCGCCGGGCGGGTCCAGTCTCTGTCGGCACCTCTGCGGGTGCCGATAAATCATCCGCCCAGGTGCCGGCCTTGATCACGATCTCTGGCCATGCCCGCCGCTCGCCCCGCGATCTTCACGTGGACAGGGGCCGGGCGGCATCATGATCCGTCGTGCTGCTGCGCCTGGCCTACCTCGCCGCGACCAACGCCTTCGCCCTCCTGCGTCTGCTGCCGATGAGCGACCGGGACAAAGGCATCAAGATCCTGGCACTGCGGCACCAACTACTGGTGCTGCAACACCAGGTCAGCAAGCCCTCATTCACCGACACCGATCGCGTAATCCTCGTCGGCCTGCTCCACCACCTCCCGATAGACAAGCTGCGCCACCTCCTGCTGCTGGTAGGCCCGGACACGATCTTGCGGTGACACCGCGACCTGCTCAAACGACGCCACGCCGCGACCTGCGTGCCAAAGCGGCGCGGACGTCCGACCACGATCCGCTCGATCCGCGCGCTGGTCCTGAGCCTGGCCCACGAGAATTCCTCCTGGGGGTATCGCCGAATCCACGGCGAACTCGCGGCTTTGGGCATCAAGGTCGCCGCCTCCGCCGTCTGGGAAGTCCTCCGGGAGATACTGATCCTGCGGCACGAGGTCGCGGTGCTGCGCCGCCAGGTCCCCGCTCCCAAATCCAGCTGGCCGGACCGGGCGCTGCTCCCCGCCCTGGCCCGGCTGCTCCCCCGGGCGCTTCGCGGGCACCGGATCGTCTCCCCACGCACCCTGCTCGCCTGGCATCAGCGCCTGGTGAAGAAGAAGTGGACGCAGCCGCCGTCGGCAGGACGCCAACCCCTGCCAGACGAGCTCCGCGACCTGATCTTCCGACTCGGCACAGAGAATCCCCTGTGGGGGTTCCGGCGCGTGCACGGCGAACTGCGCCGCCTGGGGCACAAGGTCAGCGCGGCCACCGTCCGCCGGGTCCTGCGCGCGGCCGGGGTCGGCCCCGCGCCGCGCCGCCATCCCGTGCGCCGCGAGTGGGCCGCGTTCCTCAAGGCCCAGACCAGCGGCCTGCTCGCCACCGATCTCTTTCATCTCGACACTATCGGACTGCAGCGGCTGTACGCCCTGTTCGTCAATGGAAGTACGCACCCGCACCGTCCACATCCTTGGCGTCACCTCCCACCCCACCGCCGCCTGGGCCACCCAGCAGGCCCGCCAGCTGCTGTGGCAACTCGGCGACCGCACCGCCTCCTTCACCCACCTCATCCGCGACCGCGACGCGAAGTTCACCACCGCATTCGACGCCGTGTTCGCGAGTGAGGGCATTACCGTGGCCAAGATCCCCCCACGCAGCCCCAACTGCAACCCGTACGCGGAGCGGTTCGTGCGCTCAGCACTGGAGGAGTGCACCGACCGGGTGCTGCTGATCGACCGCGGCCACCCGAGAAGCTCCTCCACGACTACGCCCGCCATTTCAACAGCCACCGGCCCCACCAGGGCCGCAACCAGCTCGCGCCCCACGACGACCCCGACATCATTCCCCTGCCCACAACCCGGATCGAACGCCACCAAGCCGTCGCAGGCCTGATCAACGAGTACCGCCGAGCCAGCTAGAGTCCGGGCAGGGCGGATTCAACCGGTCGTCGCAACACCGGCGAACACCAGGGAGGCGGCCACCGCGTACAACGTCAGGTCGTAGAACTCGATCACGGTGCCGGTGAAACCCGCCAGTGCGATGCGGCGCATCTGCTTGCCGTCGCGAGTGGGCACAGACGTCGTCCGTACGGTCTGCTGCTGATCCTGCTGGTCGGGCAACGTCATCGATCCTCCTGGAGAGCCCGAGGGGCATCAGTAGCCGAAGGCCGCCTTCTCGACCACCGTGTGATCGTGGCTGGGCAGGGGTGTCCAGCCGGTGCCCTTGAGGTGAGCGAGGCTGGCGCGGAAGGCGTCGAGGTCCGTGAACCGGCCGGATGGCAGCGGCAGTTCGGCTCCCGCGTTGTCCCAGTTGTCGAAGGTGTCGACGCAGTCACCCGTGATGACGAAGGTGCCCTCGCCCGTGTCGACGCGTACCCCCTGCGACCCGGGTGAATGTCCCGGCAGTGGCAGGACGCCAAGCCCGGGCGCGATCTCGCTCGCGCCGTCGAGGGGGCGAATCCGCTCCAGGCACCGGGCGAAGGGCGGCACCGCGTCGCCGTGAATCCCGTAGGCGCCCGTGGGTTCCGGGGACGGTCCGGTGGCGTGTCCCAGTTCTGCGCGCTGGACGAGTATCTCGGCGTTGGGGAACGCGTCGTTGTTCGAGCAATGGTCCCAGTGCAGATGAGTGTTGACGATCAGATCGACGTCGTCGGCACGCACCCCCAGACGGGCGAGCGCGGTCCCCACGTGCTCCCCCTTGCCCACCACGTACCCGTAGGGAATCCTGCGACGGATCTGTTCCTCGTCGGCCGGGCCGCCCGTGTCCACGACCACGGTCCGGTTGCGCGACCTCAGGACGAACATCACCAGCGGCATGCTGATGACCCGAGGGCTGTGGTCGTCGAGGTAGACCTCTTTGGCCGGGACGTCACGGAGCTCGCCGAGTTTCACGGCGTCTATGACCCACTTGGTCGTCATCTATGGACGGCCTTTCCACTTCGTTGTGGTGTTGTCGAGATAGCCGTGTCACCGACTCGCTGGCTCAGCCGGCCGCCATCGTCGCGATGTCGATGACGAACCGGTACCGGACGTCCCCGGCTGCGACCCGGTCGTACGCCGCGTCGATCTCGTCGGCAGCGACGACCTCGACCTCAGGGGTGATCCCGTTTCGGGAACAGAAGTCGAGCATCTCCTGCGTCTCCTCGATGCCGCCCACCAGGGTGCCCGCGAGCGATCGCCGGTTGTTCAGCAGCGAGAACACGTCGAGTGAGAGGCGCTCCTTCGGGACGCCGAGGCTCACGAACGTCCCGTCCAGCGCGAGGAGTTCCAGGAACGCGTCGTAGTCGAGGTTCGCGGGCACCGTGGAGAGGATGAGGTCGAAGGCACCGGCGAAATCGGTGAAGATCGCCGGGTCCGTGGACAGCCGGTAGTCGTCGGCTCCACGGCGGTAGGCGTCGGCCTTCTTGTCCATCGTGAGGTCGAAGACTGTGGTGTGCGCCCCGAGTGCCGCCGAGATCGGAACTCCTACGTGCCCGAGTCCGCCGAAGCCGATGATGGCGACTTTGACGCCCGGCCCGGCTTTCCAGTGCCGCAATGGGGAGTACAGCGTGATCCCAGCGCACAGCAACGGGGCGGCCTCCTCCAGCGGGATACCGTCCGGGATCCGGAGGACGTAGCCCTCGTCGACGACGATCTTCTCGCTGTAGCCGCCCTGGGTGAACTGTCCAGTACGGTCAAGGCAGTTGTACGTGCGGATGTGTCCGTTGCGGCAGTAGGGCTCCATGCCTGCGCGGCAGTAGTCGCACTCCCGGCAGGAGTCGACCAGACACCCGACTCCGACCCGGTCTCCGACCGCGAACTTGCGGACCTCGGAGCCGACGGCGGAGACGGTGCCGGCGATCTCGTGGCCGGGGACGAGCGGGTAGTGCGTCTGGCCGAACTCGCTGCGTGCGCGGCTGACGTCGGTGTGGCAGATACCGCAGTAGGCGATGTCGATCAGGACGTCGCCCGGTCCGACGTCCCTGCGCTGCAGCGCCATCGGCTTGAACGTCTCGTCAGGGCCCGCGTCCGAACGGGCGTTGACCGTGATCATGTCGATCTCCCGGTCAGCCGATGGACTTGTACTCGAGGAACTCCTCGATGCCGTAGCGGCCGAACTCGCGGCCGATGCCGGAGAGTTTGAAGCCGCCGTGCGGAGCGCGCTGGTTGACCGGGGAGCCGTTGATGCGGATGCGTCCGGCGCGCAGCCTGCCCGCGAGGCCGCGGGCCCGCTCGTCGGTCCCGGCCCAGATCGCTCCGGCGAGTCCGTAGTCGGTGTCGTTGGCGATCCGGAAGGCGTCGTCCTCGTCGTCGAACGGGATGATCACCACGACCGGGCCGAAGATCTCCTCGCGCGCGATGCGCGAGGTGTTGTCGCCGGAGAAGACGGTGGGCCGAACGAAGAAGCCGCGGTCGAGTCCTTCGGGGGCGTCCGGGCCGCCGGTGAGGAGGCGCACGCCCTCGTCGAGTCCGGACTGTATGTAGTCGCGGATCCGCTGACGCTGGTGGACGTTGGCGACCGGGCCGAGCGTGGTGGCAGGGTCGTAGGGGTCGCCCAGGACGTAGCTCTCGGCCTTGCGGACGGCGATCTCCTCGGCCTCGGCCAGCCGGGAGCGAGGGACGAGGACCCGGGACAGCCCGCCGCACACCTGACCGGAGTTGCGGAAGGCATCCTCCATGCCGACTTCGATGGCCCGCGCCAGATCGGCGTCCTCCATGATGACGTTCGCCGACTTGCCACCGAGTTCGAGAGCGACCTTCTTCACGCCCTGGGCGGCCAGCTCCATCACCCGACGGCCTGCCCGGACGGATCCGGTGAGGGAGACCATGTCGACCAGCGGGTGGGTGACGATGGCCTCGCCGACCTCGGGGCCGGTCCCGGACACGAGGTTGAACACCCCGTCGGGCAAGCCCGCGTCGGCGGCCATCTCGGCGAAGATGAACGAGCTGAGCGGTGCAACCTCGGTGCCCTTGAGCACGACGGTGCACCCGGCCGCGATCGCCGCGCCGGCCTTCATGCAGACCATCCGCATGGGGCCGTTCCACGGCGTGATCGCGCCGACGACGCCGGCCGGCTCCCGGGTGACGACGGTGTGGTCGACCTGCTCCTGCCAGGTGATCCCCGGCAGGCTGTCGGCGATGCTCACCAGGTCCGTGACGGCGGAGGCCCCCTGGGCCTCGGCGGCGATCGCGTAGGGCTGGCCGATCTCGCTGACGACGGCCCTGGTGATCTCGTCGGAGCGCTTCTCCGTCAGCTCGGCGAGCTTGCGCAGGAATCCCGCACGCTCCTCGACCGTGGTCTTCGACCAGGCAGGGAAGGCCGCGGCGGCTGCCTCGGCGGCGGCGTCGACGTCCACTGCCGTCCCGGCCGGAATCGTGACGACGGCCTCCTCGGTTACCGGATTGATCGCCTCGATGACATCGGTGCCCGCCGAGGGCACCCACTTGCCGTTGATGAAGATCTGGTCGCGTTCGATCACCGAACACACTCCTCGAGCCTTGTCACAGCAGCCATTGTTCGTATATAAGAACTAGCGATCGTTATTACGTCTGTAACGCTACGGACACCTGCACGGCGGTGTCAACGCCTCAGGGCGAGGCAATGCAGTGGTGACGCCCATGCCGCAGTGGGGGGTCTTCGTACCAGTGCGTACTGGTACGAAGACCCCCCACTGCTCACACATCTGACGGACCGGCAAGGTGTGCCGGTGTCACACCTCCGCCGCCAGGCGCCGCGGCAGAGCGACGGCCGCCGTGCCCGGCATGCAGTTCTGCTCCCGCTGGTTGTACGCCCAGGTCTCCAGGTGCACCACGGCGTCGCCGTCAGCGTCGACTTCCTTGCCCACGACCTTGCCGCCCAGCCGGACGACGTCCGACAGGTAGACGTGCGCCCGGTACTGACCGTGGATCGCCTTCACCGAGCCGGTGTCACCGATCCAGTGCGTGAGTGTGTGGAGCTGCCAGCAGGTGCGCTGGATGCCGACGTCGTAGGCGATCTGCGCGCCCTGAAGCCGAGCGGCGTAGTCGTTGTAGTGCACCGAGTACACCGGCTCGAGGGCCTGCGTGTTGGGGTCGCGGAAGGCCCACTTCGGGTGCTTGCGGTAGCGGCGCAGCGCCACGCCGTGCGCGGACAGGCGCGGGATCGGTGCGGCACCGGAAGCCACGTAGGCGATCTCGTCGGTGAGCCCGATCGGGCCCTTGGTCAGGGTGTCGAGCTCATCGCCGACCTGGACGTCCTCCCAGTACCGCGGCTCAGCACCGCGCGGGGCCTCGTTGAGGATGTCCTCTTCGATCTTCTCGAGCTCCTCGCCCGTCCACGGATGCGGGAGCTCGATCGCCCGCGAGCTGCGGCGCTTCTGCATCTCGCCGCGTTCGAAGCGCATCCGCGAGCAGATGAACCTCGCGACGAGCTGACCGTCCTGGTTCCAGTACTCCTGACGCAGGTAGTCCTTGATCCGGCGGCCGCCGAAGGCGCTCTCGACCGGGTCGTCGAAACCGTCGAACCAGACACGTGCCGTGATCTTGTCTCCGACGCGGATCGGGGCGTGGAAGGTCACGTCGGTCTCGGCGTGGAACCCGCCGAGACCACGCCATCCGACCTGGACCGAGCCCAGGCAGGCGAAGATGAAGCTCGGCGGGGCGACGATCTCGCCGAACGGGCCCTTGGCCGCGTACTCCTCGTCCGTCCACAACGGGTTGTCGTCACCGATGCCTTCGGCAAACCGCAGGATGGCCAGTCGGGTGGCGTATTCATTGTTCACGCACGCGTCCGTGCGCAGCTCGGTACCGATCAGGTTCCGCATGCTCGTCAGCATCTCTTCGGTGAACTTGCCGGTGGCGAGTTCCTTGCCGATCCTGTCGCCCTGCGGGGTTTCCGTCGTTGTCATCGCACTTCCTCTGTGATCGTCAATCGTCGTAACGGTTCGCAATGGGGGATTCGGCTGCTACCAAGCGCCGTTGATCAACTCGCGGACGTCCTGCTCCTCGGGAAGGCGCGGCCCTGCGGTGATGGCCCAGTCGTCCATGGCGTGGGAGGCCGCCTCGGCGAGCGACTCCTGCTCGACACCGATGTCCTGGAGGCGGCGAGGCGCCTCGAAGACGTCCAGGAGGCGCTCGACCTCCGCGACGGCCGCTTCCGCGCTGCCGTCGACAAGGCCCAAGTACTCCCCGATGGCCGCGAGCCGGCCGGGGACGACGCTCGCGTTGAATCGCATGGCGTGCGGCAGCAGCAGGGCTTCGACGACGCCGTTGGGCGCCGAGGACCTCGGCCCGATGGCGTGCGACAGGGCCTGCGCGAGTCCGCCGCCGGTGTGGTCGCTCCCCTGGCCGCTCATGATCGCCGCAAGCATCAACTGCAGTCGCGGGGCCGCCAGTTCCGGGTCCTTCGCGACCCGTGGCAGCCAGGTCACGACGGTGCGCAGCGCATGCGCCAGCTGTGCGTCGGCGAGCGGATCCACCTGACGGGACTGCAGGCCCTCCACCGCCATCGAGAAGATGTTCAGGGCCGCCGACCAGCTCAGCCGCGGGGGCGCGGTGAGCGCCATCCCCGCGTCGAGGACGACACCCTGGGCCCGGGCCTTCGGGTCGTAGAGCGCGAGCCGCTCCCCCGTCTCCGGGTCGCGTACAGCGGCACCCGCCTTGGCGAAGGCCGTGGTCGGCGAGCTCGGCACCACCCACTGCGGCAGCTTCGGCGCGGCGAGCTTCGGGCTCACGAGCCGGCCGTCCTCCCGCCGGGTGCACAGCTGCCGTACGTCCTTGCCCTCGCCCAGCAGCATGGTGGCCGCGCGGGCCGTGACGACCGACGAGCCACCGCCGATGGCGATCACCGCGTCCGCCTCGTGCTCGGCCAGGAAGTCCCTGGCACGCTCGACCGAGGGCAGAGGGCTGTGTTCCTCGACCCCGTCGAACTGCCCGACGAGGCGTTCACCGAGCGCCTCATGGACACGGCCCATCGCCTCGGTGTGCGCCGCCACCGCGGGAATGCAGATGATCACCGCGCGGCGTGCGCCGACCCGCGCCAGTTCTCGCGGCAGGGCATCCAGTGCTCCCTCACCGCAGAACGTGCGGAAGGCCGGGGCCACATGCCGGATCCTCAGATCAGGTTCAGCGCTCACGTGCTGTCGCTCCTTCTGTCGTGTCGCGTCACGGGCGCGCAGCTCGTACGCGGTACTCCCGCATGGGTAGTTGGGCTGGTTCGTTCACGGCGTGTGAGCGATGGTCAGATGGCTCCGGCGTCGCGGAGCTTTGCGATGTCGTCGGCGGACAGGCCGAGTTCGTCGGAGAGAACCTGGTCGGTGTGCTCGCCGAGTCCGCCGGAGCGGGTGGGTTCGACCATGGGCGAGTCGGAGAGGAAGAGCGGGCTGCCGAGAGTCATGAACGAGCCCTGCTCGTCCTCGACGGTGCGCAGCACGCCGCGTTCGCGGATGTGCGGGTCCTCCAGGAGTTCCGGCAGGGTCACCACCGGCGCGCACGGAATCTTGAGGTCCTTCAGCGCGGCGACGATCTCGTCCTTGCTCCGCGTCCGGGTCCAGGCGCCGACGACGGCGTCCACCTCGTCCATGTGCTCGCAGCGGCCGGGCATGGTGGCGAACCGCGGGTCGTCGGCGGCCGGGTCGTTCATCACGCCCCGCAGCCGGTCCCAGTGCTTGTCGGTCGGGCAGAGCACCGTCACCCAACCGTCCGCGGCCGGGTACGCGTTGTAGGGCGTGACCGACATGCCGCCGTGGCGGTTGCCGGTGCGTTCGAAGTCGGCGGTGTTCTTGCTGAGGAGTCCGGCGATGTTGGAGGTCAGGGACGGGACGACGGCGTCCTGGAGGGCGACCTCGACGTGCTGGCCGCGCCCCGTGTGTGTCCGCTGGAACAGCGCGGCGAGCACGCCGGCCAGGATGTGCGTCCCGGCCATGAAGTCCACCATCGAGGGTCCGGTGCGGACGGGGGCGCCGTCGGCGAAGCCGGTGGTGCTCATGATGGCGCTGCGGGCTTGGATGGTGAGGTCCATGGCGGATTCGCCGGCGTAGGGGCCGAAGGATCCGAAGCCGGTGCCTGAAGCCATGATCAGGCGGGGGTTGATGGCGCTGAGCTCGTCGTAGCCGAGGCCGAATCGGTCCATGGCGCCGGGGGAGAGGTTCTGCACGAGGACGTCGGCGCCTTTGACGAGGTCGCGCAGGACGTCGGCTCCGGCGGGCTGGGTGAGGTC